>JAQSWG010000013.1 GCA_029266735.1 Ornithinibacter sp.
GTCTCAGTCGTCGCTGAGCGGGCGCTCCTTCGTCGCCAGCTCGCTGCGGGCCTTCTCCGAGGCCGCGGAGACCTCGTCCGCGGTGCGCTGGGCCGACGACGACACCGTGCCCGGCTCGTGCTCCGGCATCCGCCACCGCGCGGTGGTCATCCCGGCGTCCCGGGCGCGCTGGAGGGCCTCGGTGATGCACCGCTCGGCGTCCTCGCGTCCCGCCCAGTGCGCGCCCTCGACGGACTTGCCGGGCTCGAGGTCCTTGTAGGTCTCGAAGAAGTGCTGGATCTCGAGGCGGTCGAACTCGCTGACGTGGTCGATCTCGAGGATGTGGTTCTTGCGGGGGTCGCCGGCCGGGATGCAGAGGATCTTGTCGTCGCCGCCGGCCTCGTCGCGCATGTGGAACATCCCGATCGGCCGCGCCCGGACGACACAGCCGGGGAAGGTCGGCTCGTCGAGGAGCACCAGAGCGTCGAGGGGGTCGCCGTCCTCGCCGAGCGACTCCTCGACGTAGCCGTAGTCCGACGGGTAGGCCATCGCGGTGAAGAGCATCCGGTCGAGCCGGATGCGACCGGACTCGTGGTCGACCTCGTACTTGTTCCGGTGGCCCTTGGGAATCTCGATGGTGACGTCGAACTCCACGGCGGGCTTCTCCCTTCGCAGCGGTGACCTAGGCTCGCCCCAGTGTGGCGCATGGATGCACCGCAGGAGGAAGGAGGTGCGGGTGCGACGGGTCCTGCTCGCCTCGGCCACCGTCCTCCTCCTCCTGACCGGGTATGCCGTGGCGGACGTCGTCGACCTGGCCCCGGGCCTGCTGACCAGGGACCGGCCGGCGGCGGCGCCCGCGCCCACCGTGTCCGGCACCCGCGCTCCCGCGCTGCTCCCCTCGCCGGCCGCCTCGGTCGACGAGGTGCTCACTGCCACGGGCGCCGAGGCGCCCCTGCCCACTGCTGCGGGGCTCCAGTCCGCCCTCGTGGGCGCCTCGGGAGACCCCGCCCTCAAGGGCGGGCTCGGCGTGAGCGTGCGCGACGGCATCACGGGTGGGGAGATCTGGGCCCTCGACGCCGACCGGGCCCGCGTGCCGGCATCGACGGTCAAGCTGCTCTCGGCGCTCGCCGTCGCGGACGGCCTCGACCTCCGCGACACCATGACGACCGAGGTGGTCGCCGTGCCGGGCTCGACAGAGGTCGTCCTCGTCGCCTCCGGGGACACCCTCCTGGCGCCCGGGAGGGGAAACGCGGCGCAGGTGGCGGGCCGGGCGGGCCTGGGGGACCTCGCCGGCGAGGTCGCCGACGCGCTCCGGGGCAGCGGCCGCACGACGGTCGACCTCAGGCTGGACCTCAGCTACGCCCCGGGCCCGCGCTACCCCTCGTCGTGGAACCCCAACGACGTGCGCGACGGGTTCACGCAGGCCGTCGTCATGACCGGCCTCGCCACCCAGCTGCCGCGCGCCGGTCGGCCAGCACCGCGCGAGCCGGAGCAGGAGGTCGCCGAGGCGTTCTCCGCGGCGCTGGCGGGAGCGGGCGTGACGAGCCGCCTGCTGCCACGCTCGACCTGGGACGAACCCGCGCCTCCCGACGCCGTGGTGCTGGGCGGCGTGGACTCCGCGACCTACTCCGAGGTGCTCGACCTGGCCCTGGACCGGAGCGAGAACGCCCTCACCGAGAACCTCGTCCGCCAGGCCGCGGCGGCGGCCGGGCGGCCCACGACGACGGACGGGGCCGAGGCGGCATACATCGTGGAGCGACTGACGGCCCACGGCGTCCCGACCGCCGGGCTCGTGCTCCGCGACGCGAGCGGGCTGAGCCCGGACCAGGCGGCGAGCGCCGCGACGCTGTCCGCCGTGCTGCGGCTGGCGGTGGCAGACGAGGTCGAGGGGCTCCGCGGGATCGTCGCCGGCCTGGCGGTCTCGGGGCTGTCCGGCACGATGCGGCGCCGGCTCACCTCCGAGGCGACGCTCGACGTCGTCGGCGTCCCCCGCGCCAAGACGGGGACCCTGCGGGCGGGCTCGGCTCTGGCGGGCACGACGGTCGACGCCGACGGGCGTCCGCTGACCTTCGCCGTCCTCGTCGACGACTTCCCCGAGACCTACGGGGGAACGCAGCGGGCGCGGGCCGCGTTGGACCGGATCGTCGCCGCACTGACCAGGTGCGGCTGCCGCTGACCGGCGGTCCGAGGGAGAGGCAGGACCCGCGTGGGGTACGTCGACTGGGAGTTCGCCAAGACGACCGGCAGGACGCTCGTGCCCGCCGGGCCGACCGTCAGCCAGGCCGAGGCCGAGGCCGAAGTGGCCGCGATCCGGGCGGCGGCCGCCACCGCGCGCGGCCCGGTCGCGGACACGGCCAGGATGGAGACGCCCGGCGACGCGCCGGACGCCCTCGTCGTCGACCGGGCCACGTGGATCGCCGTCAACGCCGACTCGATGGGGGCGATGCTCGACGCGACCTTCGACGAGATCATCGAGAAGCGCGGTCAGGCCCCGGGACCCACCGCGCAGGCCATCGGCGGCAAGATCACCGGCGCGGAGGCGGGGGCGCTCCTCGCGTTCATGGCCACCAAGGTGCTCGGCCAGTACGACCTCTCGCCGGGCGGGACGCCGACGCTCATGCTCGTCGCGCCGAACATCATGTCCATCGCGGAGGAGCTCGGCGTCGATCGCGATGACTTCCGCGCCTGGGTCTGCATGCACGAGGAGACCCACCGGGTGCAGTTCACGGCGAACCCGTGGCTGCGGGACCACCTCGTGTCGGAGGCACGCACCCTCGCCGTCGACCTCGCGCCCGACGCGGAGCGGTTGCACGAGCTGACCGGCCGGCTCACCGAGAAGCTCCCCGAGCTGCTGCGAGAGGGCAGCACCGGCCTCGCCGACCTGTTCACGACGCCGGAGCAGCGCGAGAAGATGGCCGCTCTCACCGCGGTGATGTCCCTCCTCGAGGGTCACGCCGACGTCGTCATGGACGACGTCGGCCCGGCCCACATCCCCAGCGTGGCTCACATCCGTGCGCGGTTCACCGAGCGCCGCAAGGGGGCCGGGGCTCCGGACCGCATCCTGCGCCGGCTGCTCGGCCTCGAGGCCAAGATGCGGCAGTACCGGGACGGGGCGATCTTCGTCCGCAGTGTCCAGGACACCGTCGGGGTCGACGGCTTCAACGCGGTGTGGGCCTCCCCGGAAACCCTGCCCCAGGCCCGCGAGATCGAGGACCCCACGGCCTGGGTCCGGCGCGTCCACGGCTGACCGGCGGTGCCCGGGCCCCATCCGACGACGGCGGCGATCCGCCACGCCGTCCGGTCGGTCCTCCTCGGGCGGAGACCGGGTGACCTCGTGCTCGTCGCCGCCAGCGGCGGAGCCGACTCCACGGTGCTCGCGGCGGCGGCGGCCTTCGAGGCGCCGGCCTTCGGCGTGCGGGTCGGGGCCGTCGTCGTCGACCACGGCGTCCAGGCCGGCTCCCGCGGGGTCGCCGCGGAGGCGGCCGAGCGCCTGGTCCGGCTCGGCCTGGAGCCGGTCGAGGTCGTCTCGGTGACCGTCCCCCAGGGCGGCCGAGGGCTCGAGGCGGCCGCACGCGAGGCCCGCTACGCCGCCCTCGACGCCGCCGCCGAGCGGCATGGTGCTGCCCTGGTGCTCCTCGGCCACACCCTCGACGACCAGGCGGAGCAGGTGCTGCTGGGGCTCACCCGGGGTTCCGGTGCCAGGTCGCTGGCCGGGATGGCGTCCGCCCGCGGGCGGTACCGCCGTCCGTTGCTCGGGATCACCCGGCTGGAGTGCCGCACCTCGGCGGAGACCGAGGGGCTGCGGTGGTGGGACGACCCGATGAACGAGGACCCGATCCACCTGCGCGTGCGGGCCCGACGCGCGCTCGCCGACCTCGAGCGCGACCTCGGCCCCGGTGTCACTGCCGCCCTGGCCCGCACCGCCGACCTCCTGCGCGACGACGCGGAGCACCTCGAGGCCCTGGCCGAGTCGGCGGTCGCCGACCTCGGAGGGGGGCCCTGGCGGGTCGAGGCGCTCGCGGCGCTGCCCCGCGCGGTCCGCACCCGGGTCTGGCGGCGCCTCCTCCTGGCGGCCGGCGCCCCTGCGGGACAGCTGGCCACGAAGCACACGGCAGCCTGTGACCGGCTGCTCACGGGATGGCGTGGGCAGGGTCCCGTCCACGTCCCAGGTGGGCTGCGCGTGCACCGGTCCCATGACCGGGTCACCATCGGACCACCCGCTCCGGTTGAATAGGCACCTCACCCGCGCCCCACCACACCAGGAGCCGCAGTGGACGCCGCCCACATGGGAGCCGACCTCGAACGAGTCCTCATCACGGAGGAGCAGATCCACGCCAAGCTCGAGGAGCTGGCCGAGCAGATCGCGGAGGAGTACGAGGGCAAGGACGTCCTCCTCGTCGGTGTCCTCAAGGGCGCGGTCATGGTCATGGCCGATCTCATGCGCGCCCTGCCGGTGTCCGTCCCGGTCGACTGGATGGCCGTGTCGTCCTACGGCTCGGGCACCAAGTCCAGCGGGGTCGTGCGGATCCTCAAGGACCTCGACGTCGACATCTCCGGTCGGCACGTCGTCATCGTCGAGGACATCGTCGACTCCGGGCTGACCCTCTCGTGGATCAAGTCCAACCTCGAGTCGCGCAGCCCGGCGTCCGTGGAGATCTGCACCCTGCTCCGCAAGCCGGATGCCGCCAAGGTCGACGTGCACGTGCGCTGGGTGGGCTTCGACATCCCGAACGAGTTCGTCGTCGGCTACGGCCTCGACTACGCGGAGGCGTACCGGGGCCTTCGCGTCGTGGGTACGCTGGCACCGCACGTGTACAGCTGAGCGCCGTCACGGCATCCGAGATCGGCCCGAAGAGCCGGCTGGTGTGCTCACCGCCCGCCGTCGAACCCCCTGCTGGAGCGGAACACGGGGGACATGGGGCTCGTTGCTAGCGTGTACCCGTCCCGACCGGTGTGTGCGCCGGTCGGCCCCGTGACGACGAGCAGGAGGACCGGAGCGTCCGCTCCGTACCCACATGGACTTCAAGCGCATCTTCCGGACCCCGGTCTTCTGGGTCCTCGCCGTCGTCGTGGTGATGCTGACGGTCTTCTCGTTCGACGGCAGCGGCGGCTACACGACGATCACCACGGCTCAGGCGGAGAAGCTCATCGCCGAGAAGAAGGTGAAGTCGGCGGTCATGACGACCGAGAACGTGCTGTCCCTCGACCTCCGGGAGGGCCAGACGTTCAGGGACGAGGCGAACGACGTCAGCGGCGCCACGAGGGTCAGGGCCGAGTACGTCGACGCCCGTGCGGAGCAGCTCGTCGAGGCCCTGCGTGAGAGCCTGCCGGACGGCTACGACGACAAGGTGGAGGGCGACAGCGCCTTCTGGACGATCTTCATCAGCTTCTTCCCCGTCCTGCTCCTCGTGGGGCTCTTCTGGTTCCTCATGAGCCAGGCCCAGGGCGGCGGCTCACGGGTCATGCAGTTCGGCAAGTCCCGCGCCAAGCTCGCGACCAAGGACACCCCCAAGGTCACGTTCGCCGACGTCGCCGGCGTCGACGAGGCCGTGGAGGAGCTCCACGAGATCAAGGAGTTCCTCGCCGAGCCGGCGAAGTTCCTCGCCGTGGGAGCCAAGATCCCCAAGGGTGTGCTGCTCTACGGCCCGCCCGGAACCGGCAAGACGCTCCTCGCCCGAGCGGTCGCCGGTGAGGCCGGGGTGCCCTTCTACTCGATCTCCGGCTCGGACTTCGTCGAGATGTTCGTCGGCGTCGGCGCCTCCCGGGTGCGCGACCTCTTCGAGCAGGCGAAGGCCAACGCGCCCGCCATCGTCTTCGTCGACGAGATCGACGCCGTGGGGCGGCACCGTGGTGCCGGCCTCGGCGGTGGCCACGACGAGCGGGAGCAGACGCTCAACCAGCTGCTCGTCGAGATGGACGGCTTCGACGTCAAGACCAACGTCATCCTCATCGCGGCGACCAACCGGCCCGACATCCTCGACCCCGCCCTCCTGCGCCCGGGACGCTTCGACCGCCAGATCGCCGTCGACGCGCCCGACATGATCGGCCGCCACCGGATCCTCCAGGTGCACGGGCAGGGCAAGCCGATGGCCACCGGCGTCGACCTGCTCGCCGTCGCGCGACGCACGCCCGGCTTCACCGGTGCCGACCTGGCCAACGTCCTCAACGAGGCAGCCCTGCTCACGGCGCGCACCGACAAGAAGCTCATCGACGACGAGGTGCTCGACGAGGCGATCGACCGCGTCATCGCCGGCCCGCAGAAGCGGACGCGGATCATGTCGGCGAAGGAGCGGAAGATCACGGCGTACCACGAGGGCGGCCACGCCCTCGTCGCGGCGGCGATGAACCACACAGACCCCGTCACGAAGGTGACGATCCTCCCGCGTGGGCGTGCGCTCGGCTACACGATGGTCATGCCCACCGACGACAAGTACTCGACGACGCGCAACGAGATCCTCGACCAGCTGGCCTACGCCCTCGGCGGTCGCGTCGCCGAGGAGATCATCTTCCACGACCCGACGACGGGCGCCGCCAACGACATCGAGAAGGCCACGGCGATGGCCCGCAAGATGGTCACCGAGTACGGCATGAGCGAGCGGGTCGGCGCCATCAAGCTCGGCCAGTCGCAGGGCGAGGTGTTCCTCGGCCGCGACATGGGCCACCAGCGCGACTACTCCGAGCAGGTCGCGGCCATCGTCGACGAAGAGGTCCGCAAGCTCGTCGACGACGCTCACGACGAGGCATGGCACGTCATCAACGACAACCGTCACGTCCTCGACACCCTCGTGCTCGAGCTGCTCGAACGCGAGAGCCTCAACCAGTCCGAGCTCGCGGGGATCTTCGACAAGGTCGTCAAGCGCCCGCTGCGCCCCACCTGGCTCTCGAGCGCCAATCGGACGCTGTCCGACCTCCCGCCGGTCCTGACCCCCGCGGAGCAGGCGGCCGCCAACGGGCACAACGGCGTCTCGGCCCCGCCCGGCGCCACGATCACCCCACCCGACCCCGGCACCGCGGCCGCCATCGACAAGGCGGCCGAGAACGGCGCCGACCCACGGCCCGAGGAGAACCCGCCGACCAAGGTCGTCGAGGTGCCCGAGGGTGGTCGTGTCGAGCCCTGACCCGAGGGACGAGGCCGGCAGTGCCGCGATGACAGGGCCCGTCGACGTCCCACGGGCGCAGGCCGCGGTGCGCGAGTTCCTCCTGGCGATCGGTGAGGACCCCGAGCGCGAGGGCCTCGCCGACACCCCCGGGCGGGTCGCCCGAGCGGCGCGGGAGCTGTTCGCCGGGTTGGGGCAGGACCCGGCAGATATCCTGGAGAAGACGTTCTCGATCGACCACGACGAGATGGTCATCGTCCGGGACATCCCCATGTACTCGACGTGCGAGCACCACCTCCTGCCGTTCCACGGGGTCGCCCACATCGGCTACATCCCCGCGGAGGACGGCCGGGTGACCGGGCTCAGCAAGCTCGCGCGGCTCGTGGAGGTCTTCGCCCGGCGCCCGCAGGTCCAGGAACAGATCACGACCCAGATCGCCGACGCCCTGGTCCGGTATCTCGACGTCCGGGGCGTCATCGTCGTCGTCGAGGCCGAGCACCTCTGCATGTCGATGCGCGGGGTCCACAAGCCGGGGTCGCGCACGATCACCTCAGCGGTCCGCGGTCAGCTGCGGGACCCCGCCACCCGAGCCGAGGCGATGTCGCTGCTGCTCGGTGGCAAGCGGTGACCCGCCGGTGACCCTGCCGGAGGCACGCGCCGCCGGCCGCCCTCTCGTCATGGGCGTCGTCAACGTCACGCCTGACTCGTTCAGCGACGGAGGCGCCTGGTTCACCCCGGAGGCGGCGGTCGCCCACGGCCACGAGCTGGTGGCGCAGGGCGCCGATCTCCTCGACATCGGCGGTGAGTCCACCCGCCCCGGGGCGGAACGGCCCAGTGCCGAGGAGGAGCAACGCCGCGTCCTCCCCGTCGTCGAGGAGCTCGGCTCGCTCGTGCCCGTCTCGGTGGACACCATGCGTGCGGACGTGGCTGCCGCTGCACTGGATGCCGGGGCGGTGCTCGTCAACGACGTCAGCGGCGGCCTGGCCGACCCGGACATGGCCCCCCTCGTCGCGGCGCGCCGCGTCCCGTTCGTCGCGATGCACTGGCGCGGGCACAGCCACGACATGCAGGCGCGGGCACACTACGACGACGTCGTCGAGGACGTCACCGCCGAGCTGGCGGCGCGGGTCGAGGCCCTCGTCGCCGCCGGCATCCGACCGGCCGACATCGTCCTCGACCCGGGCTTCGGATTCGCCAAGCTGGCCCACCACAACTGGGAGCTGCTGCGGCGGCTCGAGGAGCTGACCGCAGTCGGCCACCGTGTCCTCATCGGGACGTCGCGCAAGGGCTTCCTCGGCCTCGTCGGGCGAACACCCGACACGGTGCGACCCCCACTGGGTCGTGACGTCGCGACCGCCGCCACCAGCCTGTATGCCGCCCAGCGGGGAGTCTGGGCGGTGCGGGTCCACGACGTGGCCGGCACCGTGGACGCCCTCGACGTGGCCGACGCCCTCAGGGCCTCGTCGTGAGCGGGGGCGGGATGGCCCGCGACCGCGTGCGTCTCCTCGGGGTGCGGGGAACGGGATTCCACGGAGTGTTCGAGCACGAGCGGCGCGAGGGCCAGGAGTTCGTCGTGGACGTCGAGCTCGTCGTCGACCTCACCCCGGCGGCCGCGAGCGACGACCTGGTCGACACGGTGAACTACGGCGAGATCGGTGCGGCGGTCCTCGCGCGCATCCAGGGTGAGCCGCACGACCTCATCGAGCGGGTTGCCGGGCTCGTGGCCATGGACGTCCTGGCCCACGCCGCCGTCGACGAGGTCACCGTCACGGTGCACAAGCCACAGGCTCCTGTGGGGGTGCCGTTGGACGACGTCGCGGTCTGCGTGACCCGGCGGCGCGAGCCGGTGCCTGTCGTCGTGGCCCTCGGCGCCAACCTCTCGTACCGCGGCGAGCCACCCCAGGTGACGCTCAGCGGCGCGCTGGCCTGCCTGGGACCGGAGGTCGGCCTCACCGATGCCGCCGCCTCCGGGTTCTACGACACCGAGCCGGTGGGCGGCCCGGAGCAGCCGGCCTACGTCAACGCGGTCCTCACCGCGATGACGACTCTGTCGCCGACCTCGCTCCTGCGTGAGCTGCACGGCGTGGAGGCGCGTTTCGGCCGCACCCGTGAGGTCCTCTGGGGGGCGCGGACCCTGGACCTCGATCTCATCCAGTACGGCGACCCGGCATCCGGCACCGACGTGACGTCGGAGCGGAGCAGTCTGAGGCTTCCGCACCCGCGTGCCCACGAGCGGGCGTTCGTGCTCGTTCCGTGGCTCGAGGTGGACCCTGCGGCGACCCTCCGCGTCGGTGACCGCAACCGATCCGTGGCGGACCTCCTCGTGCAGCTCGACAGCAGCGGCGTGCACCGGCACGACGTCCCACCGACCACCGACGGAGGACAGCACACCTGATGCGGCACAGAGAGATCCGCGTCCAGACACTCCTCCTGGCCGCTGCAGCGGCGGGCATCGCGTCCTTCGTCGTCTTCACCCTGCTGACCCGTGACGGGTCCCTGGTGCCGCGTCCGCCCACGTTCGCGGGGGTCCTCCTCCTCGTCATGGGTGGGCTCGTCCTGTGGCTCGCCCGGCCGGTGCGCCGTTACCTCCAGGGTCAGGCGACGACGTCGCTCGACCCGCTCCGCGCCGCCCGCACGGTCGTGCTCGCCCAGGCGGCCGCCCTCACCGGGTCGGCGGCCGCCGGGTGGTATGCCGGGCAGGCCGCGGTCGTCGCGGCCGACCTGTCGCTCGTCGCCAACCGGTCGCGCCTCGTGCCGCTCGTGCTCCTCGTCCTGGCGTCGCTGGCGCTGGCCGGGGCCGGGCTCGTCGCTCAGCACTGGTGCCGGGTCGAGCCGCGCGACGAGGACGAGGAGGAGCGCGACTCCTGACGCGCGGCCGCTCCGGTCGGCGTGCCGTGACGGGAGGGAGGCAACGGTGCAAGGGTTGGGATGCCGAGCCGGTGGTGCCGAACGGGCGCGCCACGGCGCGATCGGCACCTCTGTCGTCTCGGATGGCGTGGGGAGAGGTGTCCGATCGTGGCTGACCTGTTCGTCGTGCACGTGAGAGGCAAGAACCGAGAAGGGAGCCGGACCATGAGGCTGACCACCATGACGCAGGTCACCGTCGACGGAGTGATGCAGGGAAACGGGGGCGCGTCGGACGAGGACCGGAGGAACGGGTTCGAGCGGGGCGGATGGGCCCTGGGGCTGGGCGACACCGAGATCATGACAGTGATCAACCGGACCTACGAGCGCGCCGACGCGTTCCTCTTCGGCCGCCGGACGTACGAGCTCTTCGCGGGGTACTGGGGCGCGGAGGAGCGGGCCCGCGTCGCGGCGGAGGATCCGGGAAACCACCAGATCGCGGCCGCCCTGAACAGCAAGCCCAAGTACGTCGCGTCGACCACGCTCAGCCGACCGCGCTGGGCGAACACGACCGTCCTCTCCGGTGACCTCGCGGCGGCCATCGGAGACCTCAAGGCCGAGCAGCCGGGTGAGCTGCAGGTGCACGGCAGCGGTGCCCTCGTCCGCTGGCTGCTCGACCACGACCTCGTCGACGAGATGACCCTGCTCATCGTCCCGGTGGTCCTCGGCCAGGGCGCGCGGCTCTTCCCCGACTCCGGCCGCGACCTCGCTCTCGACCTCGTCGAGTCGCGAGCAGACTCCCACGGCGTGACGATGCAGGTCTACCGCCCGGCCGGACGCCCGCAGTACAGGAGATGATCCGCGATGCAGTACCTGCTCTCCGTGATCGACGACGGCACCGGCCCGGCGACGCCGACCGAGGATGCCGACATCAGCGCGTCCAACGACCGCCTCATCTCGCAGGCCATCGAGCTGGCGGGCAACATCGCCGAGACCGCCTAACTCACGGGCCGCCGCGACGAGATCGCGGTGCACGACGGTGAACCTCCGCACCTCGCCCGACGACGGTCTTCCGCCCGTGAAAGCACACCTGCAGAGCAGTGGCCACGGCACCGTGACGAGGAGGTGAACCCTTCGCGAGGCGTCACGTGACCACGCTCGTCAGCAGTCGAACACCGACCAACAGAGCTCGTTTCGCAACCGCTGGTCGTCCAGGACGAGCTCGCGAACCGCCGTCGGCAGCTGGTCGCGCTGCCACGAGCACTCCAGCCGGCCGGCCTCCTCACCGGCGCTGCCGGGGGCTGCCGCACGCACGGCCTTGATCGCGTAGGCGGCGGCGCCGAGCTCGTGCGCGGCGACGTGCGCCACCACGGCCGCCTGGCCGGCCGCGAACGCCGCGTGGCGGGGGGCTCCGCTCACCTCCCGTGCCGCAGCCATGGCATGACCACCGGCCGCGCGGGACTCGGACATCCGCAGCTCACCGCGCGCCCACGCTCGAACATGTCCGATCGCGGCGCGAGGTCGCGGGTCCGAGGGCTGCGCCGACTCGAACAGGTGCAGGACGTGCTCAGCGCACGTGGCCGCCCAGCAGGCCAGGAGCCGATGGTCGGAGTCGGTCAGCGACCCTCCTCGGCGGATGGTGATGAAGCGGGGGTCGCGCTCCGTGGGCAGGATCACGGTCCCATTTTGACGTGTCGTCGGAGTGGCGTCCTGCGAGGCTTCCGCCATGCCGCCGAGCACCGTGGAACCACCGTTCGACCAGCTCCTTGCCACCGCAGAGGCAGTCGCCCGGGATCGGCCGGAGGTGGACCCCGAGATGGCTCGTGAGGTGTTCCAGGAGGCGGCGACCCTGCTCCACAACGGCCTTGCCCTCGACGGTCTGGACGACCACGACGCCAGCGCCGTGGTCGCCGGCCTGTGCGTCGACCTCGTCTCCGCGGACCCCGGCGCCGCCGTCCGCGCCCGCTCCACGGCATCGCTGGAGGACCCTGGAGACCTGCACGACCCCCGAGGAGTGGCCGCGTCCTATCTCGTCTCGGCGGCGATCCTGCTGCTGTGAAGGTGAGCGTCGGTCACCACACGCCTGGCGCTCCCTGACTCGCTGGCCGGTGCTGCTCGACGACGTGGAACTCGACGCGGTGGACGAGGGTGTCGTCGTCGATCGGGCCGGCGTGAGCGGCGCGCACACGCAGCGCCTCTCGATCGCGCTCACCCGCCAAGCGGACGTCCTCATCGGTCACCGCGGAGAACGGAAGAACCTCGACCGAGTCGACCTCGATGGTGACGCCCGAGGTCTGGTAGCGGCCGCCGGTCCTGACCTTCGGTCGGCTCCAGAGGCGGATCGTCACGGTGATCTCGCCGGCCGCGACGGCAGCCCGAAGGTCCCGGCTGAACATCACCGCCCGAACGATACGGCCAAGCGCCTGTAGCGCTGCCGTCGCGCAGGATCGCCTCCATCCTCTTGCCCCGCGCCAGCTCGTCGACCAACTTGTCCATGGAGCGAATCTTCTGCATCAGCGGGTCGTCGATCTCCTCCACTCGATGGCCGCAGATCACCCCCGTGATCGGGGCGGCGTGCGGGTTCATCCGAGGAGCCGCGGCGAAGAGGATCCGGTGAGGCTCACGAGGTCATGGGAGGAAACGCCTACTTGTCGATGTCGCCCACGACGAAGAACATCGAGCCCAGGACCGCCACCATGTCGGCGACCAGGCAGCCGGGGAGCACCTGCGAGAGCACCTGGACGTTGTTGAACGACGCCGAGCGCAGCTTGAGCCGCCATGGTGTCTTCTCGCCCCGGGACACGAGGTAGTAGCCGTTGAACCCCAGGGGGTTCTCGGTCGCCGTGTACCGCTCGCCCTCGGGCACCTTGAGCACCTTGGGAAGACGCTGGTTGACGGGTCCGGCAGGGAGCATGGCCAGGGTGTCGAGGCACGCGTCGGCCAGGTCGAGGCTGACGTGCACCTGCTCCAGCAGCACCTGGAGCCGCGCGAGGCAGTCGCCCTCGGAGCGCGTGACGACCCGGCCAGGCCCCCCGGGGGCGAACAGCGCGGCATACGCGAGGTAGGGGTCGTCACGGCGCAGGTCGATGTCGAGTCCGCTCGCCCGGGCGATGGGTCCGGAGACGCCGTATGCCGTGCACGTCGCCACATCGAGGACGCCGACACCGCGGGTGCGGGCCTCGAGGATCTCGTTTCCGACGATGAGGGCCTCGAGGTCCGGCATCCGACGGCGCACCGCGGAGACCGCCGAGGCGACCCGCCCCAGCCAGCCGGCCGGCACGTCCTCCTTGAGACCGCCGACCCGGTTGAACATGTAGTGCATCCGGCCCCCCGACGCCTCCTCCATGACCGCCTGGAGCTCCTCGCGCTCGCGGAACGCGTAGAAGACGGGCGTGATGGCGCCGAGCTCGAGCGGGTACGACCCCAGGAACATGAGGTGGTTGAGGACCCGGTTGAGCTCGGCGAGGAGGGTCCGCAGCCAGACCGCCCGCTCGGGCACCTCCATCCCGAGCATCGCCTCCACGCCGAGCACCACCCCGAGCTCGTTGGAGAACGCCGACAGCCAGTCGTGCCGGTTGGCGAGCACGGTGATCTGCCGGTAGTCACGCACCTCGAAGAGCTTCTCCGCCCCGCGATGCATGTAGCCGATCACGGGCTCCGCCGACACGATCCGCTCGCCGTCGAGCACGACCCGAAGGCGGAGGACGCCGTGGGTGGCGGGGTGCTGGGGCCCGATGTTGAGCACCATGTCCGCGGTGGCCAGCCCTCCGGCACCCATGCCGACGTCGAGTTCGCTGGTCACGGGGCCCAGTCTGCCCCACCATGGGAAGAGTGCAGATGCCCAAGGCCACCGACCACGACAAGGACCGCTTCCGCTCGCTCGTGCCCGCCGTCGCAGGGGTCGAGGTCAAGCCCATGTTCGGTCAGCTCGGCGCCTTCGTGAACGGGAACATGTTCGCGGGCCTGTTCGGCTCCGGGATCGGCGTCAAGGTCGACGAGGAGTCGCGAGCGGAGCTGGAGCGCATGGGGGCAGGTGCCTTCGGGCCGGAGGACCGCCCGATGGCCGGTTACCTCACGCTCCCGGAGACGGTGGGCGAGGTGGAGGCGGCAGCGTGGGTCGAGCGGGCCCGGGCACACGTCGCGACGTTCCCGCCGAAGGTCAGGAAGAAGGGCTGACCTACGCCGCGTCGATGCGGCGGTAGACCCAGCGGAACCGGCCCAGTCCGTGCTCCTCGGTGAGTGCCGCCGCCGCGGAGGACCGCACCAGGCCGGCGAGATAGGCGGACGGGTCGGAGCTCGCGAGGTCCGGGGCCGGTGGCCGGGTGTCGATGCCGAGGGACCGGAGCGCGTCGCGCTGGGTGGTCAGCTCGTCGTGCTCCAGGGAGTCCACGGCGACATGGGCCGTGAGGTCGCACGAGCCGTCGGGCACCGCGTCCACGATCCTGCCAGCGCGGTATGCCGTGAGCGTGCCGCCCGCCGGACGCGCGTCCCGGGTGTGCCCGTAGTCGACCGCCAGCATGGTGCCGCGTCGGACACGTGAGGCGAGATCGGCCCAGGCGCGGTCGCGGGCGAGCCCGACCTCCACCCGGGACCCGACCGCACGGTCCTCGACCGGCCAGTGCCGGGCGCACCACGCCAGATCCTCGTCAGCGGGACCCTCCGCCGCGGGGGTCTCGACCCCGGTGACCGGATCGACGAGCACCAGGGCCAGCCGCCCGGGGCCGACAACCTCCGCGATGGTGCACGGCACGACGTCAAGCCACTCGTGCGCGACGACGAGGGCGTCCTCGAGGTCGACCAGGGCGTCGGGCAGCGTGGCGCCTCCCGGAGCGCTCAGCCACGAGATCGCGCCCGGCAGCCCCGACGGTCGCTCGACGACGTCGACGCCGGTGAGCCGCAGGTCGGGCCGAGCGGAGTGCAGGTGGACGAGCAGCTCCCCCCGGCCACAGCCCACGTCCACGACGTGGGTCGCGCCCTCCCGGTCGGCGAGGACGCCGAGCGCCTCGGCGAGCACCGCCCCCAGGGGCCCGTGCGAGGAGGTCGTGAAGTGCCCGGCCGGGCCGGTGTCGCCGCGGTAGAAGCCGTGCGGACCGTAGAGCGCCGTGGACCAGGCGGCCTTCCACGGAACCATCACGCCCGCACGGTATCCCCAGCCGGGTGCGCACGCGGCCTCCTGCCCGTGCGGTCTCGACGGTGCGCCGTCCCGTCCTTTGACGCGTCGCCCGGAATGGCCGGCACACGCCGCGCGACGGGTGGGGGGTAGGTTGCTCGACCGTGGACGGCATCGAGCATCCCGCCCGCCTCACGGTGGGAGTCGTGGGCGCCGGGCGGGTCGGCGCGGTCCTCGGAGCGGCGCTCGCGCGGGCCGGCCACCGGGTCACCGGCGCGTATGCCGTGTCCGCGCAGAGCCGGGCACGCGCCGCCGCACTGCTGCCCGGGGTGCCCCTCGCCGACGTCCCGTCGATCGTCGCGGACGCCGAGCTCGTCCTCCTCGCAGTCCCCGACGACGCCCTTGCGCACCTCGTCGCCGGTCTCTCCGCCACGGACGCCTGGCAGGCGGGTCAGATGGTGGCCCACACGAGCGGTCGTCACGGGGTCGGTGTGCTCGAGCCCGCCCGGGCGTACCACGTGCTCCCGCTCGCCATCCATCCCGCGATGACGTTCACCGGCACCGCCATGGACCTGGAGCGGCTCACCGAGTGCAGCTTCGGGGTGACGACCGACGAGGCGTTGCGCCCGGTCGCCGAGGCGCTCGTCGTGGAGATGGGAGCGGACCCGGTGTGGGTCGCCGAGGGTGACCGGGCGGCATACCACTGCGCCCTCGCACACGGCGCCAACCACCTCGTCACGCTCACGGCCCAGTCCATGGAGCTGCTCGCCCGGGCCGGGGTGGAGGAGCCACGCCGTGTCGTGGGTCCGCTCATGCGTGCGGCGCTGGACAACGCGCTGCGGATGGGTGACGCCGCCCTCACCGGACCCGTCGCGCGCGGCGACGTCGGTACCGTGGAGGACCACCTGCGCGAGCTGGAGCGGCTCTCGCCCGAGATCCGGAGGACCTACGTCGCACTCGCCCGAGCCACGGCGCTCCGTGCCCTCGACAGCGGACGGTTGCGCCCGGCCGTGGCCGAACCGCTCCTCGACGTCCTCGCCGACCAGGAGCCCTGAGTGACCACCGCCATCACCACGCCCGTCGTCGCCCACACCAGGGAGGAGCTCAAGGCCGCTCGCGAGGCCCTCTCGAGCCGCGACGTCGCCGTCGTCATGACGATGGGGGCGCTCCATGACGGTCACGCGCAGCTGATCCGGGCTGCCCGGCAGCGGCACGCCCACGTCGTCGTGACGATCTTCCTCAACCCCCTCCAGTTCGGGCCCAAGGAGGACCTCTCGCGCTACCCGCGGACCTTCGACGCCGACATGGCCATCTGCACGAGTGCGGGCGTCGACGTCGTCTTCGCGCCCACCCCCGACGTGGTCTACCCGGACGGTGACCCGGGCGTGCGGGTGTCGGCGGGCCCCCTGGGCGAGATCCTCGAGGGTGCCTCGCGCCCCGGCCACTTCGACGGTGTCCTCACCGTCGTCGGCAAGCTGTTCCACCTCACGGCAGCCCGCAGCGCGTACTTCGGCCAGAAGGACGCTCAACAGCTCCTCCTCATCCGGCGGATGGTGCGCGACCTCGACTTCCCGGTCGACGTCGTGTCCGTGCCGACTGTTCGCGAGGGTGACGGGTTGGCGATGAGCAGCCGGAACATGTACCTCACGGCGTCGGACCGCGAGGTCGCGCTGTGCCTCAACCGGGCACTGAGGGCCGGCGCGGAGGCTGCGGCCTTCGGGCCGTCGGCGGTTCGCCGTGCGGCCCGCGAGGTGGTCGTCGAGGAACCCCTCGCGCTCGTCGACTACCTCGTCCTCGTCCACCCCCACACGCTCGCCGACGTCCCGGAGTGGTACCGCGGGGAGGCGCTGCTCGCCGTCGCTGCAAGGGTCGGCACCACCCGGCTCATCGACAACACGCCCGTGCTGGTCGGCCCCGGTGGGGGTGTGCTCGACGTCTACTCCGACGTGCCCCACGCCCGCGCCGACGTGTGAGGGCCGGTATGCCGTCCGGGACCGTGTCGCTGCCACGTCGCCTCACCGCTCCCGCACCGGGATGGACCACCAGTGCCGACGTCGTCGTGGTCGGGTCCGGCATCGCCGGGCTCACCTGCGCCCTGCGGCTCCGGGAGCGGGTGGACCGGGTTCTCCTCGTGACGAAGACGGTGCTCTCGGCCGGGTCGACCGAGTGGGCCCAGGGCGGGATCGCCGCCGCACTGCACCCGGAGGACACCCCCGACGAGCACCTCCAGGACACCTTGGTGGCGGGAGTCGGCCTGTGCGACGTCGATGCGGTGAGGGCACTCGTCACCGAGGGCCCGGACCGGGTGCGCGAGCTGGTGGCCCTCGGCGCGGAGTTCGACCGGGACGCCGGGGGGGAGATCACGCTGACCCGCGAAGGCGGCCACCACCGTGACCGCATCGCCCATGCCGGGGGTGATGCCACCGGCGCGGAGATCTCCCGGGCGCTCATCGCGGCGCTCCACCGGGTGGTCGATGACCCGGGTATCGAGGTCGTCGAGCACGCGATCGTCGTCGACCTGCTCACCGCCGCGGACGGCGCCGTGTGCGGCGTGACCCTCCACGTCATCGGCGAGGGCCAGGTCGACGGGGTCGGCGCGGCCTACGGTCGCGCGGTCGTGCTCGCGACGGGCGGGCTCGGCCAGATCTACACCTCGACGACCAACCCCCCCGTGGCGACGGGTGACGGCATGGCCGCGGCCCTGCGCGCCGGGGCCAGGGTCACCGACCTCGAGTTCGTGCAGTTCCACCCGACGGTGCTCTACCTCGGTGAGGGCTCGACGGGCCAGCAGCCCCTCATCTCGGAGGCGCTTCGGGGCGAGGGTGCCCATCTCGTCGACGACACCGGGGCGCGGTTCATGAGCGGCCGGCACGAGCTCGGGGACCTCGCCCCGCGGGACGTCGTGGCGCGCGCGATCCTCGACGTCATGCGGGGCTCCGGCGCCGAGCACGTCTGGCTGGATGCGCGTCACCTCGGCCGGGCGTTCCTCGAGGCACGGTTCCCGTCGATCGTCACCCGCTGTCGCGAGCTGGGCTTCGACCCGGTGGCGGAGCTGTTGCCGGTGGCGCCGGCCCAGCACTACGCGTCTGGTGGGGTGGAGACGGACCTGATGGGGCGGTCCTCCGTCGACGGGCTGTACGCGTGCGGCGAGTGCTCGTGCACCGGGGTCCACGGGGCCAACCGGCTGGCCTCGAACTCCCTCCTCGAGGGGCTCGTCTTCGCGCACCGGATCGCCGACGACGTCACCGCGAGGATCGCGGCTGGGGAGCTCCCGCTCCGGGAACCGGCCCCGGGCCCCGGCGAGGCCGCCGTGCTCGACGCGGCGCACCGTCTGGAGCTCCAGCGGGCCATGACGCGCGGTGCCGGACCGGTGAGGTCCGCGCAGTCGACGAACGAGGCGCTCGAGTGCCTGGCCGGCCTCGCCGCGCGGGCTCCTTCCCGGGCCGAGCCCGGTCCCCGGACGTGGGAGACGACGAACCTCCTCCACCTGGGACAGGCACTGACCCTCGTGGCGCACCTGCGTGAGGAGACTCGCGGCGGGCATGTGCGCTCGGACTACCCGGAACGGGACGACACCCGGTGGCTCACCCACCTCACCGTCAGGCGCGCCGAGGGAGGCGCGCTCGGTGTGACGGAGCGGCCGGTCGGCTCCTCCCCCGCCAGCCCCACGACGTGCCGTGAGTGAGCAGGAGTTCCCGACGACGGATGCCCGCCTCCTCGTGGCGCGGGCCCTGGACGAGGACCTCGACGGCGGCACCGACGTCACGACGGTCGCCACCATCCCCGTCGGCCAGGAGTCGGTGTCGCACCTGGTGGCGCGCGCCGACGGTGTCGTCGCCGGGCTGCCGGTCGTCGCCCTCGTGGTGGAGGCGGTCGATGCCCGCCTGGGAACCGGCGCGGTGCGGGTCGACCTGCACGTCGACGACGGCGACCGGGTGGTGCGTGGTGACCACCTGGGAACTCTGAGGGGCTCGACCCGCACGACGCTCGTGGCCGAGCGGACCGCCCTCAACGTGGTGTCCCGCTCCTCCGGCGTCGCGACCCACACCCGACGGTGGGCCGACGCGCTCCGGGGCTCCGGGGCTATGGTGCTCGACACGCGCAAGACCACTCCGGGGATGCGGGCGCTGGAGAAGTACGCGGTTCGGTGCGGCGGCGGAACCAACAAGCGGCTTGGCCTGTACGACGTCGCCATGGTCAAGGACAACCACAAGATCGCCGCCGGTGGCCTCACGGCGGCCTACGAGGCGGTCAGGCAGAAGTTTCCGGGGGTCCCCGTCCAGGTCGAGGTCACGACGACGGAGGAGGCCCTCGAGTCCGTGGCGGCGGGCGCCCGCTTCCTGTTGTGCGACAACATGTCGACGACCCTTCTCCGCACGACGGTGGAGGCCGTGCGCGCGACGGGCGAGACCGTCGAGGTGGAGGCCACCGGGGGCCTCACGCTCGACGTCGCGGCGGCGTATGCCGCCACCGGTGTGGACTACCTCTCGGTCGGAGGGCTCACGCACTCCTCACCCATCCTCGACATCGCCCTGGACCTGGACCCCGAGGGCGGTCGTCAGCCGACGAAGATGCAGAAGGGGTGACCGGCCGGGTCGGCGAAGACGTAGAGGGGCTCATCCGGGTCGTCGGTGCGGTCGGACAGGAGCTCTGCACCGAGGTCCTCGGCTCGGCGGCGCTGCTGTTCGAGCGCCTCGCGATCGGGCACCGTGAGGTCGAGGTGCAGCTGCATCGGCACGGTGTCGTCGGGCCACGTCGTCCGGGTGAGCGACGCCACCCCCTGGAAGGCGAGCACCCGCGTGCCGTCCTCCGTCGTGAGCACCAGCCAGTCGACGTCGTCCGCCTCCCCGTCCCCGGGCGGGGCGTCACCGGGGCGGTACTGCAGCCCGAGCAGCACGCGGTAGAACTCGGCCAGCCCTCGGACGTCGGTGGTGTCGAGAACCGTGTGCAGCAGCCGGGGGTACTCACTCATGGGACCTCCTCGAGGGTGGGGGACTCGTCGGCGGTAGGGTCCGAACAGGCTCCAGGAGAAGTCTCCCGCCGTCGGCCCACAGGAGGTGGCGTCGTGGACGTCGACGTGACGACGGATGTCGTGGTCTCCTGCCCGCGCGAACGAGTCGCGGCGTTCGCGACCGACCCGCTCAACGCACCCCGCTGGTACGCGAACATCCGGTCGGTGGAGCTGCTCACGGACCCGCCGGTGCGGGTCGGCAGCCGGATGCGGTTCGTCGCGGCCTTCCTCGGGCGTCGGATCGACTACACCTACGAGGTGCTGGAGCTCGCGCCGGGGGAGCGGTTGACGATGAGCACGGCATCCGGACCGTTCCCGATGACGACGACCTACTCGTTCGAGGACGTCGAGGGTGGCACCCGGATGTCTCTGCGCAACCACGGTTCACCGCGGGGGTTCGGTGCGGTCGCTGGACCGGTCATGCGCCGGGCGATCGAGCGGGCCAACCGCAAGGACCTGGACGCCATCAAGGCCCTTCTGGAGGCGGAGGCCCGGCCCGGCGCACCGGCTCAGTAGCGGCGCCAGCGGAAGGAGACGGCGTAGTCGACGGTCAGCCCGTGGTGCTCGGTGAGGACCACCCGGGCCACATTCGGCGGAAGCTCGATCCCGACGACGGCCGCCAGGTCCTCTCGCCGGTCGAACCTCCATTCGATCGTCAGGTGCTCGGTCGCGAATCCCTGCCGGTCCCAGAACCGCTGCACCGCAACCGGGTCGTATGCCGGGTACGCGCGGCGGAACCAGCCGCCGAACGTCGACCGGGTGGCGTCGTTGTCGACGATGCAGGCGACGCCGCCGGGTCGAAGCACCCGGCCGACCTCCGCCAGCCCTGGCTCGCACCCCGTGCCGAAGAAGTAGGCCCACCGGGCGTGGACGATGTCGACGCTGGTCTCCCGCAGGGGGAGTGACTCGGCGTCGGCGGCGAGCACCGACGCCGGCTGCCCCAGCGATGCCAACCGCTCCCGCGCCCTCGCGACGAGGGGCAGGTGGGGCTCGACGCCCACGACCCGCGCCCCCAGACGGGCCAGACGGGGGAGGTGGAAGCCGGTGCCGCAGCCGATGTCGAGGACGTCCGCCCCCTGCCACGGGCGCAGCGCGTCGACGGCTGCCTCGATCAGGCCTGCCTGGTCGGCGGCGAGGTTCTCCAGCTCGTAGACGTCCGGGGCGTCCCAGATGTTGGGGCTGCGGATCACGACGAGCGGCGCGGCTTCCTCGCCGCCGACGTCGCGGCCTGGACTGCTGTCACCGACGTCGCCGGAAGGACCGGCACGGCGCCCTTCCTCTGGCCCTTTCCGGGCGTCAGGGGGTGAACCCTCTGCTCGGCCTTGGCCTTCCCCCCGGCCTTCCCCGCCGCCTTCGCCGCCGCCTTGGCCGCCGCCTTGGCGCTCTTCGCCGTCCGCGCCGCCTTCGCCGTGGACGCGCTCCCCACCGGGTGCGCCGGCTCGTTCGCGCCCGCGACCGGGGGTGTCACCAGCTTGCGCGGGACCCGGGTACGACGGCCACCCACGGTGCCCGCCTGCACGGTCGCGGGGTGCACGAGGAGGGGGATGAGCTGCCGCGCGCCGGCCGAGCGTGCCCGCTTCACGGTGTCGAGGTGCGCCTCACAGCGGACCACGAGCGCGGCATACGCCTCCGGCCCCATGAGCGCCGTGAGCTCGGCCCGGTTGCTGCGGTAGACGGGTTCGGCGCCGACGTGCGCCTCCGTGTTGCTCGAGCAGTACCAGTCGAGGTCGTGCCCACCGGGGCCCCACCCTCGGCGGTCGTACTCCGCGATGGTCACCTCGAGGTAGGAGGTGTCGTCGGGCTGCTCGACGGTGCGATAGCTCCGTCGGATCGGCAGCTGCCAGCAGACGTCGGGCTTGGCCTCGTGCGGCGGGCTGCCCGTGAGCACGGCGTGCTGGTGGAGCGCGCACCCGGCTCCGGCCGGGAACCCCGGGCGGTTGAGGAAGATGCACGCTCCGTCGACGACCTTCGTCTTGCGGGTGTCGTCCTCCTCCTCGGTCCAGGCCGACAGCCGGGACGGGTCCTTGTCGCCGCGGCGTCCGTGACCCGGGTGGTGCTGCCACTCGTCCTCCCCGAGCTCGGCGACGACCGCCCGCACCCTGGTGAGGTCGTCTGCGTCGGTGAAGTGCGCCCCGAGGGTGCAGCAGCCGTCGTCCGGTCGGTCGGCGTAGATGCCGCGGCAGCCGGCGCCGAAGATGCAGGTCCAGCTGGACGTCAGCCAGGTCAGGTCGGCCCGGAAGCGCTGGCCGGCGTTCGCCGGATCGTCGAACTCGGCCCAGGTCCGGGCGATGTCGAGCGGCATCTCGGGCACCCGCACAGCCTATGGGCGTGTGGGGGCAGCCACTACGTTGGGCGCATGCGCCTCGGGGTCATCGACGTCGGATCGAACACGGTCCACCTCCTCGTCGTCGACGCCCACCCCGGTGCCCAACCGCTGCCGGCGTCGAAGCACAAGATCGACCTCCGCCTCTCCGAGCACGTCACCGACACCGGGCTCATCGCCGACGGGGGTCGGGACCGCCTCGCCACGTTCGTCCAGGAGTGCCTCGACGTCGCCGAGGACCAGGGCGTCGAGGACCTCAGCGGCTTCGTGACGAGCGCCATCCGTGAGGCCCCGAACGGTGAGGACGTCCTCCACGCCGTCGAGGAGCGCACGGGTGTCGTGCTCGACGTCCTCAGCGGTGAGGAGGAGGCCCGGCTCACCTTTCTCGCCGCCCGCCGCTGGTTCGGCTGGTCCGCAGGGACGCTCCTCGTCGCCGACATCGGTGGGGGCTCCCTCGAGCTGGCCCAGGGGATGGACGAGGACCCGGACGTCGCCCTGTCGCTGCCGCTCGGGGCCGGCCGGGTCACCCGCGACCTCCTGGACGGTGACCCTCCGGCGAAGGATGCCGTGCGCGAGGCCCGCAAGCAGGTCCGCGCCACCATCGCCGCGGACCTCCGCCCGCTGACCAAGGCGGGCACGCCCGACCTCGCCGTCGGCACGTCGAAGACGATGCGCTCCCTCGCGCGGGTCTGCGGCGCGGCGCCGAGTGCCGAGGGCATGTATGCCGCGCGCGTCCTCGAGCGCGCAACGCTCGCCGACCGGCTTCCCGAGATCGCCGGCATGTCGGCGAGCCAGCGGGCCGGTCTGCCGGGTGTCTCCAGCTCCAGGTCACGTCAGCTGCTGGCCGGGGCGATCGTCGCCGAGGCGACGATGGACCTCCTGGCCGTCGACCGCCTCGAGATCTGCCCCTGGGCGCTGCGCGAGGGCATCATCCTCCGGCATCTGGACAGGATGAGCTAGGCGTGGTGGCCGGGGGCCGTAGGAGGGCCGGCCGGTCGAAGCCGGTCGAGGTCCCGCGCGCGCAGGTGGGCCTGTCGACGGCTTCGGTCTATCCCGAGAACTGCGCGACCGCCTTCGAGATGGCCGCCCGGCTCGGCTACGACGGCGTGGAGGTGATGGTGTGGACGGACCCCGTGACCCGCGAGGCCGGCGCACTTCGCACACTCGCCGACCACCACGGCACCCCCGTCCTCTCGGTACATGCCCCGACGCTGCTCGTGACCCAGCGGGTCTGGGGGACCGACCCGTGGGAGAAGGTCGACCGCTCGATCCAGCTCGCGCAGGACCTCGGTGCGGACACCGTCGTCCTCCACCCTCCGTTCCGGTGGCAACGCGACTACGCCCGCGACTTCGTCGACGGTGTGGCCCTGCGGGAGAACGACTCCGGCATCAGGCTGGCGGTGGAGAACATGTTTCCGTGGCGTGGCCCCCGCTCCGCCGAGGTCGAGGCGTACCTCCCGCACTGGGACCCGGTCCCACAGCCGTACGACCACGTGACGTTGGACCTGTCGCACACCGCGACCGCGGGCTGCGACGCCTTGGCGATGGTCCGCGACCTCGGTGCCCGCCTCGCCCACCTGCACCTCGCGGACGGCGTCGGGTCACCGAGAGACGAACACCTCGTGCCCGGCCGTGGGACCCAGCCGTGCAGCTCGGTGCTGGAGACCCTTGCGGCACAGGGGTACTCGGGTCACGTCGTCGTCGAGGTCGCGACGCGGCGCGTCACCCACGCACAGCGCGAGCTCGACCTCGCCGAGGCACTCGCCTTCGCGCGGCTGAACCTCGCGACCTCGGGCTAGCGCCCCTCCGGCCCGTCCGGTCGTCGAGCCAGGCCACGACGTCACCGCATGGGCGGTCTCTCCTCGGCTGGCGGGTCAGATCCAGTGCGTGTCGTGCTGGAGCATGAATGCGGCGCGCTCCTCATCGGTCAGCCGGCCGCCCCGCCCCAGCGCCGCGAGCGTCTCGAAGTAGTCCTCCCTGGGCGCGCCGGGCGTGAAGAGCAGCAGCATCCGGGCGTGGTCGCCGCCCCGGAACCCGTGGATACCGCCCTCGGGCACGTGGAGGAAGTTCCCGGCCCCTGCGGTCACCCATCGGGCGCCGTCGAACAGTCGGACTCGACCCTCGAGGACGTAGAAGGACTCGGTGATCGACCGGTGGAAGTGGGGGTCCGGCCCTGACTCGTCCTTCCCGAAGGACCATCGGTACAGGCCGTACAGCCCGCCCGTGGCGTCGCCCGTCGCGAGGTACTCGCAGCTGCCCCCGTTGGTGTACGTCAGCTCGGGCGGGGCGTCCGGCGGGCGGAGCCACGCGCTCACCTCTCCACCGTCGGCGGTGTAGACGTCGTCGGGGTACGGGCGGTGCAACGGGTTGAGCAGGGACATGGGACGACGCTAGCCGCGGGCCGGCTGCCGGAGGCGCTTGCAGTGGTGCCGCGATGGTGGCAAAATTCCCCACATGACGAATATACCGGCCGACAACTCGATCGTCGTCGAGCACCTCCACGTCGTCCGCGGTGACCGCGAGGTGCTGCCGGACCTCAGCGTGACCGTTCCCCGAGGTCAGGTCATCGGCCTGCTCGGGCCGAGTGGCGGGGGGAAGTCGACCCTCATGCGGGCTGTCGTCGGCGTCCAGGTCATCGCCGGCGGCACGGTGTCCGTGCTCGGCGAGGAGGCGGGGTCGCCGGCGCTGCGCCAGCGGGTCGGCTACCTCACCCAGGCACCGAGCGTCTACGGCGACCTCACCGTGCGTGACAACGTCCGCTACTTCGGCCGTGTCATCGGCGTCGGCGGGGACGCCGCGGACCGCGCCATCGAGGCCGTCGCCCTCACGGACCACGCGGACGCGCTGGTGGAGAACCTCTCCGGGGGCCAGTGGTCGCGGGCGAACCTGGCCTGCACCCTCGTGGGTGACCCGGAGGTGCTCGTCCTCGACGAGCCGACCGTGGGTCTCGACCCGGTCCTGCGTCGGGACCTCTGGGACCTGTTCCGGCGACTGGCGGGTGACGGCCGCACGGTGCTGGTCTCCAGCCACGTCATGGACGAGGCGGTCCGCTGCGACCGGCTGCTCCTCCTCCGCGAGGGAGTGATCCTCAGCGACTCGACGCTCCCCGAGCTTCTCGAGCGCACCGGCACCACGGATGCCGAGCAGGCGTTCCTCGCTCTCATCGACGAGGCCGCGGCCCGGGACGGCGGTGCGGCGGCATGAACGCCCGGATCACCCTCGCGACGGCCGCTCGCATCCTGCGCCAGCTCCGGGGCGACCACCGCACGGTGGCCCTGATGATCCTCGTCCCCGTCGTGCTGCTCGGGCTGCTGGCCTGGATCTACGCCGACCTCCCAGGTGACGTCTTCAACCGCATCGGCCCGGCGCTGCTGGGCGTCTTCCCCTTCGTCGTCATGTTCATCGTCACGAGCATCGCGACCCTGCGCGAGCGCACCTCCGGCACCCTGGAGCGCCTGCTGACGACTCCGCTCAACAAGGGCGACCTCATGGTGGGCTATGCCCTCGCCTTCGGGTCGATGGCGTTCCTGCAGGCGGTCGTCGCGACCGGCTTCGCCGTCTGGGTCTGCGGCCTGGAGATCGCCGGGCCGCTGGGGCTGCTCGTGGTCGTCGCACTCTTCGACGCACTGCTCGGCACGGCGCTGGGCCTGCTGGCGAGCGGTTTCGCGCGCACCGAGTTCCAGGCGGTCCAGTTCATGCCGGCGTTCGTCCTGCCCCAGTTCCTCCTGTGCGGACTGCTCGTGCCCCGCGAGCTCCTGCCGCCGGCGCTCGAGGCCATCTCCGACGTCCTGCCGCTGTCGTACGCCGTCGACGCCATGAAGGACGTCACGGTCCAGACCGACCCGCTGAGCGACGTCCTGCCAAGCCTCGGGGTGATCGCCCTCTGGATCGTCCTCTCCCTGGCCCTCGGCAGCCTCACGCTGCGCCGCCGCACCCCCTGAGGTGCTCGGCGGCTAGCCTGAGCGGCGTGGACCCCAGTGACCTCCTCCGGGGAGCGCTGCTGCAGCTCTCCGACTCCGACCTCGTCCGAACGGCAGTGCTCAAGGCGCCGGTGAGCCGAGCGGTGGTCGCACGCTACGTCGCGGGGGAGACCGTTCCCGACGCGGTGCGCGTCGCGGGGGAGCTGCGCGCCACCAACCGGCTGACGACGCTGGACTACCTCGGCGAGGACACGACGGACCGGGCTCGCGCAGAGGCCACGCGCACCACCTACGTCCGGCTCCTCGACGCCCTCGCCGACGCCGACCTCAGCCCGTACGGCGCGGCCGAGGTGAGCGTCAAGCTGAGCGCGATCGGGCAGGCGCTGCCACAGGACGGCGACGCCATCGCCCTGGAGAACGCCCGGGCGATCTGCGAGGCCGCCGTCCGCGTCGGCACGACGGTGACCCTCGACATGGAGGACCACACGACGACCGACCGCACGCTCGAGGCGCTCCGCACGCTCCGGGTCGACTTCCCCTCGGTGGGTGCCGTGCTCCAGTCCTACCTCTACCGGACCGAGGCGGACTGCCACGACCTGGCGAGCGAGGGGAGCCGGGTCCGGCTGTGCAAGGGCGCCTACAAGGAGCCGGCGTCGGTGGCCTTCCAGCACCGGGACGACGTCGACCTCTCCTACGTGCGGTGCCTCAAGGTGCTCATGGCCGGGGACGGCTACCCCATGGTGGCCAGCCACGACCCGCGCCTCATCGACATCGCCCAGGCCCTCGCCGGCCACCACGGTCGCCGCCCCGACACCTACGAGTTCCAGATGCTCCACGGGATCCGCCCGCACGAGCAGATGCGGATCGCCGACCGAGGGCACCAGCTGCGCGTCTACGTGCCCTTCGGCGAGGACTGGTACGGATACCTCGTCAGGCGGATGGCCGAGCGCCCCGCCAACGTCGAGTTCTTCCTCCGGTCCCTGGTGAGCACCGGCTGACCGGACGCTCGCCGGCGCCGGAGGAGGCAGGCGGCATACTCACCTCCCATGGGAACGGTTGCCATCTTCGGCGCAGGGGTCATGGGCGAGACGCTCCTCTCCGGGCTGCTGCGGGCGGGACGTCCGGCCGACGAGCTCGTCATCACCGAGCGCCGGGCCGACCGGGCCGCCGAGCTGGCCGAGCGCTACGGGGTGCGGGTGGTCGACAACGCGGAGGCCGCCGCGACCGCGGACACGCTCGTGCTCGTCGTGAAGCCTCAGGACATGGGTGGACTCCTCGAGGAGATCCACGACCATGTCGGCGAGGGGAACCTCGTCGTCAGCCTCGCCGCCGGGATCACGACGGCCTACCTGGAGTCGCGTCTTCCGGAGGGCCGTGCCGTCGTCCGCGTCATGCCGAACACCCCGGCGCTCGTGGACCAGGGGATGGCAGCGGTCAGCGCGGGCGCGCACTGCGACGAGTCGCACCTGCGCGAGGCCGAGGCGCTGCTGGCGGCGACCGGCAAGGTGCTCGAGGTCCCCGAGAAGCTCCAGGACGCCGTGACCGCGATCTCCGGCAGCGGACCCGCCTACATCTTCTACGTCGTCGAGGCGATGATCGAGGCAGGTGTCGTCCTCGGGATGCCGCGCGCGACGGCGACCGAGCTCGTCGTCCAGACGTTGTACGGCGCCGCGACGATGATCCGCGAGACCGGGCAGCACCCCACGGTCCTGCGCGAGCAGGTCACCTCTCCCGGTGGGACCACCGCCGCCGCGCTGCGCGAGCTCGACGACCACAAGGTGCGGGCCGCGTTCATCACCGCGATGGAGGCCGCCGCGACCCGCTCCCGTGAGCTCGCCGGTGACTGAGAGCCCGCCACCCGCCAAGCCGCCCGAGCCGGCCGAGCGCCTCCGGGTCACCCCGGTCACGCCGGAGGCCTGGCGCACCTACCGCGATGTCCGGCTGGCCGCGCTCATCGACAGCCCGCGCGCCTTCTGGGTGACCTACCCGGAGGCGGCCCGGCGCACCGACGAGCAGTGGCGCGAGCGGGTGGCCGTCATGGGGCCGACGTGGGTGGCCATCGAGGGAGACCGGCCCGTGGGGACGGTCGGCCTGTGGCACGGTGACGACCAGCCCCCGGACGAGGTCCACCTCGTCGGCATGTGGGTCGCCACCGTTGCGCGCGGGACCGACGTGGCCGCGACACTCGTGGGGACGGCACTGTCCCACGCCGCGGCATCCGGGTGGCGCCGTGTGGTGCTGGACGTGGCTCACGAGAACCGTCGCGCGTGGGCCTTCTACCTGCGGATGGGGTTCCGGCCCACCGGGCGGGTCGAGAGGATGCCGTGGGACCCCTCGGTGACCGAGGAGATGATGGTCCTCGACCTGCCCGCCGGTGCGTGACGGCTCGGCCCGCTCGGCTCACGCCGGTTCACCCGCTCGGCTCCCGGACCGTTCACCCCGCCGGGGTTGCCGGTCCCCACGGGTGCCGTGGGAGAGTGGCCGCCATGAGTGACATCACGGTGCGATCGCTGGGCGTCCACGAGTGGGAGCGCTACCGCGCCGTGCGGCTCACCGCACTCCAGGAGTCGCCCCAGGCGTTCGTCGCGACCCACGACGAGGAGGCGGCCGAGCCGGAGGAGTTCTGGCGGAACCGCATGCAGCGCTCCACCCGCCTGCTCGCGGAGCGCGAGGGTGTCGCCCTCGGGATCGCCAGCGTGGGCGCCGCGGACGACCCCGGCGTGGCCCAGCTGTTCGGCCTCTGGGTGCACCCCGACGCCCGGGGGACCGGGGTGGCCACGGAGCTCGTCCGCGCGGGCGCCCGTGCCGCGGCGGCGGCCGGCAACCGCCAGCTCCTCTACTGGGTCGGCACGGAGAACGGCCGGGCGGTGGCGTTCGCCAGCGGGTTCGGCTTCCGCCCGACGGCCCAGCGCCGGCCCATGCGAGTCGTCTCCGAGGACGACGGCGAGGATGAGGTGGCGATGACCCTGCCGCTGGCCGGTGACCGAGGGGGTATCGCCGACTTCTGACCCTCGGGTCGGTCAGGGTCGCGCCGCGAGGCGCTCGATGAGCGTCGTGGGCCCGCTGACGATGAGCGTGTCGTGGGCCGAGACCTTGGTCGACGGCACGGCATACGTGAAGTCCTCGCCGGGAGCCTTCACCCCCACGATCGTCACGCCGTACTTGCTGCGGATGGCGCTCTGCTCCAAGGTGAAGCCGATGGCCTCGGTGGGGGGTCGCATCTTGACGATCGCGAAGCCGTCGTCGAACTCGATGTAGTCCTGCATCCGGCCGCCGACGAGGTGCGCCACGCGTCGGCCGGTGTCGGCCTCGGGGCGCACGATGTGGTGCACGCCGATGCGGTCGAGGATGCGGGCGTGCTCGGGGGAGAGGGCCTTGCCCCAGATGTCCGGGATGCCGGCGTCGACGAGGTTGGCGCACGCGAGCACCGATGCCTCCACCGAGGAGCCGATGGCGATCACTGCGATGCGGAAGCGTCCGGCCTTGGCGTCACGGATCACCCCGACATCGCTGGCGTCGCCGTGGATGACGTGGCTCAGCCGGCCGAGGAACTTCTCGGCGAGGAAGCCGTCCTTCTCGATCGCGGTGACCTTGTGGCCGAGGCGTCGCAGCTCGAGCGCCGCGGACGCCCCGAAGCGGCCAAGACCGATGACGAGGACGTCGTCGTCGTGGGCGCTGTTGCGCGACATGCTGCTGCCTCTCGCCGGTGACAAGGACCTCCAGCCTGCCACGCCATCGCGCGCGAGTAGCGTGCAGACATGGCCCCACGGACGAGCGTCATCTGGGACGACGCGTTCACGGCGTACGACTTCGGCCCGACGCACCCGATGGGACCAGCCCGCCTCGACCTCACCACCCGCCTCAGCCGAGCCCTCGGCGTGTTCGACCACGTCGACCTCCTCTGCCCGGGCATCGCGGACGACGACGTCCTCGCGACCGTCCACGACCGCGACTACATCGATGCCGTGCGCACCGCCTCGAAGGACCCGGACAACGCCGACGTCACCCGCGGCCTGGGGACCGAGGACGACCCCGCGTTCCTCGGGATGCACGAGGCCTCGGCGCGGGTCGCACAGGGCACGTTGGACCTCTGCCGCCGGGTCTGGCGGGGCGAGGCCGAGCACGGTGTCAACTACTGCGGCGGCCTGCACCACGCCATGCGCGACCACGCGAGCGGCTTCTGCATCTACAACGACGTCTCCGTCGGCATCCAGTGGCTTCTCGACAACGGCGTCGAGCGGGTCGCCTACGTCGACATCGACGTCCACCACGGGGACGGCGTCGAGCGGATGTACTGGGACGACCCCCGCGTGCTGACGATCTCCCTCCACGAGAACGGGAGGAACCTCTTCCCGGGCACCGGCTGGCCGGGAGACATCGGTGGGTCCGGCGCCCTCGGGACGGCGGTCAACGTCGCGCTTCCACCCGGTACCGGGGATGCTGGGTGGCTGCGGTCACTGGAGTCCGTCGTGCCGCCGCTCGTGCGCGCGTTCGCCCCGCAGGTGCTCGTGAGCCAGCACGGGTGCGACACCCACATGCACGACCCCCTCGCCCACCTCGCTCTCACCGTCGACGCCCAGCGACGTGCCCACGAGTCGCTCCACGACCTCGCCCACGAGGTGAGCGCCGGGCGGTGGGTGGCGCTGGGCGGTGGCGGATACGAGCTCGTCGAGGTCGTCCCACGGTCCTGGACCCACCTCACCGCGATCGCCGCCCACGTGCCGCTGCCCGGCGCCACCAGGGTTCCGGACGAGTACCTGGACCACGTGGAGCGCACCTTCGGGCGGCGTGGCCCGGAGCTCATGGGCGACCTCCCGGCGAGCGGTCTGCCGATCTGGGTGCAACCGTGGTCGTCGGGGCACAACCCGGAGAACGCGGTGGACCGGGCGATCCTCGCGACGCGCCAGGCGACATTCAGCCACCACGGTCTCGACCCCTGGTTCGACTGAACCGGGCTTCCACGTCTCGGCGGACGGTGACTCTCGTCGACGCCGTCTCGGCGTGTCGGCTGGACAACGGCAGGAATGTCCGTCAATCCCTTCCCCAGTCGTCACAACTGCCCCTATGGTTGCGCTTGCACGTCCGCAGGACCATGCCGGAACTTCCCGGCGCTGTGGAAGAGCAGAAGATCGAGGTCACGATGTCCACGGAGCGCCAGCTCGCGGAGGTGCGGTTCCTCACCGTCGCGGAGGTCGCCACGATCATGCGAGTCTCGAAGATGACCGTCTACCGCATGGTCCATGCCGGGGAGCTCCCGGCCATCCGCGTCGGCCGGTCCTTCCGCGTGCCGGAGGACGAGGTGCACACCTACCTGCGCAGCTCGTTCGTCGACACCGCCTGATCGACGCGCCACCACGCCGAGGGGCGGCCCGCACCGCGGGCCGCCCCTCGCGTTTGGGTGGGTGCTCGGGGGCCGGTAGGGTGGGCAGCCGCACCTGACGCACCAGCGACGAGGACAATTCATGGGTTCAGTCATCAAGAAGCGGCGCAAGCGGATGGCGAAGAAGAAGCACCGCAAGCTTCTTCGCAAGACGCGCCACCAGCGCCGCAACAAGAAGTGACCCCGAGTCGCCTCTGCACGTCAAGGTCCCCGTGTTGCGGGGACCTTTGTGTTGCGGTGTCCCCGGCCGCGGCCGTGGCCGGCGGATGACACCTGTCACCGCCGGTGACCTCTCGGTAGGGTCGGAGGTGTCGGTCCCGACGTGAAGGAGCAGGGCGTGGCCTCGGTGGTGCTCGTGACCGGTGTCTCCCGGTACCTCGGGGGCCTGCTCGCGCGACGGCTCAGCGCCCAGCCCTCCGTCGCGCGGGTCGTCGGCGTCGACGTCATCCCCCCCGCGCACGACATCGGCGACGTCGAGTTCGTCCGGGCCGACATCCGCAACCCCATGATCGCCCGCGTCATCGAGACCACCGGCGTCGACACCGTGGTGCACATGAACGTCATCGCGACGCCGACCTTCGTGGGAGGACGCACGCCGCAGAAGGAGATCAACGTCATCGGCACGATGCAGCTCCTCGCCGCGTGCCAGAAGTCCCGCACGGTGCGCCGGCTCGTCGTCAAGTCGTCCGCCGCCGTCTACGGCTCCACGCCTCGTGATCCGGCCATGTTCACCGAGGACATGGGCGCCAAGCGGTCGCCGTCGGGTGGCTTCGGGAAGGACTCCATCGAGGTGGAGGGCTACGTGCGCGGGTTCGCGCGCCGACGACCGGACACCGACATCCTCACCCTGCGCTTCGCCAACATCGTCGGCCCCCGGATCCGCACCTCGATCACCGACTACTTCAACCTGCCGGCCATCCCGGTGCCGCTGGGCTACGACGCCCGGATGCAGTTCATGCACGAGGACGACGCGATCGACGCGCTCGTCCGCGCCACGACCGGCGGCGCGAAGGGCGTCGTCAACCTCGCGGGCGACGGCGTCGTGACGGTGCTGCAGGCAGCGTCGATCGTCGGACGTCCGGTGCTGCCGCTGCCGCTGCCGGCGGCGGGGATCGCCGGCTCGCTCGCGAAGCGCTTCGGGCTGGCGGACTTCTCGTCCGACCAGATGTCCTTCCTCGCCTTCGGCCGGGGGCTCGACACCAGCCGCATGCGCACGGTGCTCGGCTTCGAGCCGCGCTACACGTCCAGGGGCGCGTTCGAGGACTTCGCGCGCAGCGTGGGGCCCGCCATGCCGGCCGCGGCCGTCATCGGGGATGCCGTGAGTGGTGTCGCCGGCACGGCCAGCCAGGCAGTCCTGCGGAGCCTCGGCACGGGGCGGGGGCGCTGATGGCAGCGCGACGAGGAGCACTCGCCGAGGGGGCGGCCCGAGCCTCGGGTGAGCGGGCCCGGCGGCGGACGACCCCGCTGATCGGCGCAGAGCCCCTGGTGCCCGCGACGACGGCACCCAAGGAGCAGGCGACGGCTGCCGCGCCGAAGGCGGGGGCCACGAAGACGGGGTCGAAGACGGCACCCTCGAGGAAGGCACCCGCCACGACGGCACGAGCCCGGAGCGCGGCGGCGACGAAGGCACCCGCGAAACCCAGCACGACGAAGGCCCCCGCGAAACCCAGCACGGCGACGAAGGCACCCGCGAAGCCGAGGGCGGCGACGAAGGCACCGGCGAAACCGAGGGCGGCGACGAAGGCACCCGCGAAACCGAGGGCGGCGACGACCGTGACGAGGACCCGGGCGCCGAGGGCCGCCGTCACCCCGGCCGCATCGACGACGCGG
>JAQSWG010000014.1 GCA_029266735.1 Ornithinibacter sp.
GTTGGACACGCACGGCCTACCGTTCGGCGGACGGGTGCACGTCGACTTCGTCACCGGTGTGCCGGGCGGGATGCCGGCCACGACAGCGGCGCTCATGGCCGGGGTCTCGATGCTGCCGGCAGAGGTGACGTCGTGGTCCGCGACCGGGATCGGCCGAGGTCACCTGCCGATCATGGCCGCGGCGCTGTCGGCCGGCGGGCACCTGCGGGTCGGCATGGAGGACAACGTGATGTTCGCGCGAGGGCGGGTCGTGGCGCACAACGAGGACTTGGTGTGCCGGGCGGCCGAGCTCGCCACCCTCATGCAGCGTCCGCCGCTGACGACGGAGGAGGCCCGGGGGCTCCTCGGGGTGAAGGAGCGGCGGGGGCGCTGAGCGCTTGGCCCGCGCGGGTCAGCTGGGGGCGGCCCGGGACTCCGCGAGCGCGGAGGCGGCGTGGTGATGCATCGGCGACGCCGAGGGCGTTCGGGCCGGTACCCCCGGCCACGTCCGGTGCTCCCTGGCCCCGTCCGGCGGGTGGACGGCATCCGTCCGCGGGGACGAGGTGGCGCATAATGACGTGTTATGGGAACTGTGCGTAGCGCTTTTGGGTTTCCGGCCGTCGTCAACGAGAAGGCGGCCCGCGTCGTGGCGGGCGGAGTGGCGCTCCTGACCGGCACGGCACTGGTGACCGGGTGGCTGTGGCTCAGTGCCGTGTTGGCCGTCGGATTCGCCCTGCGGGTGGCGGCCGGTCCCCGCTGGAGCCCGCTCGGTCGCCTCGCGAGCGGGGTGGTGGCACCCCGCCTCGGAAGGCCGAGGATGGTTCCCGGCCCACCCAAGCGCTTCGCGCAGGCGGTCGGGCTGGTCCTCACGCTCGCCGCCACCGGGTTCCTCGTCGCCGGCTACCCGCTCGTCACCGCGGCCCTGCTCGGGGTGCTCCTCGCCTTCGCGGCCCTGGAGTCGGTGGTGGGGTTCTGCGCGGGGTGCTGGGTGTTCGCCCAGCTGATGCGGGTGGGGCTCGTCCCGGCGGACGTCTGCGCGGCGTGTGCCGACATCTCCCTGCGCCAGCGCGACGCGGCGTCCGCCGTGACACCGTGACAGATGTGCTTGTCGAGCCCTCATGAATGCTCGCCGCCACTGAGCAAACCTCAGTTCGCCCGTCCCCAGCGAGCACATCTGGTTCTGCTCGCCAGCCAGCAGCAAACCCCGGACTTGCTTCTCGAGAGGATGCATCCACCTCCGCTGCTCGCTCCTGGCGAGCACACCTCGGTTTGCTCACTCTGAGTGAGCACTCAGTAGTGGCCGATAGTGCATATGTCTCCGTGGATGACCACCGCGCGTCATGACGTGGGATGGCTGGTCGCGGCCCCCGCAGCCCCCGTGTGAGCACCCTCACGCTTGCTGCAGTTTGCGCTTTGCTAACTGAAGCAAGCATAATGGAGTCGTGAGCAAGAACCCGCTGAACGACCTGGGCAGCAGCCTCGGCGACTACCTGCGCGAGCAGCGCCAGGGCGCCAAGCTGTCCCTTCGTCAGCTATCCGAGCTCGCCGGGGTGTCCAACCCCTACCTGTCCCAGATCGAGCGAGGACTCAAGCGCCCGAGCGCAGAGATCCTCCAGCAGCTCGCCAAGGGCCTCGAGGTCTCCGCCGAGAGCCTCTACGTCCGGGCCGGCATCCTCGACGCCGAGGTGGCCCCCCCGGCCGAGTCCCCGGACGTCCGACGCGCCATCGCGGCGGACCCGGCCCTCTCCACTCGGCAGAAGAAGACCCTCCTCGACATCTACGAGTCCTTCGTCGAGGACACCCCACGGCAATGAGGCCGACCACGAACACCCGCCCCACCCAGAAGGAGACACCCATGTCCGTCATCGAGGACCTCAGGAAGACCGTCGACACCACCCCGCTCTTCGCCGTGGTCGGCGCCACCGACCTCGCGGTCGAGAAGGTGCGCGACGCCCGTGTCCGCGCCATGAAGACCCGCGACGCGATCGCCACCGACCTCGCCCCGGCGACGGTCCAGGCCCGCGCCACCAAGGCCGCGGACTCCGTCAAGGAGATCCCGGCCGTCGCGCTCAACCAGACCCTGGTCGTCGGCGGCAAGGTCGCCGAGGGCTACGACGAGCTCGCCGCCCGCGGCAAGACCCTCGTCACCCGCATCCGCAACCAGAAGGCCACCCAGGACCTCGTCGCCCAGGCAGAGGTCACCGTCGCCCAGGCCAAGGGTGCCGTCACCTCGGCCCGCCGCGCGGCGGCCGACATCGAGCGGTCCGCCAAGGCGACCATCACCACCGGTCGAAAGGAGGCCGCGAAGGTCACCACCGTCCTCGGCCAGACCGTCGCCGAGGAGACCAAGGTCGCCGAGACCGAGGTCAAGAAGTCGGCGCAGCGCACCCGCACCGCGGCCAAGCGCACGACGACGACCACAAGGAACGCCTCCAAGCGGGCCACCTCGTCCGCCAAGGCCGCCACGACGAGCGCTCGCAAGACCGCCACCGCGGCGGAGAAGGCCGTCGAGAAGGCCGCCGAGAAGGTCGGCAACTGACCTCACCACCTCGGGTCGGCCCGGGCCGACCCGACCCGTCACCGGGTCCCCCCTTCCCGGTGACACCCCGCAACCGGGGCCGGCTCGACCGGCCCCGGTTGTCGGCGTCCGGCCCTTCGTCAGGTGCCCATGCCCCACGTGTGTCTGTGGCTCTGTCCCCTTCGCGGGATGCCGTCCGCCCGGCGGCCGCGGCTAGGCTCCGCTGCGTGCCCCCGCCGTCCACGACGCCCGCGACACTGCATCCAGCCACCCCTCCCGCGCTCGCCGAGGCCCCGGTCCTCGCACACGTGACTCGTGGTGGCGTGGTCGAGTCGGTGCACCGCGGCAGCATCGCCGTCACGGAGGCCGACGGCACGCTCCGCCACGGCTGGGGTGCCCCGGACGACCCGGTCTTCCCGCGGTCCTCCAACAAGCCGCTCCAGGCGGTCGGCATGCTGCGCGCCGGTCTCCGCCTGCCGCCGGACCAGCTGGCCCTCGCCTGCGCGAGCCACTCCGCCGAGCCGTTCCACCTCCAGGGTGTGCGGGACATGCTCGCCACCGCGGGCCTGTCCGAGGCCGATCTCCAGAACACCCCCGGCCTGCCCTACGACCCCGACGAGCGGGACGTGTGGGTCGCAGCAGGGCGCACCGCCCGTCCGCTCGCCCAGAACTGCTCCGGCAAGCACGCCGCGATGCTGGTCACGTGCCGCGTCAACGGCTGGGACATCAGCACCTACCGCGAGGACGACCACCCGCTCCAGCGCCTCATCGCGGAGACGATCGCCGACCTAGCCGGTGAGCCGGTCGCCGCGACGGCCGTCGACGGCTGTGGCGCGCCGGTCGTGGCCATCTCGCTCACCGGTCTGGCCCGCGCCTTCGGGCGGATCGCGACCGCCGCGCCGGGAACCCCCGAGGCACAGGTCACCGCCGCCATCCGCTCACACCCGGCGCACCTGGGCGGTACTCGCCGGGACGTCACCGCCCTCGTCCGGGGAACCGACGGGCTCATCGCCAAGGACGGCGCCGAAGGCGTCCACGCCGTCGGCCTCCCCGACGGCCGCGGGGTCGCGCTCAAGATCGCCGACGGTTCCCAGCGGGCCCGCCCCGTGGTCCTCGCCGCCGTCCTCCGCCACCTCGGGGTCGTGTCCAGTGCCTACGAGCGCCTCGAGGAGGCGCCGGTCCTCGGCCACGGGGCGCCGGTCGGCCGGGTCGAGGCCGTCGGGATCACGCCGTGACCTCGGTGCGCCGCCGGTGAGGGCCGTCCTCCAGCGGGTGACCCGAGCGTCGGTGACCGTCGACGGCGAGGTCGTCGGTGAGCTGACCCGCCCGGGCCTCGTCGCCCTCATCGGGGTCAGCCACGACGACGGCCCCGAGCAGGTGGCGACGATGACGCGCAAGATCGCCGACCTGCGCATCCTCCGCGACGAGCGCTCCGTCGCCGACGAGCGGGCTCCGGTCCTCGTCATCAGCCAGTTCACCCTGTACGCGGACACCCGCAAGGGGCGCCGGCCGTCATGGAACGCGGCCGCTCCCGGACCCGTGGCCGAACCGGTCGTGGAGCAGGTCGTGCACGCCCTGCGCGCCCGTGGCGTCGAGGTCGCCACCGGGCGCTTCGGCGCGCACATGGACGTCGAGCTCGTCAATGACGGCCCGGTGACGATCGTCCTCGACGTCTGACGCCTACGCTCTATCCATGCAGACCATCTCCACCCTCCAGGGCTGGATCGTCCTCGCGCTCTCCGTCGTGGCCCTCGGGGTGGAGGTGTATGCGTTCGTCGACTGCGTCCGCCGCCGTCCCGACGCCTTCCCTGCTGCCGGCAAGCGGACGAAGTCGTTCTGGCTCATCGTCACGGTCATCGCGATGCTGCTCGGCATCGTCTCGCTCGGGGGCCTGCCCGGACTCCTCGGCATCGTCGCCGTCATCGCGGCAGGCGTCTACCTCGCCGACGTCAAGCCGGCTCTCGACCAGGTCATGGGCCGCGGGGGCGGCCGCACGGACGGGCCCTACGGCCCCTGGTGAGGCGCGACGGCATCCCCCGAGACGCTCGCCTCGCCGACGCGCACGGGCGGGGCGCCGTGCACGACAGGTCCGGACGCTGGTTCCAGCGCTGCCGCCTACCCTGTGATGGTGCTGACCAGGTGGCGCAGTCGCGCGCGGGACCGGGCTGTGAGCCTGTCCATGGTCGCGCTCGTCGCCTCGCTCTCAGCGGCTCTGGGGCTCGGGCTCAGCTCCTGGGTCCCGCGGCTCCTCGACCGGGACATCGGGCTGGCGGACCTGGAGCCGGGCCTCCTGGAGGTGTCCCAAGGGGTGCGCGGCGCGCAGTCCCTCGGTGCCGGGCTGTCCGTGGCGCTCTACGACTCGGGCTTCCGCCTGTCCCGGGGGAGCACGGTGCTCGCCGACACGGTGACGCGCGGTGCCCCGGTCACCGCCGTGCGCGGGGAGCTCGTCGAGCTCGAGGGTGAGGTGCGCGAGGAGGTCGGCTCCGAGCTCCCGCACGTGCGGATCGACGCGGTGCGGCGGGTCGAGGATGTCGTGCTCTACAGCGGGGTCGTGCACGACGGCGGCACCAGCCTGCCGCTGCGCATCGAGTTCGAGCCCATCGACGGCCGGATCCGGATGGACGCCGCCGTCCCCGGGGCGGACGCGGTCGCCATCCACCTGGACTGGAGGCCGGCGACCACCGGCATCGCCCCCGCGCTGCCCGAGCGCAACCTCCGCGAGCGGGCCTACTGGGTCGACCCGACGGTCGTCGAGCAGCCGGCCTTCACGTGGGTGCTGGGGACCGACGTGTCGATCGGCCCGGTCCAGGTGCCGCGGGCGGTCGACCTGCGGCAGGACGGGCGGATCGCGGTGCACGTGTGGGCACCTCGGGGGGTGGTGACCGTCACGGACACTCCTCGGGAGCCGTGACACACTCGGACCCATGAGCAGCGAACCCGCCGCCGCTGGACCCCAGCGCGTCGCCATGGTCACGGTGCACACCTCACCGCTCGCGCAGCCCGGCTCGGGTGACGCCGGGGGCATGAACGTCTACGTCCTCGAGGTCGCCCGGCAGCTGGCGGGGCGGGGCGTCGCCGTGGACCTCTTCACCCGCACGACGAGCGCGTCACAGCCCGCCGTCGTGGAGGTGGAGCCCGGTGTCGTCGTCCGGCACGTTCCGGCCGGGCCCTACGAAGGGCTCTCCAAGGAGGACCTTCCCGGTCAGCTGTGTGCCTTCGCGGCCGGGATGATGCGCGTCGCCGCCCACGCGCCGCCGGGCTTCTACGACCTCGTCCACTCCCACTACTGGCTCTCGGGGCAGGTCGGCTGGCTGGCGTCGGACCGCTGGGGCGTCCCCCTCGTGCACACGATGCACACGATGGCGCGGGTCAAGAACCTCCATCTCGCCGACGGCGACCTCCCCGAGCCGGTCGGCCGCGAGATCGGCGAGGCCCAGGTGGTCGAGGCCGCAGACCGCCTCGTCGCGAACACCGAGCGCGAGGCGAGTGAGCTCGTCGAGCTCTACGGCGCAGACCCGGCACGGGTGGCCGTGGCCGAACCAGGCGTCGACCTCACGACCTTCCGACCCGGCTCGAGGGTCGAGGCCCGGGCGGTCCTCGGCCTGCCGCCGGATGCCGCCGTCCTCCTCTTCGTCGGCCGGATCCAGCCGCTCAAGGGCCCCGACGTCGTCGTGCGCGCCGCGGCGGAGATCGTGCGGCGCCGCCCCGAGCTGCGGGACCGGCTCGTCGTCGGCATCCTCGGTGGCGCGAGCGGCACCGGCGTGCGCAACCCCATGGGTCTCGAGGAGCTCGCCGAGCGCCTCGGGATCCGCGACCTCGTCCGCATCGTGCCGCCGGTCGACCGTCCCACCCTGGCGCAGTGGTACCGCGCGGCCGACGTCCTGGCGGTGCCGTCGCACAGCGAGTCCTTCGGGCTCGTCGCCGTCGAGGCACAGGCCTGCGGCACACCGGTCGTCGCCGCGAACGTCGGCGGGTTGCCCACGGCGGTCGGTTCTGCCGGCATCCTCGTCGACGGGCACGACACCGCGGACTGGGCGACGGCTCTCGGCGGCGTGCTCCTCGACCCCGAGCGACGGGCCGGCCTGTCACGGGCCTCCGCCGAGCACGCGTCAGGATTCGGCTGGTCCCGCACCGCTGACCGACTCGCCGAGGTCTACGCCGACGCGATGGCCCGCCCACGAGAGGCGTCGATCCACGACGCGGAGACCCTGACCGGCATCCCGACAGCGGTCATTCCGTGACCGACCGGTCCACGCTGACCGGCACGGTGGAGCGGTACCTGCGCGACTCGGGGCACGACTGGGAACCCGGCTCTCGGGACGACGAGTTCGTCGTCACGCTGCCCGGCGACAAGAAGCTCAAGACGGTCGCGTCGCTCGTCGCGTCCGACAGCGCCCTGTCGGTGTCCGCCTTCGTCATCCGCAACCCGGACGAGAACCACGACGAGGTCTACCGCTTCCTCCTGCGCCGCAACCTGCGGCTCCCCGGTCTCGCGTATGCCGTGGATCGGGCGGGCGATGTCTACGTCACCGGGCGCGTCCCAGCGGCCGGGGTCGACGAGGAGCTCCTCGACCAGCTGCTCGGCGTCGTCCTCACCGCGGCCGACGAGCCGTTCAACGAGCTGCTCGTCATGGGGTTCCTGTCCTCGATGCGCAAGGAGTGGGAGTGGCGCGTCTCGCGCGGCGAGAGCCTGCGCAACCTCGAGGCGTTCCGCACCATCCTCGCCCGCCCCGGCGACCCGCCGCCCGACGGTTGACGCTCGCTAGGCTGGCGGCATGACGGCATACACCCTCATCCTCCTGCGCCACGGCGAGTCCGACTGGAACCAGAAGAACCTCTTCACCGGCTGGGTCGACGTGGACCTCACCGAGAACCCTCCAGGGGCTCGACAAGGCGGCCACGAGGGAGAAGTACGGCGACGAGCAGTTCATGTTGTGGCGACGCAGCTTCGACACGCCGCCGCCGCCGATCCCTGTCGGCTCTGACTTCGACCAGACCGGCGACCCCCGCTACGCCGGCACCGAGGTCCCGCTCACCGAGTGCCTCGCCGACGTGATCCCACGGATGATGCCGTACTGGGAGAACGACATCCGAGCCGACCTCATCGAGGGCCACACGGTGCTCGTCACCGCTCACGGCAACTCGATGCGCGCCCTCGTCAAGCACCTGGACGGCATCAGCGACGAGGACATCGCCGGCCTGAACATCCCGACGGGGATGCCGCTCGTCTACCGCCTCGGGAGCGACTTCATGCCCACCGGCCCCGGTGAGTACCTCGACCCGGAGGCCGCCGCGGCGGCGGCGTCGGCCGTCGCGAACCAGGGCCGCTGACTCCCCGACGTCGTCTGTGAGGATGCCGCGACACGCCGCCTGACGCGGCGATCCCCGACACGCTGACAGACGAGGTCGGGGAGGTCAGTGGTGGGGGCGCCCACGACCGGACTCAGGACCAGAGGTCGAGCAGGAAGCGCGTCGCGGCCGGGACGCCGTCGAACAACGTGTTCCCTGCGGCGTCGCGGGTGACAACCCGGAAGGTGGCGGCCTCTCCCGCGTTCCTGACGGGAACCACCGCGGCAGCCTTTCCCTTGGTCGCCACGGGCTCGGACACCGGATAGGCGCTCTGGCTCGTCCCCCGCATCTGGACGCTGGCGGCTCCTGGCGCCACGACGAGGTAGCGGGCGAACCCCTCGCGCATGTCCGAGACCCGCTCGACGATGGGGTCGCTCGCGCTCTCGGCGAGCAGCACGTGGGCTGGGCGAAGCACCACGGCGCCTCCCTCCGCCCGACCGTCGTCGGTGACGACGACGGAGCTGAGGACGGCTCCCTCCGGCGTCACCGTGCGAAGGGCCACGACCCGTCCGTCGCCGTCGGTCGCCGATATCGCCGTGGCGTCGAGGATGCTCCCGCTCACGGGTGAGTCGGCGACCACCTCGGTGCGCAACCGGGTGGCGGGGATGCCGGTGACGCGCTGGACGAAGGTGTGGACCGCCCTCGTGAACGCGGCCGGAGCGACGTCGACGAGGTCCCGGCCGAGCCACAACGGGTCGGTGGTCGCAGGCGGGCCGTCGAACCCTGCAACGCGGATCCGCATGGCCGCCGACACGGGGTCCGGGAGGACGGTCGCGGCCACCCCGTCCTTGAGAGGCAGCTCGACCCAGTCGCGCTCGATCGTGCCTGCCGTCGTGGGCCGGACCAGCCGGGAGAACGACGCCGACCGCACGGTGGGTCGGCCGAGCACGACAAGGGTGGATGCCGACCGGCCGAGTCCTCGGAAGCCCTGCGGCAGGGTGAGGGCGACGACGTCCCGGACCCCCTCGATGGTGGTCAGCGTGAGCGGGGCGTCCTCGAGCGCTCGCGGGTCCGCGCCACGGGGGCCGTGCCACACGCGCAGGTCGCTGCCGGGCGACAGGCTGTAGTCCAGCGCCACGGCCACGACGAGACGTCGGTCCCCCACGTCATCCGCCCAGAGCAACCGAGACCCGCTCGCGGTGCGGGCGATGACGAGGGCCTGGACCCCGAGGTCGCTCGCCAGCGCGCCACGCGGGTGCCACGTGCTCGTGCGGGCCCACCTGGGGTCGTCGGGACCGGGCAGTGTCGCCGCCGCGGAACCAGGCGTGGGACCGGCGGGCCGATCGCTGGAGAGCCACCAGGCTCCGGCACCGGTCAGGAGGGCCGCCCCGGCGCCCGCGACCAGCAGGGAGCGGCGCCGGACCACCCGGCGACGCTCGGAGACCAGGGCGGCAGGGTCCGGCGGGTCGGGCACCCCCCGGAGCAGCACGTCGACGGCATCCGCGACGTCGCGCTCGAGGGCCCACTCAGCCGGGGGGAGACCCTGCGCGTCGCGGGCGGCGTCGTGCGCGGTGGCCAGACGGACGTGCAGCGATGCCGCGGCAGCACGCACGGACCCGACCGGAGCCCCCAGTGACCCGGCGACCTCCTCGGGCGCCATCGCCCAGACCGCGCGTCCCGCCACGACGGCACGCTCGAGAGGCGTGGCCGCACGCAGCTGCGTCACCAGGGCGTCGACGACGGCGTCCGCCTGCTCGTCCGGGCCCTCCTCACTCGGCGCGGGTGGATCGTCCTCCACCACCGGCGAACCGCCACTGACCGGCCGCCCCGGCCGCCCCGGCCGTGGCAGCGAGGTCGCGCCGACCGCTGCGGTCAGCACGGCGCTCCGGGCGCGCGCGCCCGGCACCCCCTCATCGAGGGCTTCTCGCCATCTCTGGTGCAGGTCGGCGAGGCTCTCCGCGGTGACCACCCGGGCACGCTCCGGGTCGAGCGTGACGAGGAACGCCGCCGACTCGAGGTCCGGCCAGCACGCGACGACGAACTCCCGGAAGTCGTCCTCGACGGTGAGGGTCACTCCTCAAGTCTCACACCGGTCGGTGCCACGGCCTACAGGTGCGACAGGTCGCCGCCTTCGAGGAACCCGCCCATCAGCGCAGGGCGGTCGCGTCCTCGGTGTCCTCGTGACTGCCCTCGCTCTCGGGGTCGAACTCTCCGGTGACCAGCCAGACCACGCGATGGGCAACGCTCACGGCGTGGTCGGCGAACCGCTCGTAGTAGCGGGCGAGCAGCACCACGTCCACGGCTGCCTCCGTGCCGTGCTCCCAGGGACCGCCGGTCACCGCGCTGACCAGCTCGCGGTGGAGGTCGTCCATCGCGTCGTCGTCGCGCTCGACCTGCTGTGCCGCCACCACGTCACGGGCGGCGATGACGGATCCGGCCTTCTCGACGATGCGCTCGGCGACCTGGCCCATCTGGAGGATGGTTCCCCTCAGCTCCGCGGGGACGGCGGATGCCGGGTACCGCAGGCGCGCCACCTTGGCGACGTGGCGGGCGAGGTCACCCATCCGCTCGAGGTCGGCGCTCATCCGCATGCTCGTGACGATGACGCGCAGGTCGGTGGCGACCGGCTGCTGGCGGGCGAGCAGGTCGAACGACATGAGGTCGAGCTCGGCCCGGCGCGCGTCGATCTCGGCATCGGCAGCGATGACGGAGTCCGCGAGGTGGATGTCGGCGTCGAGCAGTGCCGTCGTCGCACGAGTCATCGCCGAGGACGCCATTCGCGTCATCTCGACGAGGGTCTGGGCGACCCGCTCCAGCTCCTCGTGGAAGGCCTTGCGCATCACGGGTTCCTCCGGTGGTGGTCGGTGCGGGGGAGGGACGACCCTCCTCGCTCGCCGCACTGTGGCAGCCGGGAGTGAACCGGAGGCACCCCCGAGGTGAACTTCTGGAGGATGCCGTCCGGCGCCTCCCGCGCGGGCCGGTCACTCGTCGCGGGGGCCGTACCCTGAACCTCGTGGACCCCACGCTCGCGGCAACCCTAGGCGGGGCCGTCGGCCTCGTCATCGGGGCGGTGGCCGTGGTGGCGTCGCGATGGTCCGAGCGTAGTGGCGAGGAGCCGGGGCCGACCGAGCCACCGCTGCCCCGAGGGGTCGGCGACGTGCTGTCGGTGCTGCGCTCCATCGCGGTCGTCGTCGACGCCACCGACGCGGTCGTCAACACCTCCGCGTCGGCGGTGAGCTACGGCCTCGTGAGGCACGGCGAGCTGGTCCACCACGAGCTGCGTCACCTCGCCCGACAGGTGAGGCGCGACGGCAAGATCCGCGAGGCCGAGCTCGACCTGACCCGCGGGCCGCACGCCGAGGCGAGTGTCGTCATGCGGGTGCGGGTGGCCCCGCTGGCCGTCTCGCACGTCCTCATCCTCGCGGAGGACCACACCCAGGCACGGCGGGTGGAGGAGGTCCGCCGCGACTTCGTCGCGAACGTCAGCCACGAGCTCAAGACCCCCGTCGGCGGCATCTCGCTGCTCGCCGAAGCGGTCCTGGACGCCAAGGGCGACCCGGAGGCCGTGGAGCGTTTCGCGCAGCGGATCCTCGTCGAGTCCACGCGCCTCACCCGACTCGTCCAGGAGATCGTGGACCTCTCCCGTCTTCAGGTCGCCGACACCCTCCACGAGCCGGATCTCGTGGACGTCGGCGCCGTCGTCACGGAGGCGGTCGACCGGGTCCGGGTCGCCGCCGAGGCACGCACCATCGACCTGACCCTCGTCGCGGAGGACGGCCTGCGGGTGTTCGGGGACCGTGACCTCCTGACCACCGCGGTCACGAACCTCGTGACGAACGCCGTGAGCTACAGCGAGGACGGCACGCGGGTCGGCATCGGCGCCCGCCGGGCCAGGGATGCGGTCCACGTCACCGTCACGGACCAGGGTGAGGGCATCCCCGCCGCCGAGCAGGAGCGCATCTTCGAGCGGTTCTACCGGGTCGACGCGGCCCGATCCCGGGCCACCGGTGGCACCGGTCTCGGGCTGGCCATCGTCAAGCACATTGCGAACAACCACGGTGGGGAGGTGAGCGTCTGGAGCCAGGAGGGCCGTGGTTCCACCTTCACGATGACCCTGCCCGCGGCGGCCGTCCGGCCGCGCGTGACCGACGACGCCGACCAGCCGAGTGCGGCATCCGAGGAGAGAGCACTGCATGACGCGCATCCTGATCGTTGAGGACGAGGTCTCCTTCTCGGATCCCCTGTCCTACCTGCTCAGCAAGGAGGGCTACGAAGTCTCCGTCGCGGAGAACGGGCACGACGCCCTCGTCGACTTCGACTCGGCGGGCGCCGACCTCGTGCTGCTCGACCTCATGCTGCCGGGGGTCTCCGGCGTCGACGTCTGTCGAGCCATCCGGCAACGGTCCAACGTGCCGGTCATCATGCTCACCGCCAAGGACAGCGAGATCGACAAGGTCGTGGGCCTCGAGCTCGGAGCCGACGACTACGTCACCAAGCCCTACTCCTCGCGTGAGCTCCTGGCGCGCATCAAGGCCGTCCTCCGCCGCCGCGCCCAGCCCGAGGAGCTCATCCCGACCACCCTCGAGGCCGGCCCGGTCCGCATGGACGTCGAACGCCACGTCGTCACCGTGCGGGGCGAGCGGGCCTCTCTTCCGCTCAAGGAGTTCGAGCTGCTCGAGATGCTGCTGCGCAACACCGGGCGGGTGCTGACCCGGATGCAGCTCATCGACCGGGTGTGGGGGAGTGACTACGTCGGCGACACCAAGACCCTCGACGTGCACATCAAGCGGCTGCGGGCCAAGGTCGAGCCCGATCCGGCGACTCCGGCGCACATCCTCACCGTCCGTGGCCTGGGCTACAAGTTCGACCCGTGACGCAGCCCTGGCCGAGGCTCAGCCGGTCGGGGTCGCGAGCTCCTCGTAGTACCCGACGGGTGCGAGGACCGGGACGGTGACGATGTTCTGGCCGGCCTCCGGCGTGCTGACGACGAGCTGGACGTTGTCGCCTGGTGCACCGGGGATGGACTCGATCGGGACCTCGGACAAGGCGTCACCGGACCCAGCGGGCACGGTGACATCGGCCGGAGCCGACGCCCCCTCCACCGAGAAGGACACGTCCACGGCGGACGCGCTCGAGTTCACGGCCTGGCCGATGACGACCCCGGGACCGTCGGCGCCCGCCCCCACGATGGCCAGTCCGCGCAGCTCCAGGCCGTCCATCGACAGGTTGACACCGTCGGCGGGCGGGTAGTCGTACTCGGTCTGGACCGGTGAGAAGACCGTACATCCCGAGGCGATGAGGCCGGCAGCGGCGAGGGCGGTGGCGCGTAGGGGGGAGGCGGCTCGGGTCGTCACGAGGGCAAGGATATCCATGAGGCGCGGTTGCGCCGGGCGGACCGACGGGAACCGGCTGCGAACGTGGGGTCCACCGGCCCGGACGCGCACGCGAAGCACGGCCAGCGGCATCCTGTCAAGACCCGAAGCCCCGTTCGCGCAACCGGATTCGCCCTTGTGACCTGCGCAAATGCGGAGGGACCCATTTTCGGCGACACGCCGCGGCGTGGTATTCTGGTCGTCGCGAAAGGGGCCAACAACACATGGTTTTCAAGGTCGGCGAAACGGTCGTGTACCCGCATCACGGGGCGGCACGCATCGAGGAGATCAAGACCCGCACGATCCGCGGAGAGGAGAAGCTCTACCTCAAGCTCAAGGTCGCCCAGGGCGACCTCGTGATCGAGGTACCCGCCGAGAACTGTGACCTCGTCGGTGTCCGCGACGTGGTGTCGAAGGAAGGCCTGGACAAGGTGTTCGAGGTGCTCCGCACCCCCTTCGCCGAGGAGCCGACCAACTGGTCGCGCCGGTTCAAGGCCAACCTCGAGAAGCTGGCGTCCGGGGACGTCATCAAGGTCGCCGAGGTCGTGCGCGACCTGTGGCGCCGCGACAAGGACCGCGGCCTGTCCGCCGGTGAGAAGCGCATGCTCGCCAAGGCCCGCCAGATCCTCGTCTCCGAGCTCGCGCTCGCGGAGAAGACCGACGAGGAGAAGGCCGAGACCATCCTCGACGAGGTCCTCGCGTCCTGACCCGGGCCACCGCCCGACTGCCGTGACCGACGTCGATGCTGCCCCGTGCAGCGTCGGCGTCGTCGTCGTCGCGGCCGGGTCGGGTGCCCGACTCGGCGCAGGTGTTCCCAAGGCGTTCGTCCGGCTCCGCGGCCGGCCGCTCCTGGCGTATGCCGTCGACACCGTGGCGCGTCTGTCCTCCCTCCGGTCGCTCGTCGTCGTGGCTCCTCCCGACCACGCCGAGCCGCACGACCGCACCGACACCCTCTGGGAGGGGGTGCGGCTACCGCCAGGTGCCGTGGTCGTCCCCGGGGGGGCGCAGCGCTCCGACTCCGTGGCGGCCGGGCTCGCCGCGGTCGACCCGGCGTGCGACGTCGTCCTCGTCCATGACGCGGCCCGTTGCCTCGCTCCGGTGGAGGTCTTCGACCGGGTGGTCGAGGCGGTGCGTTCCGGCGCCGCGGGCGCGGTGCCAGGTCTGCCCGTCGTCGACACGGTCAAGACCGTCGACGCGCACGGAACCATCACGGGCACGCCGGACCGCTCGACCCTCCGGGCGGTGCAGACCCCTCAGGCCTTCCGGCGGGGGTTGCTCGTCACGGCATACGCGAGCGGCCTCCGGGCGACCGACGACGCGGCCCTCGTCGAACGCTGCGGCCACCCCGTGGTCGTGGTGGAGGGCGACTCGCGCGCCTTCAAGGTGACCACCGTCGCGGACCTCGAGCAGGCCGACCGCCTGCTCGCCACCCCTGCCGTGCCGACCACCGAAAGCCCGTGACCTAGCCTCTGCTGAGACGGCGGAGTCCACCCGACGTCCCGGTCCGACGAACGGAGAGCGCGTGCCCCACCTGCCACGCATCGGCATCGGGGTCGACGTCCACGCCTTCGCCGCGGAGGGCTCGTCCCGGGCGCTGTGGGTCGCCGGGCTGCTCTGGCCGGGGGAGCGGGGTCTCGAGGGACACTCGGACGCCGACGTCGCCGCCCACGCCGCCTGCGACGCCCTCTTCTCGGCGGCAGGCATCGGCGACCTGGGAGCCCACTTCGGCGCCTCACGGCCCGAGCTGGCCGGCGCGTCCGGCGTCACCCTGCTGCGCGAGGCGGCGCGGCTCGTCCGTGCGGCGGGCTTCGAGGTCGGCAACGTCGCGCTCCAGGTGGTCGGCAACGGGCCGAAGATCGGCACCCGTCGCGACGAGGCCGAGACGGTGCTCTCGGATGCCGTCGGGGCGCGTGTGTCGGTCAGCGGCACGACGACTGACGGGCTCGGCCTGACCGGACGCGGCGAAGGCATCGCCGCGGTCGCCACCGCACTCGTCGTGGCGCACGACGACTGACCGGGTCGTCCCGCGGGTGCGCCGCCGGCGCTAGCCTGACGCCGTCGGCGAGGGCCCGCCCGGTGCCCCGCCTGTTCTCCGCCGCCCCCCGAGGAGGAACCGTTGCCCCAGACCGTCCAGGGCGTCATCGCCCGTGCCAAGGGCGCGCCGGTCGAGGTCGTCGACGTCGTCGTGCCGGACCCCGGCCCGGGTGAGGCCGTCGTGCGGGTCGACACGTGCGGCGTCTGCCACACAGACCTGCACTACCGCGAGGGTGGCATCAACGACGACTTCCCGTTCCTCCTCGGCCACGAGGCTGCCGGGACGGTCGAGGCGGTCGGGCCCGGTGTCACGGACGTCGTTCCCGGCGACCACGTCGTGCTGAACTGGCGTGCGGTGTGCGGCCAGTGCCGCGCCTGCCTCCGGGGACGGCCGTGGTACTGCTTCGCCACGCACAATGCCACCCAGCGGATGACACTCACCGACGGCACGGAGCTCACCCCCGCGCTCGGCATCGGCGCGTTCGTCGAGAAGACCCTCGTGGCCGCGGGCCAGTGCACGAAGGTCCACCCGGACGCCGACCCGGCAGCGGTCGGGCTGCTCGGCTGTGGCGTCATGGCGGGCTTCGGTGCCACGGTGAACACCGGAGCGGTGGCGCGGGGCGACTCGGTCGCAGTCATCGGCTGCGGCGGGGTCGGCAACGCGGCCGTCGCCGGCGCACGGGTCGTGGGGGCGACGACGATCATCGCCGTGGACGTGGACGACCGGAAGCTCGAGGCGGCGAAGAACTTCGGAGCCACCCACACCGTCAACTCCTCGACCGAGGACCCGGTGGAGGCGATCCGGTCGCTGACCGGGGGCCATGGCGCGGACGTCGTCATCGAGGCGGTGGGACGCCCGGAGACCTATGAGCAGGCGTTCTACGCGCGAGACCTCGCCGGCACCGTGGTCCTCGTCGGCGTGCCGACCCCCGACCAGAAGATCACCCTGCCCCTGCTCGACGTCTTCGGTCGGGGCGGCGCCCTGAAGTCCAGCTGGTACGGCGACTGCCTGCCGTCGCGGGACTTTCCGATGCTCGTCGACCTCTACCGCCAGGGCCGGTTCGACCTCGGCGCGTTCGTCACCGAGCGGATCGGGATCGGTGACGTCGAGGAGGCGTTCGACAAGATGCACCAGGGCGACGTGCTCCGGTCGGTCGTCGTGATGGAGGGCAGCGGGTGACTGCAGGTGGCGATCGCGGGATGCCGGTGCCCACCTCCGCGGGCGGCGTCCGTGTCGAGCGGGTGGTCACCTCCGGGCTGTTCGAGCTCGACGGGGGGTCGTGGGAGGTCGACAACAACGTCTGGGTGGTGGGCGACGACTCGGAGTGCGTCGTCGTCGACGCCGCCCACGACGCGAAGGCGGTCCTGGCGACGGTCGGTGGCCGCCGCGTCGCAGCGCTCGTCTGCACGCACGGGCACAACGACCACGTCAGCGCGGTCGACGAGGTCGTCGCCGCCACCGGGGCGACGGCATACCTCCACCCCGATGACCGGGTGCTGTGGGACCAGACGCAGGCCCGCCCGCCCGGCGGCGAGATGGCGGAGGGGCAGCTGTTCAGGGTGGGTGACGTCGAGCTCACCGTGCTCCACACCCCCGGGCACGCCCCGGGAGCCTGCTGCCTGCACGCGCCGGCGCTCGGGGTGCTCTTCAGCGGCGACACCCTCTTCCGGGGCGGTCCCGGGGCCACCGGCCGTTCGTACAGCGACTTCCCGACGATCGTCGAGTCGATCCGCAGGAAGCTCTTGACGCTGCCACCCGAGACCGTGGTCCTCACCGGGCACGGCGAACCCACGACGATCGGCGACGAGGCCCCGCACCTCCAGGAGTGGATCGACCGCGGTCACTGAGGGCTCCTCCTCCCCGCTGTCCCGCCTCCCCGACCTCGTCTGTCCCGGTGCCGCCGACGCGCGGCTGTAGCCGCGTGTCGCGGCAACCGGACAGACGACGTGGGGCACACGGGGCACGTTCGTCCGGCCGGTAGCCTTGGGCGGGTGACCCTCAGGCTGTTCGACTCCATGTCCCGCGACCTGCGAGACTTCATCCCCGTCGTGCCAGGCAAGGCGGGGATCTACATCTGTGGGCTCACCACGCAGGCGCCTCCTCACCTCGGGCACGTCCGGTTCGCGGTCGCGTTCGACGTCCTGCGGCGCTGGATGAGCCGCGGCCACGGGCTCGACGTCACCCTCATCCGCAACGTCACCGACATCGACGACAAGATCCTCGCGAAGTCCGCTGCCGCCGGCGAACCGTGGTTCGCCGTGTCCTACCGGAACGAGGTCGAGACGGCGACCGCGCTGACCGCACTCGGCGTCCTGCCGCCGACCTACGAGCCGCGCGCGACCGGTCACGTGCCCGAGATGCTGGCGCTCATGGAGACCCTCCTCGAGAAGGGTCACGCGTATGCCGCGGCAGACGGCAGCGGAGACGTCTACTTCGACGTCCGCAGCTGGCCGGCATACGGCGAGCTGACCCACCAGAAGGTCGACGACATGGTCGACGCCGAGGATGCCGACCCGCGCGGCAAGCGAGACCCTCGGGACTTCGCGTTGTGGAAGGGGCACAAGCCGGACGAGCCGGAGACGGCGGCGTGGCCGACCCCGTTCGGCCCGGGCCGACCGGGCTGGCACCTCGAGTGCTCCGCGATGGCGCGCAAGTACCTCGGCGACACGTTCGACATCCACGGCGGTGGGGTGGACCTGCGGTTCCCCCACCACGAGAACGAGCAGGCCCAGTCCCGCGCAGCCGGACTGGGTTTCGCGAACTACTGGCTGCACAACGCCTGGGTGACGATGGGCGGCGAGAAGATGAGCAAGTCGCTCGGCAACTCGCTGCGGGTCAGCGGGGTGCTCCAGGAGCACCGCGCTCTCGCCGTCCGCTACTACCTCACCGCCGCCCACTACCGGTCGACGATCGAGTTCCACGAGGGGTCGATCGAGGAGTCGGCGACGGCGGTGGAGCGCATCGAGGGCTTCCTCCGCCGGGCCCTGCCCGACGAGGTCACCGCGGTGCCGACGGGTGACGAGCCGCTGCCCGAGGACTTCCGTGAGGCGATGGACGACGACCTGGGCGTCTCCGGCGCTCTCGCCGTCGTCCACGAGGCCGTGCGGTCGGGCAACATCTCGCTCGACGACGGTGACCACGAGGACGCCGTGGCCACTGCCCGCACGGTCATCGCCATGACCGACGTGCTCGGCGTGAACCCCTTGGACCCCGCGTGGGCGGCAGGTGACTCCACCACCACCACGGACGCCCTCGCGAGCCTCGACGCGCTCGTCCGCGGTCGGATCGCCGCGCGAGCCCAGGCGCGGTCCTCACGCGACTACGACACGGCGGACGCCATCCGCGACGAGCTCGCTGCGGCGGGGATCGCGTTGGAGGACACCGCAGCGGGCGCCCGGTGGTCCCTCGTGCGCGGGCGGGGTGAATGACGTGGCGGGCAACTCGCAGCGCCGGGGCGCGGTGCGCAAGGGCGGCAAGAAGGGCCCCACCGTCGGTTCCGGCGGCCAGCGCCGCCGAGGCCTCGAGGGGAAGGGCCCCACGCCGAAGGCGACGGACCGCCCCAACCACAAGGCGCACAGGGCGGCCGCGAGGAGCGGCGGCGGTGGGGCCGGTCGTGGCCAGTCCGGCCGCACGAGCACGCGCCGCACCAAGGCCAGCAGCGAGATGGTGGCCGGCCGCAACGCGGTCGTCGAGGCGCTCCGCGCCGATGTCCCGGTGACGACGATGTACGTCGCCGGCCGGATCGACTCGGACGACCGGGTCCGCGAGGCGTTGAAGATCGCGACCCAGCGGGGGCTCCCGGTGCTCGAGACGCCCCGCGGCGAGCTCGACCGACTCACCGACGGCGCCGTCCACCAAGGGCTGGCGCTCCAGGTTCCGCCCTACGAGTACGCCCACCCCAGCGATCTCGTCGACCCGGACATGCCCGGCATCCCGCTCGTCGTGGCGCTGGACGGCATCACCGACCCCCGCAACCTCGGTGCCATCGTTCGCTCGGTCGCGGCATTCGGCGGCCACGGTGTCGTCGTGCCCGGCCGACGCTCGGCGGGCATGACCGCCTCGGCGTGGAAGACCTCGGCGGGCGCCGCAGCCCGCATCCCGGTCGCCCAGGCCACCAACCTCACCAGGGCTCTCGAGGACTTCCGCACGGCCGGGTTCTTCGTCATCGGGCTCGACATGGACGGGAACGTCGAGCTGCCCGACCTCGACCTCGCATCCGAGCCGCTCGTCGTCGTCGTCGGCTCGGAGGGCAAGGGCCTCTCCCGCCTCGTCCGCGAGACGTGCGACCAGATCGTGTCGATCCCGATGTCGTCGGCGGTGGAGTCCCTCAACGCCGGCATCGCGACCGGCGTCACGCTCTACGAGGTCGCCCGCCGCCGTCGCCCGGGCTGACCGCCGCCACGAGCCGCCTCACCGCTCCGGGCGTGGACGGTCGACCCCACCGACCCTCTGTGCGAGGATCGTCGCCGCCGGGGAGACCGGCGCCGGGGGTGCAGCCCCTGACGATCGTCGAGAGAGGGAGCACATGTCCGACTACGGTTCGACCCCCCCGCCTCCGCCCCCGCCGCCCGGTTCGGGTAGCGGCGGCGACAACGTCCCGCCGCCCCCGGGGTCGGGCGACGGCGGGTACGGCGGCGGTTACGGCGGTGGCTACGGGGCCCCACCACCCCCCGGCGGTGGGATGGGTGGCGGTCCGGTCGACCACCCGAGGGGGATGACGGTCCTCATCCTCGGGATCCTGTCGCTCGTCTGCTGCTCGCCGCTCGGCATCGTCGCGTTCATCATGGGCAACAACGCGCTCAAGGAGATCGACGCGCAGCCGGGCCGCTACGGCAACCGGCAGATCGTCCAGATAGGCCGCATCCTCGGCATCATCGGCATGGTGCTGCTCGTGCTGTCCATCATCTGGCTCGTGTTCCTCGGCGGTCTCGCCGCGCTGTCCGACTCCTCGAACGTGTGACGTGACGCAGCTCCACGAGGCGGTGCACACCGACCGGGTGACCGGCCGGTGGCACCGCCTCGTGCGTCCTGCGGCGGTGGGCGCCGCCGTGGCGGCAGGGACGGCATACGTGGCCGCGGTCGACCCCAACGAGCCCGGTCACTACCCGCTCTGCCCCACCTACGCGCTCGCCGGCATCTACTGCCCGGGCTGCGGGATGCTGCGCGCGACCCACGACCTCGTGCACCTCGACCTCGCCGGCGCGCTCGCCCGCAACCCGCTCGTCCTGCCGATCTATGCCGCGCTGCTCGTGCTCTTCGTCGTCTGGTTGCGCGCAGCGTGGACCGGCCGTCCCCTGAGCTGGGACCCTCCGACGTGGATGCCGTGGGTCCTCGCAGGGGTCTTCGTCGCCGTTCTCGTGGTGCGCAACGTCCCCGGCTGGACCTGGGCGTCACCCGCCTGACCGGCTGCCCTCCGCCGTGGAGTGGCCCGTTCAGCCCTTCGGGACCACGACGACCGTCGAGTGCACCGCCTTGTCGCCCAGTGTCTGCTTGTCCGGGTCCCACAGCATCCAGAGGTAGGCCAGGTAGAAGACCTGGTTGACGACGCCGCTCACGAGCTCGCGCAGGAAGCACATCCACGCGCCGATGGGCCGACCGGCCTTCTCGTCGATGAGCCTGAGGCCGATGACCTTCTTGCCCACGCTCTGGCCGGTGCGGCCCATCCTGAACACCCGGTTCCAGAGCCAGATACCGAACGACACCAGGACACCCAGGGCGATGAGGAGGCCGCCGACCACCGCCAGCCCGGCGTCACCACCGGTTGCCGTGCTGTTCCCGAACTCGTCGTACGTGACGTTCGTCGGCGCGGCCGCGATGAGGACCCCGATCCCGAAGAACATGGGGATGAGCCCGATGAGGGTGAGGGCGACGTCGAGGAGGTTGGCGAGCAGGCGCGGACCGAAGTCGGCGACGCGTCCGAAGTTCTGCTCGACGTAGCCGATCGAGCCGGGGTGCATCGGTCGGCCACCGCTGTATCCCGGGGCGGCGGCATACCCGCCGTAGGGGTTGACCTGTCCGGGCGGTGGGGATGCCGGGGGGCCGTCGTACCCGTAGCCGCCCTGCTGCGAAGGCGGCCCGGGAGGGGCGTACCCCGACGGCGGCGGCCCGTAGGCCGGCGGGGGCCCGTAGGTCGGCGGGGGAGCGGCGGCCGGGGGTGGCGGAGTCTGGGCGGGCGGAGGCTGGGCGGGCAGGGGTGGCGTCGCCTGCGCGGGCGGCGGAGGTGGAGCAGCCGCGGTGGGAGGACCGGAGGGCGGAGCCTGGTCGTCCTCGCGTGACGGGTCGGTGGGTCCCTGCGGCTGGTCGCTCATGTCTCCCCTTCGGGGCGTGGTGGGGCTTGCTCCTCGATCCTAGGGCTGGGCGTTCGGGCCCGCGATGACCGGTAGCTCGCGGGTGTCCACGCCGAGCACCGACTGCTCGTCCGGCTTGCCGGGGAGCACCGACGCGACGTAGTCGTCGATCGCCTGCTCGATGGGGATGTCGTGGCGCGCCCGCTCGGCGAGGTACCACCGGTGCTCGAGAACCTCGTGGAACAGCTCCGCCGGCTCGAGCTTGGCGACGAGACCTCGGGGCACGCGCCGGGTCACCGGCTCGTAGATCCTCGTCAGCCACTCGTGCGCGACGATCTCCTCGTCCTCGCCCTGGCGGCCCGTCGCTGCGGTGAAGGCATCGAGGTCGTTGAGCAGCCGACGGGCCTGGTTCTCCCGCACGTCGAGCCCCGTGAGCCTCAGGAGCCGCCTCGAGTGGTGCCCGGCGTCCACGACCTTCGGCTGGATGCGGATCGAGGTGCCGTCGAGGTCGGTCGTGATCTCGAGCTCGTCGACGTCGAATCCCAGAGCGTTGAGCCGGCGCATCCGGTCCTCGACCCGCCAGCGCTCTCCGTCGTCGATGAGCTCGGGTCCGGTGAGCTCACCCCACAGCTCGCGGTACCGGGTCATGATGCGCTCACTCACCGCCACGGGGTCACGGTCCTCCTGCAGCAGGCCGCCAGCCTCGAGGTCCATGAGCTCGCCGGCGATGTTGATCCTGGCGATGTCGAGGTCGTGCTCGCGCTGGCCGTCACTCAACCGTTGCCGCAGCTCCCCCGTCTCGGCGTCGACGAGGTATGCCGCGAACGCCCCGGCATCCCGGCGGAAGAGCGTGTTGGAGAGCGAGACGTCGCCCCACCAGAAGCCGGCGAGGTGCAGCCGCACGAGCAGCACCGCCAGGGCGTCGATGAGCCGGGTCGCGGTGCCCTTGCGCAGCGTCTGGCTGTAGAGCGCCCGGTAGGGGAGGGAGAACTGGAGGTGCCGCGTGACGAGGCACGCGTCCAGCTCCCTCCCGTCCGCGCCGACCCGACCGCTGATGACCGCGAAGGGCTCCACGCACGGCATCCCGAGGCGGTTGAGGTTGCGGAGCAGCTCGTACTCGCGGCGGGCCAGGTCCGCCTTGATCTCCTTGACGGCGAGGACGCGACCCGACAACCGCACGAACCGCACGACGTGCCGGGAGATACCCCGGGGGAGGGCGGCGAGGATGTCCTCCGGCCACTCCTCGAGCGGGATGCGCCACGGCAGGTCGAGCAGCGCCGGGTCGGGCCGGGCGGCGGTGATCTCCAAGGCCATCGGCACGGGTCCTCCCGTGGGGGTGCGCGCGGTGGGATGGGCGGACGTTTCCAGGAGACGCGCGACGCCCCGGACGAGAGCTCGTCCGGGGCGTCGCGGGTGGTCCCGGTCCTGAGGCGGCTCAGCCGAGCCTGGCGCCGGACTCCTTGTCGAAGACGTGCATGTGGTCGGGGTTCGGGTACACGAAGATCTTCGACCCCTTGTCCGGAACCCTGCGGCCGTCGACCCGGGCGATGAAGGGCTTGGCCAGGGCGTCGTCGCCCACACCCTCGAGCCGGATGTCCGGGTTGGCGGGGGTGGCGTAGACGTAGGCGTCGGCGCCCAGCTCCTCGACGACGTCGACGATGAGCTCGAGGCCGTCCTCGTTCGTGGTCACCTCGACGTCCTCGGGGCGCATGCCGACGATGACCTCGTTGCCTGAGGAGCCGAGCAGGCTCCGGTCGACGTGCAGGCGGTGGCTGCCGAACTGGACGCCGTCCTCGGTCACCGGGACGGACACGAGGTTCATGGCCGGGGAGCCGATGAAGCCGGCGACGAAGACGTTGTTGGGCCGGTCGTACATCTCGCGCGGGGTGGCGCACTGCTGGAGGATGCCGTCCTTGAGCAACGCGATCCGGTCGCCCATCGTCATGGCCTCGATCTGGTCGTGGGTGACGTAGACGGTCGTGACACCGAGGCGCCGCTGGAGGCTGGCGATCTGGGTGCGGGTCTGGACGCGGAGCTTCGCGTCGAGGTTGGACAGCGGCTCATCCATGAGGAAGACCTGCGGCGACCGGACGATCGCACGCCCCATGGCCACGCGCTGACGCTGTCCACCGGAGAGGGCCTTCGGCTTCCGCTCGAGGTAGTCCGTCAGGTCGAGGATGCCGGCGGCCTCCTGCACGCGCTTGCGGATCTCCCCCTTGTCGACGCCGGCGATCTTCAGGGCGAAGCCCATGTTGTCCGCGACGGTCATGTGGGGGTACAGCGCGTAGTTCTGGAAGACCATCGCGACGTCGCGGTCCTTCGGCGAGAGGTCGGTGACGTCGCGGTCACCGATCCAGATCTTGCCGTCGTTGACCTCCTCGAGGCCCGCGAGCATGCGCAGGGAGGTGGACTTGCCACACCCGGAGGGACCGACGAGGACGAGGAACTCCCCGTCCGCCACGTCGATGTCGAGCCGGTCCACCGAGGGCGTGTCGTTGCCCGGGTAGATCCGGGATGCTTGGTCGAACTTCACAGTTGCCATGACGTCATTGCCTTCCTTCACCGGCAGGAACGTGCCGGACGATCCGTTGTAAAGGGTAAAGCTGCCGCCCACGTCGGTGTCAGCGGTGTCGCCAGTATGCCGTGCCGGCGGGTCGATCGGTACCCGGGCGACGGCTCCTTTGCCGCCGGTCGTAAGAGTGCGCTGAGCCACGTCTGGCGCGTCGTCGGCCTCCCCCGTATCGTCAACACATGAGGATCGCGGACGTCATCAGGCGCAAGGGCGGCGACGTCGTCACGGTGAGGTCGGACGCGTCGGTGACGGAGCTGCTCGGCCTCCTGTCCGAGCACCACATCGGTGCCGTCGTCGTGAGCGACGACGGCGAGAGCGTCGACGGCATCGTCAGCGAGCGCGACGTCGTGCGGTACCTGCACACCGACGGCGCCGCGATCATGGACGCCCCGGTCGAGCAGATCATGACGGCCGAGGTGCACACCTGTAGTCCGGAGGACGTCCTCGACGACCTCGAGACGGCGATGACCGAGCGCCGGATCCGGCACGTCCCCGTCGTCGTCGACGGCAAGCTGCACGCGATCGTCAGCATCGGTGACGTCGTCAAGAACCGCATCGACGACCTCCAGTCGGAGCGCGACCAGCTCCGCACGTACATCCAGAGCTGACCGGCACGGCGCGCACCCGCCGCCGCAGAGCCGGAATCCCGCACTGACCGGCGCCCCGACCAGCACGGGCACCGACCGGGATCCAGCCCAGACCCAGCGTTCCGGCATACCGTGGGGGGATGACGGCCGACGCCATCGCCGACGGCTCAGAGCCGGAGGACACCGAGCAGCCGCGTGAGTTCACGCAGCTCGGCGAGTACCGCCTCGTCCAGCGTCTCGGTGAGGGCGGGATGGGGGTGGTGCACCTCGGCCTCGACCGGCACGGACGGGCGGTCGCGGTCAAGGTGCTGCGTCAGCACGTGGCCCATGACCCCGACGCCCGCGCCCGGCTCCAGCGAGAGGTCGAGACGCTGCGCCGGATCCGCACCCCTCGCGTGGCGCCGATCCTCGACGCGGACGTCGACGGCGTCACTCCCTACATCGTGACCCGGTACGTGCCCGGGCCGGCGCTCGACGACTTCGTGGCGGAGCGTGGCCCGCTGGCGCCGGCGGACCTGCACCGGGTCGCGTCGGGCGTGGCGGAGGCGCTGGACACGATCCACTCGGCGGGCATCGTCCACCGGGACGTCAAACCCGGCAACGTGCTCCTCGTCGACGGCGACCCCGTGCTCATCGACTTCGGGATCGCGCACGTCGCCGACGACATCCGCCTCACCCTCACGGGACTCGTCATGGGCACGCCGGGCTACCTGGCACCGGAGGTCGTCGGGGGTGAGGACGTCACCCCGGCGACGGACTGGTGGGGCTGGGCGGCGACGACGGCCTTCGCCGCCACGGGGACACCGCCCTTCGGCCGCGGGACGATGAGCGCCGTGCTGGCCCGGGTTGCCGGCGGCGAGCCCGACCTCAGGGCGGTCGACCCGCGGATCGAGCCGCTGCTGTATGCCGCCCTCTCGCCCGACCCGGCGGACCGCCCGCACCACGACGAGGTCGTGGCGGCTCTGGAGTGCTACGCCCACGGTGCTCCGGTGACCGAAGCCATCCGCGTGCGGACCCGGCAGCCGACGCAGCTGCGCGCCACCAGCGCACTGCCGATGACACCGGCGGCTTCGATGGGGGATGCCATGGCGGCCGGGGGCGGCGTCGCCGGCGCGCTGACGCAGCAGTCGGATGCCGCGCCGCCACCGGGTGTGGTGCTGGCGCCACCCCCGGCCACCGCGCCCGCCCCGCCGACGGCCGCTCCGGGCGCAGGCCACCAGCAGCTGACGGGCCCGGGGTCGTCGGTGCCGGACTCGGAGTCCGACTGGGACGCGGCGCGGCTCGGGCACGGCCCGTACGGCGACCCCCGCATCGGCCGCCCGAAGCGGTCAGGAACACTCCTCGCCCTCCTCGCCCTCTTCGCGACACTGACGGCCGCCGCCCCACTGCTGGCCCTGCTCCTCCTCTTCGGCTGGGCCACGCTCGCCCGGACTGCCGACCGGTCGGTCACGTCCCTCGTCGTGCGCCGCCACCAGCGTGGCGCCCGGGGGAGCGACGTTGCGGTGGCGGTCGCGACCAGCCCCTGGCACCTCGTCGTCGGGGCGCTGGGCGCCGCGCTGACGATCGTCGCTCCGCTGGTCGTGGGCATCTGCGCGATGTTCGCGACGGCCCTGGTGCTCACCGCGCTGACCGGCCGAGACGCCGCAGCCGACGGCGTGATGCCCCTCGTCACGGCGGCGTTCTTCGCGGCCCTCACCGCCTGGTGGGGGCCCGGGGGCGCGAGCCTGCGCCGTGGCAGCCGCAGCATCGTTCGCGGCGTGAGCCCCGGCGGCAAGGCGGTCCCGGTCGTGGTGGCCGCACTGCTCGCCGCCGCGGCGGTTCTCGGGGGCGCCTCCGTCGCGGCCGACGGCCCGACGTGGTGGCCACGGCCCAGCGCACCGGGCTGGATCGACGAGGTGATCCCCCGCTTCTGACGCCACCGAGATCGGCGCTCGGTGCGGCATCCGAGATCGGGCAGACTGCCCGCATGGCGCTCCCGGACCCGGCCCTGGTGGTGCTCGTGGGCGCCTCGGGATCGGGCAAGTCGACCTGGGCGGCGGAGCGCTACCGAGCCGAGGAAGTGATCTCTTCGGATGCGTTGCGAGGCATCGTCGGGAGCGGTCCGCACGATCTGGAGGCCTCCGCCGACGCGTTCGCGGTTCTGGAATCGGTCGTCACGGCCCGGCTGGGCCGTCGGCTGACGACCGTGGTGGACACGCTCGGTTTCGACGTCGCGCGCCGACGGAGCTGGCTGTCCCGGGCGCGCTCCGCCGGCCTTCCCACGGTCCTCGTGCTCGTCGAGACCCCGGCCGAGGAGTGCCGTCGCCGCAACGCGGCGCGCGACCGTCCGCTGCCTTCCCGCGTGCTGGCCGGACAGCTGCTCCGCCAGCGGGAGGTGGAGGCCGAGGTCAGGGACGAGGGCTGGGACGTCGTCGTCCCGATCTCGGCTGAGCCGACGCCTTCCGCCCCGAGGCTGGCGGTGGCGCGTCCCACTGACGACCGCACGGCATCCACGGGAGTCCAGGTGGTGCTGCAGGTCTCTCGGTTCCCGTGGGGCGAGGAGCCGATGGCGTGGCTGCGCGACGTCGCGCTCGCTGCGGACCAGGCCGGGTTCGCCGGTCTGGCGCTGATGGACCACCTCATCCAGATCCCGCAGGTCGGCCGCGCCTGGGACCCGATTCCCGAGCCCTGGGTCACGCTCGGCGCCGTTGCCGCCCTGGACACCAGCCTCCGGCTTGGCACCCTCTGCACCCCGACGACCTTCCGCCGGCCCGGGATCACGGCGAAGGCCGCGGCCACTCTGTCCGCCCTCACCGGCGGGCGGGTGTTCGTCGGCATCGGCGCGGGATGGTGGCACCGTGAGCACGCGGCATACGGGCTGCCCTTTCCGAGCGCCGCGACGAGGTTCGACGACCTCGAGCACGCGATCCAGGTCATGCGGGCGCTGTGGGCGCCGGGCACGAAGGAGTACACCGCTGTAGGGCTCACCCTGCCGGAGACGACGTGCTATCCCCGGCCCACCGCACCGATCCCGGTCATCGTGGGTGGCAACGGCGAGCGGAGGACGCTGCGGATCGCCGCCGCGCTCGGCGACGCGTGCAACCTCCTGACCTCGGAGCCCCAGGTCGTTCGGCACAAGGTCGACGTGCTTCGGCAGCACTGCACCGACGTGGGGCGAGACCCGAGCCAGGTGGCGGTGACGGTGCTCGATCTCCCGGTGGTCGGGCGCGACCGCGAGGACGTCTGGCGGCGGGTCGAGCTGCACCGAGGCCGCACCGCAGCGGCCGCCTACGCCGCCAGGAAGCACGCGGGCACGGTGGCGGAACACCGCGACCGCCACGCCGGCCTGGCTGAGCTGGGGGTGTCCACCGTCTTCCTCAGCACCCCGGACCTCGACGGCCCCGAGGCGGTGCTCGCCCTGGGCGGCCTCAACGCGTGAGCGGCAACTGCCCGACACCGCGCCGTGAGCTCCGAGCCGCCTCGACGTCCTGACGCCGGGATGCCGGGATGCCGGCGAAGCCCGCCGCGACGTCCGGGATGCAAGGCCGCGTGCGGCTCGAGCGCCCACAGCCGCCGGAGATCGGTAGGTTGCAGCAGGCAGCCACGGATGTCTGAGGAGGGTCCCGATGGCCACCACGGGTGAGCGAGATCCGGAGCCGGCTCCGGACGTCACGGAGGCGGCGGCATCCAACGAGGGCGTCGGGGTGGGCGCGACGGCCGATGACGGGTCACCGGCCACCGAACGTGAAGGGCGAGAGCCGCTCGAAGGCCTGTGGAGACGTACGCCGCCGTCCCGGATCGAGGACTACGCCGTCGTCGCCGACCTGCAGACCGCAGCGCTGATCAGCCGCGACGGCTCGATGGACTGGCTGTGCCTGCCCCGCTTCGACTCCTCCGCGTCGTTCGCTGCGCTCCTCGGCGGCCCCGGATGCGGCCGGTGGAGGATCGCTCCACTGACCGGCGGGGTGTGCACGCGGCGCGCCTACCGAAGCGACTCGATGATCGTCGAGTCGACGTGGGAGACCGAGGAGGGAACCGTCACGGTCGTCGACTTCATGCCCATTCGACAGACCGAACCCGACGTGGTGCGGATCGTCGTGGGCGTCAGCGGCCGGGTGCGGATGGGCGTGGAGCTTGTCGCGCGCTTCGACTACGGGCGGGTCGTCCCGTGGGTCCGGCACTCCGGTGAGCGCTGGGTGGCCGTGGCCGGCCCGGACTCGCTGTGGCTCGACACGCCGGTGCGGCTTCACGGCGAGAACATGCGCAGCGTCGCCGAGTTCACCGTGGAGGCGGGCCACCGGAAGCCCTTCATCCTCACCTGGGTCCCCTCGTACCAGGCCGAGCCGCCACGCTATGACGCCGATCGGGCTCTGCGCGAGACCGATGAGTACTGGAAGGAGTGGATCAGCCGCTGCACCTACGACGGCCACTACGGCGAGGCCGTGAACCGGTCCCTACTCGTGCTGAAGGCGCTCACGTACGCGCCCAGCGGTGGCATCGCCGCAGCCGCCACCACCTCGTTGCCGGAACAGATCGGGGGCCCACGGAACTGGGACTACCGCTACTGCTGGTTGCGTGACGCAGCATTCACCCTGCAGGCGCTGGCCGGCGGCGGCTACACCGCGGAGGCCAAGGCGTGGCGTGACTGGCTGCTGCGAGCCGTCGCCGGCGACCCGAAGGACCTGCAGATCATGTACTCCCTCACCGGCCGCCGCCGGCTTGCGGAGACCGAGCTGACCTGGCTCGACGGCTACGAGGGGTCACGACCCGTTCGGGTCGGCAACGAGGCGGCCGGGCAGTTCCAGCTCGATGTCTACGGCGAGCTCCTCGACGGCTTGCACAGCGCGCGCGAGGCGGGGCTCGCCAGCGACGCGGACGCCTGGACGCTGCAGACCCTGCTCACCGAGTACCTCGAGACGATCTGGCGGCAGCCCGACAGCTCGTTGTGGGAGGTGCGGGGACCGCAGCAGCACTTCGTGCACTCCAAGGTGATGGCGTGGGTGGGCCTCGACCGGATGATCCGTACCTCCGAGCGCGCCGGCCTTCGAGCGCCCCTGGAACGCTGGCGGGCCGCTCGTGACGACATCCACGAGGAGGTGTGCTCACAGGGTTTTGACGCGAGCCGGGGCACCTTCACCCAGTACTACGGTTCCGACGGCCTGGACGCTGCCCTCCTGCTCATCCCGCGAGTGGGTTTCCTTCCGCCCGAGGACGAGAGGGTCCGCGGCACCATCGCTGCGGTTCAACGAGAGCTGTGCGAGGACGGGTTCGTCCTCCGGTACCGGACGGACGCGGACCCGACCTCACCGGAGGGAACAGTCGACGGCCTGCCCGGCTCCGAGGGGGCGTTCCTCGCCTGCAGCTTCTGGCTTGCCGACGCCTTGGCCCTGACCGGCGAGCACGACGAGGCTCGCGCGCTGTTCGAGCGGCTGCTCGACCTGCGCAACGACGTCGGCCTGCTGAGCGAGGAATGGGACCCCCGGGCGCGCCGGCACCTGGGCAACACCCCACAGGCATTCAGCCACGTCGGGCTCGTCAACACGGCGCTCACCCTCGACCGCGGCGCGCAGCACGCCGTCACCCAGACCCCCACCCCGACCGGCGAGGGCTGACCCGGTCCGTCGACCGGGGAAAGGACGCGGGCGGCTTCCACAACCGACGGCGGCAGCCCTACAGTCACCAGGGTGACCGCGACATCGTCCCCGTTGCCGATCCTGCCCACCTCGCTGGTGGGCAGCTATGCCCAGCCGGACTGGCTCATCGACCGGGCCCGGCTGGCCGGCCGCTTCCCGCCGCGGGTGCGCGCCAGGGAACTGTGGCGGGTGGAGCCGGAGTATCTCCAGCAGGCACAGGATGACGCCACGCTCCTGGCCATCCGTGCCCAGGAGCGGGCGGGTCTCGACATCATCACCGACGGCGAGATGCGGCGAGAGTCGTACAGCAACCACTTCGCGACCGCCCTCGAGGGCGTCGACGTCGACAACCCCGGGACGGCGCTCGATCGCAGCGGCCATCCGAACCCGGTGCCGCGCATCGCCGGACCGATCGTGCGACCGAGACCCGTGGGCGTCCGCGACGTGGAGTTCCTCAGGGCGAACACCGACCACCCGGTCAAGATGACCGTGCCCGGCCCGTTCACGATGGCGCAGCAGGCGCAGAACGACCACTACCCCGACCTCGCGTCGGCGGCCCTGGCGTACGCCGCCGCGGTCAACGCCGAGATCAAGGACCTGCACGCAGCCGGCGCCGACCTCGTCCAGATCGACGAGCCCTACATGCAGGCACGGCCCGAGGCGGCCCGCGAATACGGCCTCACCGCCCTCAACGCCGCCCTCGACGGCGTCACCGGCACCACGGCCGTCCACATCTGCTTCGGGTATGCCGCGATCATCCACGACCGGCCGGAGGGGTACTCGTTCCTCCCCGAGCTGGCAGGCTGCTCGGCCGACCAGATCTCGATCGAGACCGCCCAGTCGGGTCTCGACCTCGGCGTGCTCAAGGACCTCAGCGACAAGACGGTCATCCTGGGCGTCATCGACCTCTCCGACCACCAGGTGGAGCCCGCTGAGGTCGTCGCCGACCGGGTGCGGCGAGCCTTCCCTCATACTCCGCCGGACCGGATCACCATCGCCACCGACTGCGGGATGAAGTACCTCCCCCGCGCCAGTGCAGAGGGGAAGATGCGCGCCATGGCGGGCGCTGCGTCGATCCTGCGCGCCGAGCTCTGACTCGTCTTCAGGTCGCCCGCCGACCGGCACCGCGACCCGTCGGGAACGCAGCAGCCGCGCTCACTCGGTCCGACGGCCATCGGAACCAGGTCCCGCGACGGGCAAGGGCTGACGAACTGGGGTGGGCGATGTCAAGATTCGCGTGTGGCGTCGGACTCTCGAATGGTGGCGTTGGGCTTCGGCAAGTTCGCGCGTGCGGACCGCATCTTCGCGCTGGAGAGAATCACCGGCGCCGATCGCGGTGACGGCCGCCGCACCCGGGTCTGGGTGGATGGCATCGTCGATCCCGTGATCGCCTCGAGGACCGAGAGCACCATCCTGCGCGACATGGGACAGGAGGCCGCCATCGTGGGACCGGAGCTCGACGAGGCATTGGACCTGGCAGCGCGGCTGGCCGCCGCAGCCGACGCGGGGCGGGTCGACCTCGGTGACCTCGGTCGTCGAGCGCGACGGCTGCTGGCCTCGACGACAGAGTCCGCTTCTGGTTGATCGTCGGTCACTGCGTCTGTCCGCCGACGTCACGTCCGGGCCCATGGTGGTGGCGCAGGGACGACGCTCACCCGACGATGGCGGTCATCCGTATCGAGACCAGCACGTCCGGGATGTCGACGCCGAGCCTCGCCACGTATCGCGTTGGCGGTTCGGCAGGGAACCAGTGCGCATACTCCTCGTTCAGGCCGGCGAAGTCGGAGGAGTGCGTCAGCAGCACGCCCACCTCGACCACGTCGTCCAACGTGGCGCCGCCTGCTGCGAGGACGGCTTCGCAGTTCCGAAGTGCCTGCCGGGTCTGGTCCTGGATCGTCGCTCCCGCGAGCGAGTTCGTGCTCGGGTCGATGCCCACCATGCCGGAGACGAAGACGTTGCCCCCGGTGCGCACGCCCTGGCTGTACAGCGGTGAGCTCGGGGCATCAGGGGTGGTGATGATCTGCCGCGGCATGGTCCCTCCAGCTGCACGTTGACCCGGTCGCGCACAGCGTCCCAGATCTCGATCGGTGTGTGCCAGTGCTGATCCGCCAGGAAGACGGGGAGTGCGGAGTCCTGGCAGGTGGCGTGGCGCGACCGGGCGTCGCCCTCGAGCAGACCTGACAGACTTGCTGTGTGGCCGCGTCGGAGTGCACATGAAGGCCGTGGTGTACGAGCGGTACGGCGGCCCCGAGGTGCTGCGTGTCGAGGACGTCCCGACTCCGTCCCCTGGAGAGGGACAGGTGCTGGTGAGGATCGCGGCGACGTCCATCAACCTCAGCGACTGGGAGGGGCTTCGGGGCTCCCCCTTGTACGCGCGGCTGGGTGGGCTCCGCGCGCCGCGCCGCCCGACGCTCGGATCGGACATCGCCGGGGTCGTCCACGCGGTCGGCCGTGGTGTCACCCGGTTCCAGCCCGGTGCTGAGGTCTACGGCGACAACCTGCAGCTGATGGGCGGCTTCGCCGAGTACGCCGTGGCACGAGAGTCGGCGTTGGCTCTCAAGCCGGGCCGGCTGACCTTCGCAGAGGCCTCGACGATTCCGCAGGCTGGTCCCATCGCGCTGCAGGGCACGGCGGGTGCCGCGAAGGGCCGTCGGGTGCTCATCAACGGGGCAGGCGGTGGCTCCGGTTCATTTGCCATCCAGCTGGCCACACGTCTTGGCGCACACGTCACCGGAGTCGACAACGCCGACAAGCTGGAGTTCATGCGGGCCCTCGGCGCCGATGAGGTGGTCGACTACCGTCGCGACGACTTCACCCGGGGTCGTGAGCCCTACGACCTCATCCTGGACCTCGTGGCCCACCGGTCGGTGTTCGCCTACCGTCGAGCGCTCGCTCCGGGCGGCCGGTACAGATGTGTCGGCGGGTCCGTCCGAGCGCTGCTCCGGGTGTTGACAGTCGGCGTGACCGCGGGGCTGGTCACCGGCCGCCGCCTCGGGGTTCTGGTCGTGAAGCCGGGTCCGGCCAGCTTCGAGCCGTTGGCGGAGATGTGTGTCGCCGGTGAGGTGGGCATCCACATCGACCGCACCTTCGGGCTCGACGACGTACCGGAAGCGCTCGCCCACGTCGGTGAGGGCCGCGCGCTCGGCAAGGTCGTCGTCACCCCACCGTGAACCCCTGAAGAGTCGCGGTGGGTCGTCATGGGCGTGGAGGCCGGGAAACTCGTACGGATCGGTGATGTCACGCAACGCCGTCGGGATCCCGCGGCAGGCGTGGCCGGGCTCAGGGCTGCTCCTCGCACCGGGTCTTGAGGCCGTTCGCCTCGTTGGCGAGGTAGCGGTCGGTCATCCCTCGGTAGAAGCGCCCCATCACCGACCCCAGCCAGCCGGACTGCGACACCGACAGCCGCACCCGCGTCCCGCCGCCCGGCAGCGGCTCGGCGTCGTGGCGGGCGGTCGTGAGCACTCCAGGGCCGGTGGCCACCCAGGTGAACGAGCGCCCCGGCTCCAGCTCGGTGACGACGTACTCGGTCTCGGGGATCCGCGGCTGGCTGATCCTCGCCCGGCTTCCCGGGCGCAGCGGACCCTCGTCGAGCCGGCGCACCGACGTCACGGTCGGCGTCCACTCCGACCACGTCTCCACCTGGGTCAGCACCTCCCACACCCGCTCGGGCGGTGCCGCGATGTCCACCGTGATGCTCTGCTCCATGGGCCCATCCTGACGCGGGTCGCCGGTCAGCGACACATCTGTGCGTGCTGTGCGTACGGGGTCACTGTGCCTACGGGGTCACCATGGTGAATACCGCGGCCGGCTCCTCAGTGAGCGAGAGCAGTCTGCTGAACACGGTCGGGTCGCCCTCGACCTGGAGGCCTTCCGTGCTGCCCCGCGCGATCGCACCGAGCAGCTGGGCTCGGGTCAGTGAGACGGTCAGGTCGGCGGGCTCGCTCCGCACCGTTGGGTGGTGGACCAGGGCGCCGTTGCTCAGCTCCATCCGGTACGCCTCGCCGCTGTCGGTGAACTGCCAGCGGATGCTGAGGGAGTCGTCCCACGCCCGCCGGCCCTCGATGCGGATCGCCAGGCTGTCGAACAGCTGGGTGACCGAGAGTGCCGTCGCCATTCCGGCGCTGCTCACCTGTGTGGGGACCGCCTCACCGTGGACCTCCTGGGCACCGAGGAGGAAGCAGTTGCGCCAGGTTGCGCACTCTGCCCCGTAGCCAAGGCGGGTGAGCACGTCGGCGAGAAGGGATGTGGCGCCGCCGTGCCCCGGCTCCGCGAAGACGGCGTGGCTCGCCAGCTCCGCCGCAAAGCGGAGGTCGCCGGCATCCGCGAACTCCTGGGCCTTGGCGACGGTCGCATCGATGCCGCCGATGGCGGAGACGTAGCGCTGGGCAGCCGCCTCCGGCGGGTGCTGCCAGAGGTGCGCAGGGTTCCCGTCGTACCAGCCGAGATAGCGCTGGTAGATGGCCTTGACGTTGTGGCTGACCGAGCCGTAGTAGCCGTGGGTGTGCCACCGGGAGTCGAGGCCCGGTGGGACCTCGAGGCGCTCGGCGATCTCGCTCCCCACGTAGCCCTGGTTCAGCATCCGGAGGGTCTGGTCGTGGAGGTAGAGGTAGAGGTCGCGCTGCTCGGTGAGGAACGTCCGGATGGCGTCGGTCCCCCAGGTCGGCCAGTGGTGTGATGCGAAGGCGACGTCCGAGTCGTCGACGAACAGCTCCACGGCCTCGGCGATGTAGCGAGACCAGTTCCGCGCGTCACGGACCTCGGCGCCGCGCAGGGTGAGGATGTTGTGGAGGTTGTGCGTGGCGTTCTCGGCCATGCACAACGCCCGGAACCCGGGCAGGTGAAGGTTCAGCTCCGAGGGCGCCTCCGTCCCGGGAGTCATCTGGAACACGAGGCGTACCCCGTCGATCGTCTCTTCCTGACCGGTGTGGGTGATGTCCAGCGTCGGGGCCAGGAGCCCGACGCTTCCGGTCGACGCCGCGGCCCCGAGACCGACTCCCACGACGCCCGTCGCGCTCACCGGCAGCCCCGTGCCCGTGTAGTACATCCCGCGGCGGAGCATCGCGCCGCCCGCGTACACGTTCTCGGACACCGCATGGTCCATGAAGTGCGCCGGCGCGATGATCGGGACGTCGGTGTCGGCGTCGACGACGCCAAGCACGCCACCGAAGTGGTCGATGTGCGAGTGGGTGTAGAGCACCGCCGTGACCGCTCGCTCGCCGCGGTGCCCCCGGTACAGGGCCAACCCCGCCGCGGCGACCTCAGCGGAGATCAGCGGGTCGATGACGATGACGCCCGTGTCCCCCTCGACGAGGGTCATGTTCGACAGGTCCATACCGCGAATCTGGTAGATGCCCTCGGTGACCTCGAAGAGCCCGTGGATCGCCGTCAGCTGGCTCTGGCGCCAGAGGCTGGGGTTCACGGTGTCCGGGCACGGGCCATCCGTGGTCTCGACGAACACGTCGGCGTCGTAGACCACGCTCCCGTCCTCGGCCCGCACCTGCGCCGGCTGCAAGCGGGCGAGGAACCCTCTGTTGGCGTCGTCGAAGTCACGGCGGTCGTCGAGATCTGCGGGCATCTGGTCCTCCGGTGATCTGGGCGGTGAGCGGCCGGCATCCACACCGCCTTCCCATCCAACGTGAGGTCCTCGGGTGTCGGCTCACCCGGCACGGGTGAGTCACGGCTTCGTATTGCGTGCAGAGCGACTGCCGAGCGCGCGAAGCACGCGAGGTGGTCGACCGCGGCTTCTGCTGCTCTGGCCGTGGCACGTTGAGCGGCCTGGGTAGGCAGTCATACATTGCTGCTCGCATGCGACGCACTGTCATCCGCCCGCTCACTCTCCAGGCGAGCGCGTCGTCGTCGACAATGAACCGTGCCCCGACACCTTGGCGACGTCGCGTGGCCCGTGTCCACCGCGCGCTTGACGCTGCGACGGGCGAGGGTCGACGACGCTGATGCCGTCCTTTCCTACCGACGCCTGCCCAGTGTCTCCGAGTGGATGGGCGCCCCGCCGAAGGACTTCCACGCGAGGTTCGCTGCGCCCGAGCGACTTGACCTTCTGCTGATGGTCGAACGAGATGGTGACGTCATCGGCGACCTGATGGTCAAGATCGAGGATGCCTGGGCTCCCGCCGACGCGGTGTCCCAGGCGCGCGGTGTCCAGGCGGAGCTCGGCTGGGCGCTGCGGCCGGAGGAGACCGGACACGGCTATGCGACCGAGGCCGTCGAGGCGGCGCTGCGGATCTGCTTCGAGGACCTCCGGCTGCGCAGGGTGACCGCCAGCTGCTTCGCCGCCAACATCGGGTCGTATCGGCTGATGGAACGCGTGGGTATGCGACGAGAAGCGCGCACGGTGAAGAATGCGCTGCACCCCTCTGGGGAGTGGATGGACGGCTACGGCTATGCGCTGCTGGCCGACGAGTGGCGTCGCCGTGGACGCTGGCGGTTGGGACCTTTCGTCAGTCCTCCCGTGGACCTTCCGGATGGCCGGATGTGACGCCAGGCCTTTAGGTGGCCGGCTGGATTGGTGCGGCGCCCAGCCGGTCCTGGGGTCACAGCACCCCCGGCCTGTTCACCCAGCGAGCTGCTGGGTTCGCCGTCGGAGGAACTGCTCGACCGTGGCGGCGGTCGGATTGTGCTCGCGGGTTTCCTTCGGGTCGACGTCCACATGGTGGGTGGCGAGCCAGCGCCACATCCGGGTGAGGTCCGGACCGACGAACTTCTCGAACAGCCACAGCGGCATCGGGAACCGCCGTGGGTTCCGACCGGTGACCCGACGCCAGATGCCTCGACATTCGGACAGCGTGCGGTGGTCGGCAGCGAGGGCAAGATCGCTTCCGACATATGACCGCGGCTCGGCGAACGCCCGGGCCGCAATGGCACCAAGGTCCTCCGCCGCAAGCCAAGGGATGGGTCGATCCGCGCCTACCAGCCGCGGCATCAGGTGCCACGCGGCGACCGGAGGGTAGAGATCCTTGTCGGTCATGAGCTCCATGAACGCCATCGGTCGCAGGACAGTCAGGGGCAGGCCACGGCCCCGGGCATACTCCGCGATCTCGAGCTTGACGTCCCAGGCCGCGACGCCGGTGTTCGGGGTGCCCGGGCCGGCGGAGCCATAGACCACGTGGGCAACGCCCGCATCGGCTGCCGCGTCCACGACGTTGCGCCCTTGAGCCCGCTCGCCCTGCTCGCCACTGATCATGGGGTTCTGAACGCTGAACACGCCGTGCGCCCCATCACATACCGCACGCATCCGGGCACGGTCTGTCATGTCGGCTCGGGCCAGCTCCACGCCGAGACCGGCAAGCTCCTTGGCCGCGGTGGAATCCGGCGAACGGGTCACACCCCGTACCCGCCAGCCATCGGTGACAAGGTGACGGGCCACCGCCCCGCCCTGGCGACCGGTCGCTCCTGTCACCACGATGGTTCGGCCGTTGCCTGCCATGACCAACCTCCTCGCGGGCCGTGCTCCAGTCTGCCGTGCAACAGCAGCCGACGACATCATCTTGTCGAGGCACGAAGCTCGCGATGCCAGGGCACTGCAGCCTGTCTCGGGGAACCCCTGGATGTCTCGCCGCGTCATCGCGGGTGCGTCCTTCCCCGTCGGTGGGCGCCGGCTGACCTGAGCACGGAAAGCGGCGGCTCGGCCCACGGGTCCGAGCCGCCGCCGCCTGCTCAGGCAGGAACCAGCTTTCGGACTAGCAGAGAGAGTTGGCGGTCGTGTTCTTCGCCTGGCCCCCGCCGAGGGCCTGGACGAGCTGCCCGACGTTGTCGAACCCGGGGACGCCGCCGCTGTTGACGGTCTTGTGCACCTGGCCGAAGCACGCGGCACCGGCGGGCGCGGCACTGGCCGTGCTGGAGAAGCCGACCATGGCGATAGCGGCAATGGACCCCGCTGCGAGAATGCGCTTCATGTGACATCCCTTCTGTTGGTGGGTGCTTGTGCACCCGTTACCGGTTCTTCTCCTCGCGGGACGAGTTCGGATGCAGATCGGAACGGATGATCTTGCGCCGCGTCCTCAGAGGCCGGCTGGGTCGGGTGCCGGTGCCCAGGCCACGGTGCCGTCCCTGTCGTAGGTGCATCTCCATCACATCCGACGGTCGCCGCGTTGCCTGCGATTACCGTGTTGCCGACGAGCACCACCAGCTGTGGCGGAAGGGTTCTCCGTGCGATACGACGACTGGGGCGTCCGGTCGCGGCAGTGGGCCGGGTTGCGCAGCGTGTCGACGAGCGTCTGTGGCGTGCCCGTGCACTATGTCCGCGCGGAGCCCGCCTCGGCTGCTGCAGCCGATGCCCCGGTTCACCTACTGGTGCCCCCGATGACCGGCAGCGCGAGCATGTGGATGGATCTCGTCCCTCACCTGCTCCAGCTCGGGCCGGTGATCTCGGTCGACCTTCCGGGAACGATTGCGGGCCACACCGGTTCTCCGTATCGGCACGGGCCACGCGCAGACCTCGACGCTGCCTTCGTGGCGGGCTTCGTCCGGCAGCTTGGCCTCGATGGCCAGGTCGTGATCCACGGCTGGTCGACGGGTGCACTGGTGGCGGCGTTGGCCGCGGGGGTGATGCCGGACCAGACTCGCGGAGCGGTTCTGGTGGCCCCGGCGCTGCCGCGCCTGACATCACCGGCCGAGGCGCTCGGGTGGCAGACGGTCGGACGCCTCGCCGTCGCAGCCGGCCCTCCGGTGGCACGCATCATGCTGCGACTCGCGGGAAGGCGCGTGCTGGACGCGAAGCGCAACGCGATCAGCGATGCCGGCGCCGAGCCACGTGGCCGCACCGACCTGGTCGGCGGAGACCGGGGTCGTGTCTCGCCAGCGCAGGTCGACCTGTGGCGCGATGACGTCGACGCGGCCCACGAGCACCCCGAACGGCTGGAGGGCACGGCCACGGCGTTCGCGTCGGTCATCAAGGCCATGTTCATCACACAGCGGCGGACGAACGAGGCGCTGGATTCGGTGCGTGTGCCCGTCCTCGTGCTGTGGGGGAGCGACGATCCGCTGGTCGACCCCACGTCCCTGAGGCAGCACGCCCGGCGGCCGAACTGGACACCCCGACCCGTCGACGACGTCGGTCACCTGCTTCCCGTCGAGGCGCCCGACCGATACGCGCACGCAGTGGGCCAGTGGCTCGCCGAGATCGGGGCGTGACCGCCGGAGTCGTGAGGGCTCCCGGAATCCGACGTCCTCCAGTGCAGCCAGGGCGGGCCACCCCCCCGCACGCGAACCGTTGCACCGGGCAGTCCACGGAACGAACCGACGTGGTCGGCGTCGGCCGGCTGAAGAGCGTCTCGACGTCGGACGCGATGCCGGAGCGCCGGAGCGGCTGTCAGGCGTGGCAAGGCCGGGACCGGGATGGACGAGGATGTCTGCGTGACCATGACGGGATCCGAGGCAGGCCTGCTGGCGGCAGAACGGGCGCTCCACGCCGCTCAGCTCGCCGGCGATGTCGCAGCGCTCGATCGGTTGCTCGACGACCGCCTGATCGCGATCGGACCCGACGGGGCACGACACACCAAGCACGATGACCTGGCCGGCTACCGCTCGGGCTTCTCGGTCATCACCGAGCTGTCCGAGGAGGACGTCGAGGTTCTCGTCGTCGGCACCACCGGGGCCACGTTCTTCACAGCGACCGTTGCCGGAACGTTCGGCGGAGAACCCATGTCGGGCCGGCTGCGCTACACGCGGACGTGGACCCACGACGACGACACAGGTTGGCGAATCCTCGCCGCACACATTGTCGTGCTGCCAGCGCGCGGCTGATCGCCACACCTTCGTCACCGCTCCGCCAGCTCACCACATGATGGAGGAGTACGAGCCAGCACGGTGGCCTCCGCCCGGGACAGCACCAGCTCGCTCGTCGCCGCAGCGCTGTGCGGTGAGCTCGGCGATCTAGGGTGACCGTGTGCTCAGGCACCGGTCGGATCGGCCGGTCGGGCGATGATGAGGTCGTGGATATCGAGATCGAGGCAGGAGAGGGTGACCGCGACCTGGCGGAACGCCTCGACACCGAGATCTACGCCCACAATGCTGAGACGACCGGGTTACGGGACGGCCGGCTGTTGACCCTGAAGGCCACCTGGCCGGGCTGTCCGGATGGACCTGGGGCGGATGCGGGTTCGTCGACGCCCTTTGGGTCGAGGCGGGTTTCAGGGGGCGCGGGCTTGGGACGTCGCTGATGGATGCCGCCGAGCGTGAGATGACACTGCGAGGGTGCCGTCAGGTCGTGCTTCTGACCCACTCGTTCCAAGCCCCCGAGTTCTACCGGCGGCGAGGCTACACGCGAGTCGCGGACGTCCCGGACTACCCAGCGGGTCACGCGTGGCTACTCTTCACCAAGCCCCTGTAGGCGAATAGAAGCGCTCGACGACCACGCCCGCCTCGCGGCGATATGTCGCAAGGACCGGCTGCCTGGTGGTGGGGTGGGTGGTGTTCAGTGGGAGCGCGAGCCCGTCCGATTGACGCGAGCCGGACACGGTCCGGAGGTGCACGATCACGTCGCGGCGGTCTGTGCCGATACCGTGAGTGGCGTGGAACTCGTGAGTGGGCGTCTCGTGCTTCGCCCGGCGAGCGAATCGGACCTGGACTTCTACGTCGAGATGCGCAACAGGCCTGAGATCCTCTCTCGTGCGGACCACGAGCCCAAACCTCGGTCGCAGGTTGAACGCCAGCTGCATAGGTGGATCGACCGGTGGCAGGAGCACGGCTTCGGCACCTGGACCGTCTTCCACCGAGAGAGCGATGAGCGCCGAGGGCGTGTGGAGCTCGACCCGATGGGCGCGGGTTGGGGGGGCATCTCGCCCGGTGAGATCGAAGTCGGGCTCATCGTCCATCCGACGCACTGGAACCGGGGCATCGCGACCGAGGCGGCGGGCCTTGTCGCGGTCGATTGCTTCACTCGAGTCGGACTCGATCGACTGGTAGCGCTGACGACGTCCGACAACAAGGCATCGCTCCGCACGCTCGAGAAATTAGGTATGCGCCACCGTGGCGAGACGCAGTACGCGAGTGACCCCACGACGTACGACGTGTTCGAGCTCGCTCGGCCTGCTCCGCGGCCGTAGGGAGCCACCCAGCGGCTTTCGCACGCGGCGTTGCGACGCACTATTGACCCGCACAGCCTTGCCGAACGTGGGTCTGTTGACGACCCCCAACGAGAGCGGGAGAGCGGTCTGGCCGCTCTCCGGTGTTGCCCGAACGATCGCTCCCGCGACCTCATCTGACCCCAGACAATCCGCTGGGTTGATCACGGACAGGACGCGGCGAACCGTGCCACGAGCTGTGCCACACGCTGCGGATTGCCGAGCTGTGGCACATGGCCTGCCGGGAGCACCTCGAGGCGTGCATCCGGGATCAGCTCCGCGACTGCTCGCGCGTCGGCGACCTTGACCACCGGGTCGCGGTCTCCCCAGATCATCAGGGTCGGCGCGGCCACGCGGCGCAGGTCGGCGGGGCGGATCCGGGTCGCAGCTCGCGTGCCGAACGGAGTGAGGAGGGCCCGGAACTCGGCCACGTTGGCGGCCGTCGCCACCGGGTCGTGGGCCGCGTCAAGCAGGGACTCGAACAGGTCGGGGTGACGCAGGATGGTATCGCCTTCGCCCACCTGCGACATCAGTCGCCGCAGCATCCGCGGGCCGGGCCGCACGGCGCGGGTGAGGACGTCGCCCACGCCCGGCGTGGCAACGATTCTGATGCCGAGCGGGATGCGGGCGCCCGGAAGGAGTGGGATCGAGCCCAACATGACCAGACCCCGCACCCGTTCCGGACGGTCAAGGGCGCACCACAGCGCCCAGGTCCCGCCGCCTGACGCGCCCGCGAGCACCGCGGCGTCCAGTCCGAGCTCGTCGAGGGTCTCGGTGACGAAGCGCACCGCACGGTGCCGAAACTCCCTGCGGGGGAAGGTCTCCGGATCGCTGAGGCCGAACCCCGGCCGGTCGACGAGGAATGACCGCACTCTCGTGGAGTGCTCGAGCAGCATCAAGTGCGACAGGGACGATGTGTTGTTCCCGTGCAGATGCACGACCGGGGGGCCGTCACCGGCCTCGATGACATGAACGACTCCGCCCCGCGGCATCCGGACAAGGCGGCCGGTTGCACCGGCTGACCGGACCATCCCCTCATACCGCGCACGGAGCCCAGGCGGGTGCCTCGCTACGAGCACTCGGTTTGAGCTCTCTGCTCTTCCCATCGTCACTCCTGACATGGATTCGTCCTGCTCCAAGGTCTTCCACCCCGCGCGCGGACAGCCAGTTCGAAGATCGAACCCGCAGGGCTCGACGTCCCGGTGGGACACTGACTGCGTGAGCTCGAGCGAGTTCAACGGCTACTGCTCGTACACCAAGGCGATCGAGCACCTGGGTGACCGGTGGAGCCTGCTCATCGTGCGAGAGCTCGGGACATTCGGGCCGCAGGGGTTCAACGACCTCGTTGCTGGGCTGCCCGGGCGGATCTCGCGATCTGTGCTCGCAGATCGACTTCGCCGCCTGGAGACGCTTGGGGTGGTGTCGCGCGCAGACCCGGCCGACCGGCACCCCGCCTACCGCCTCACCGGGGTCGGTCACGGCCTGATGGGCCCTCTCGGCGCGCTACGCACCTGGGCAGAGGCTTGGCTGCCGGAGGACCCCGACATGTGGGAGCGGGACCCGGACGTGGTGCTCGGCTGGCTGGCCCAGCGGGTTGACCCCGACCGCGTGCCCTCGCGGCCGGTCGTCCTGGAGCTTCGCCTGCGTCACCGGCTCGACCGGAGATACTGGCTCGTGCTCGAGCGCGGCGGCAACGCCTACGGCTGCCTCAGGGACCCGCTGCTCGACGAGGGCCGCTATGTGTACGTGGAGGCCTCCATGCCGGCGCTCCTGGCACTGGCAAGGGGCCGGTGCGACTGGTCTGAGACATTGCGGGACGGCTCCGTCACGGCCGCCGGTGATCCCGACCTCGTGAGCCAACTTGGCGAGTGGTTCCAGTCCGCCGCTGTGCCTGACACCCACCCGCAGGCGGCTCACGCCGATCCCAGCCCGCAGTCAGCCGATGGCGGCACCGCCACCGGACCAGCCACCCGCAGCTTCACTCTGACATAGCGCGCGAACGCCCGCTCACGAGCGCCCAAGCACGCCGGGCTCTGCCGCAGAGCTGAGACTGGACAGGCGGCGAAGAGCGGCATCGGCTCACGGGAGGGCATACCTCGGTCGCTATTGTCCGTCGGACTGGTCATCGCCCGCCAGGTCCTCGAGGGCCCACGGCGGCAGCGTCGCACTCCACAGCGTCGGCGTCGGGAGCACCTTCGTCCTCGAGCACCCCGACCGCGTCTCACCGTGTGTCCATTCGCGTCCGTTCCTGTCCCTCGGCGTCGATACTGATTTCACTGAATAGAAGCAGAGGAGAGGGATTTTCGGCAGAATCTCAGTGGAGCTGGCGAAGGGACTCGAACCCTCAACCCCCTGTTTACAAGAGCCAGTCGGCACCCGTGCTCCAAGGCTCTGACCTGCAAGGACACAGGCCACGTGGCGCAGGTGCACCGGGTCCTGCCGCCTACGTGCCATACGAGTGGGCGCCAATGTCCGCTTATGGCACGGCGATTCGCTGGGCCTTCGCCGCCGAAGGCGAGCCGCGTAGTCGTCAATTCGCTCTCTCGGACGGCCGCCACGATCTCGCGCGCGGCTTGTCGACCGGACTTGCCGGGCAGGGTCGAGGCTAGACCGAGATCTCGTGACCGCGCCACGTGCGGCGCCGTCATCGTGCTCGTCGTCATCGTCGTGCTGTTCCTATTCGTCCACGTCGTCTTCCTCCTCTTCGTCATTCTCTCGAGCTGACGGGCCAGGCAAGTGGGAAAGCGCTCGTGCTTGGCATCGTGGTGGTGGCCCGTCGGATCATGCGGTGTTCTCGGCCCATGACGTTGGCGGTGGGGCTGCCTCAGTTGCACCGGCAAGCGCCTGCAGCGTGTAAGTATCCAAATTTGGGTATATAGTAGCTTCCATGAGTTCGCGGGACCGTCTTCGTGAGCGCCTGACGGCGCTGATAGAGGCTGCCGGTTTCAACCGGAGCCAGGCGGCGCACGCCATCGGGTGCACGCCGTCCCGACTTGGGGACTACCTGGCCGGGCGCACCATCCCTTCAGCGATGGTTCTGCTCGACCTCGAAGATGCCGCCGAGCAGGCAGCCAACCGCAGTTGGATGCGAGCCTCGGATGTCATCGACGCGGTCGCCACCCACTGCGAGTCTGATCCGATGTGGGCGATGCGGATGCTGCTCCAAGGACGTGACCAGTCCCTCGCTCTGAGCACGCCGGCTCGCCGTGCGATCTGGGCCACGGGAACCCCACTACAGCCTTTGACCGGCCCTTGGAAGACCTTGGCGTACACCATGCTCCGCGAGAGCGCCCGCGATGGGCGGCCGATCCCCCGGTGGCTCGCTGCCCCCATGCCGCTACGCGAGCCTTGGGCCCCACTCCCGTTGAGGCATGGGCGAGCATTGGACGATGGCCTTGCCAAGCTCGGCATCGAGATCAATGAGCGTGAGCTGGCCACGGCGTGAGCTTCGACCTCGACGCGGCACAGATCCGCCAACTGCTGGACGAACTCGACCAACGCCTCAGCGCCCTTGGGATCGCGGCGACTGTCTACGTCGTCGGAGGCGCTGCGATCTCACTTCACCTTCCCGACGCAGACCGCCGGACTCAAGACATCGATGGCATCACGACCGATGACCGGGTCGCCGACATCGTCGCGCAGATGGCCGACGAGCTCGGCCTGCCCGAGGGGTGGCTCAACGGAGCCGCCCGTCCATTCCTCCCGCCCATCCCGGCTGACGCCCTCGCTCCACCCAGCTCCAAGACCGTTGGGCACTCTTCCTCGAAGCCACCTCGCCCGACCAACGGGTTGCGGTGCTCGGCAAGGGATCCACTCCAGCGCCTCACCACCGGCGGTGGTGCGCACGACCACCGATCTCCTGCGGTGCAGATCGATCCCCACGAACTGTGAACCGTCATACTCAGACATGAGGGGCCTCCTCGAATCCGATGGATTACATGAGCACTCCCAGCATGAGCACGACCGCGCTGGAAGGTAACCCACGAGGAGCGGAGGCCCCGCTCCTACATCGCATCAGAGGAATAGTCGGCAAGGTCAAGGGCGAGAGCTGGCGAAGGGACTCGAACCCTCAACCCCCTGTTTACAAGACAGGTGCGCTACCGGTTGCGCCACGCCAGCGGATGGCGCGCCGAGGCGGCGCGGCCAGCCCCGGAGTCTACGCGGACCGACCCGGAAGTGGGCCGTGGGGAATGCCGTGCAGTGAGCCGGGTAGTGAAGGCGGCATGGGCCACAGGCTCGAGCTGCCCGAGACCGCTGCCAGTGGGAAGGGCCGGACTCGCTGACGTTCAGCTGGAACGCCACGCTGCTCCTGCGGTTCGGCGGGTTCACGGTCCTCACCGACCCGAACTTCGTCCATCGGCACGAGAAGGTGGGCCTCGGCCACGGGATGCGCGCAACCCGGCTGACCGACCGGCCGATGGAGATCGACGACCTCCCGCCGATCGACCTCGTCCTCCTCTCCCACTACCACGGCGACCACTTCGACCAGGTCGCCCAGGAGCGCCTCGACCGTGGCATCCCGATCGTCACGACGCCGCAGGCCCAGCGTCAGCTGGCCGAGCTCGGCTTCACCCACGCGCTCGGTCTCGACACCTGGGATGCCGTGTCCGTCACCTCCGGCGGACGCTCCCTGCGCATCACTTCCTGCCCCGGCCGGCATGGGCCCGGGGTGACCGACTTGGTCCTACCCGACGTCATGGGCAGCGTTCTCGAGTGGGGTGACGCCGCGCAGTCGAGAACGGTCTACGTCACCGGCGACACGCTCATGGTGGACGGGCTGGCCGACATCCCCCGGCGCTACCCGGCGATCGACATCGGGGTCTTCCACCTCGGCGGGACGAAGGTCCTGGGGATCCTGGTGTCGATGGACGCGAAACAGGGGCTGGCGGCACTCAAGCTCATCGACCCCGGCACCGTGGTTCCCGTGCACCACGCCGACTACGACGTGTTCACCTCGCCGCTCGAGGACTTCCTCGAGGCCACGGACGGTGCGTCGCTGCGAAGGTGCGGCCGCTGGCCCCAGGAGAGAACCGGGAGCTTCCGCCAGCCGGCACCCCGGCCGGCCTCTCCGGCTGAGACCCGCCGCAAACCGCCGCCGCTTGCCACTAAACGTCAGGCGGCGGGGGTGTGGGTGTGGGGGGTGGTGTCGGTGTCCTGGAGGTGGGTGCGGAGGCGGGTGAGGGTGGTGCGCAGGATGCGGGAGACCTG
>JAQSWG010000093.1 GCA_029266735.1 Ornithinibacter sp.
CGCCGGCCCCACACGTACGTCGTCGGCACGTCGACGACGTCCTCGGATGCCCGGGCTCCGAGGAGCTCCGACGGCGGGCGGCGAGCCGCGGCCCGGTACCACGCCAGCGGGCCGTGCATTGCCGACGCCGTGGCGAGGCGGGCTGCGTACTCCTGCGCGTGCTCGGACGGGAGCCCCGAGAGGCGCAGCGCAGGTCCCAGGGTCCGCGAGAGCACGACCTCCGGAACGACCGGCACCTGGACCGCGAGGGTGTACCAGCTGCGCAGAGGCTGCAGAGAGCGCGTCATCGAGCGCGCCAGGGCCCTCGGGTGCGGGGTCGAGAGCACGGTGAGGGAGAGGACGCGGTCGGCGTGGTGGGCACCGAGGTGCCACGCCACGCCGCCACCCCAGTCGTGCCCCACGACATGCGCTCCAGCGACCCCGGCATCGTCGAGGACGGCCAGCACGTCCTCGGCGAGGGTCTCCACCCGGTATGCCGCGACCTCCTGCGGTGAGGCGCCCGGCGAGTAGCCGCGCTGGTCCGGTGCGAGGGTGCGCAGGCCACCCTCGTGGAGGAGGGGTGCCACCTCGCTCCAGCACCGGGAGTCCTGGGGGAAGCCGTGGAGCAGGACCGCCACCTCGCCGGCGCGCGGTCCCTCGTCCCGGACGTCGAGGACCAGGTCGTCCCGCTGGACGGCCGTGATGGCGCTCGTCACGAGCGGCTGCTGCCCGGACCCTGAGCCGGGGGCGTGTCGGCATCCGGCCCGGCTGGTGGACCGACCTCGTCGAGACCGAACGCCGCGTCGCGGCTCCCCACCTTCCGCGCCATGGTGAGGTGGCCGCCGAGGTAGCCGGACGCGCCGGTCACGGCCGCCCCCGCCAGCGCCATGGCGACGCCGAAGCCGTGCCGCCTCCTCGTGCGCGCGACGTAGGAGGTCAGGTACAGCGTCGTCCCGACGACGTTGAGGACGGCGTGCAGCGCCCCGACCCGCTGGACCTCCCGGCCGGTGCGGGCATACTCCGCCAGGCCGGTGAGGGCCGTCGGACCGGCGGCGGCCAGCCCGGCGCCCACGAGCCACCGGCTGGCCCCGCGGTCCTCGGCACGCCCCCTCAGGTCGAGTGCCGTTGCGGCGGTCCAGCACCCGATCGGGACGTCGGTGAGGATGGGGTGCAGCGCATGCCCGATGAGCCCTGAGCGGAGGAGGTCGCTGTGCGACCACTGGTCGATCGGTGCCGCGAGCCCTGAGTAGAGCCCTCGCAGCCCGTCGAGAGCGGAGTTCCGCTCGAGCTGCTGCGTGGCGCGGACGACACTGCGAGGGGCGGGCATCGGCTCAGGCGATGACGGCGTCGACGGTCTTCTTCAGGGCACTCGGCTGCTCCGGCCGGCGGGGCGAGCGCTCCTTGGCGGCCGCCAGCTCCTCCCCGATCTCGCGGAGCTCGGTGCGGCTGAGGCCCTCACGCACCTTGGGGAACCACTCCTGCTCCTCCTCCTCGATGTGGTGCGTGACGTTCTCGATGAGCACCGTGGTCTTGGCCTCGAAGCGCTCGTCGGACGAGCTCATCGCCGCCAGCTCCATGACGAGCACGTCCGCGACGTGGTGCTCCTCGTAGGACTCGAGCACGTCCTCCTCGAGGTCCGGCAGGAGGTCGCGCACGCGCGGGTACATCACCTCGTTCTCGATGTACGTGTGCACCGTGAGCAGCTCGATCATCTGCTCGACGAGCTTCTCCTTGCGGGCCGGCGTGGTCGACGACTTCTGGAACTCGCGGAAGAGCGAGCGGATCTCCTTGTGGTCGGCCTTCAGCATGACGATGGCGTCCTGGGACATGTCGGCTCCTCGGGGCGTCGGGGTGGGCGGGCGCAGGCGCACCGGCCGGGCGTCGAGGTGGACCTACCCGACGGTCCTGACCCGAAACAGGAGTGCCGGTGGCAGCGTCGGGGTATCGAGAGGAGCGCCCCGCCCGGGGGCCCCGACGACGAAGGCGAGGGCGGTTCATGGTCTCGACGCAGTGCGACGCGGTGGTCGTGGGCGCCGGGCCGAACGGGCTCGTGGCGGCCAACGCGCTGGCCGACGCCGGCTGGGAGGTCGTGGTCCTCGAGGCCCAGGACGAGGTCGGAGGTGCCGTCCGCAGCGCGGAGGTCGCCGCACCGGGGTTCGTCACCGACCTGTTCAGTGCGTTCTACCCGCTCGCGGCGGCGAGCCCGGTCATCCGTGACCTCCACCTGGAGCGGCACGGGCTCGCGTGGTGCACGGCTCCCGACGTGCTCGCGCACGCGCTGCCGGACGGTCGGGCGGCGGTCCTGCACGGCTCGGCCGACGACACCGCCGCCGGCCTCGAGGCCTGCGCTGCGGGTGACGGGGACGCCTGGCTGCGGATGGTGAGGGGCTGGGACCGGATCCGGGACCCCTTCCTCGACGCGCTGTTCACTCCCTTTCCGCCGGTCCGTCCGGCGACCCGCCTGCTGCGACGCTGGGGCGTCGCGGGCACGCTGGACTTCACCCGGCTCGCGCTGCTGTCCGTGCGTCGCCTCGGTGAGGAGCAGTTCGGCAGCGAGGAGGCCCGGATCCTCTTGTCGGGCAACGCGATGCACAGCGACGTCTCGCCCGACAGCGCAGGCAGCGCGCTCTTCGGCTGGCTGCTCGCGATGCTCGGCCAGGACGTCGGCTTCCCCGTGCCGGAGGGAGGGGCCGGGATGCTGGCCACGGCACTGCGGCGCCGGGCGGAGTCCCTCGGAGCGCAGGTGCGCTGCGGCGTCGCGGTGACCTCGGTGGAGGTGACCGGCGGCCGCGCCGTCGGTGTGCGCCTGGCCGACGGCACCACGGTCCGGGCGCGGCACGGCATCCTCGCCGACGTCCCCGCACCGATGCTGTACGGGCAGCTCGTCGCCGCACACCACCTGCCGCCCCGGCTGCTCGACGACGTGCGGCGCTTCGAGTGGGACGACGCCACCCTCAAGGTCAACTGGGCGCTCGACGCCCCGATCCCCTGGACGGCGCCCGGGGCACGCAGTGCCGGCACCGTGCACCTCGGCGTGGACCACGACGGGCTGGTCGACGTCGCCGCGGACCTCGCTGTGGGCCGGATGCCGCGCTCCCCGTTCATCCTCCTCGGCCAGATGACGACGTCGGACCCCACCCGCTCCCCCGCGGGGACCGAGTCGGTGTGGGCCTACACGCACCTCCCCCGGCAGCTGGCCCATGACGACGACCTCGTGGCGGAACAGGCCGAGCGGCTGGAGGGGTGCGTGGAGGAGGTGGCGCCGGGGTTCCTCGACCTGCGCCGCGGCCGACACGTCCAGGCGCCCGGGGCGATGGAGGCGTCGGACGCCAACCTCAGCCGGGGTGCGCTCAACGCCGGCACCGCGGCCCTGCACCAGCAGCTCGTGCTCCGCCCGACGCGGGGTCTCGGTCGCCCGGAGACGCCCGTCCGCGGTCTCTACCTCGCCGGGGCATCGGCCCACCCCGGCGGTGGCGTCCACGGAGCGTGCGGCTGGAACGCGGCCGTCTCCGCGCTTCGCCACCGAGCGCCGCTCGGGGTGGTGCGCAAAGCACTCGTCGGCAGCGCGTGGTCGCGGGTGATGCGGGACCAGGCGGACTGACCCCGGTCGGCGCCGATCAGCGCGAGCGCCCCCTCGCCTCAGGACTGCTCGCCCTCGAGCCACTCCCGGTGCCGCCCCTCGGCGACGAGGGCCAGCCGGCGAAGAGCCTCCCGGTTGCGGGGCAGGATCGACACCTGTCGGACCGGCATGGGGACGAGCCTTCCCGGGCCGCTCGTCGCGTCCTCGGCGATGGACACGGTGCAGCTCTCCGGTCCGTCGGGCACGATCTCGATCTCGACCCGGGCCTCACCGAGCGGCCAGCCGCGAGCCGTGAGGACGAGGTGCCGTGGCTCCTCCGCCTCCTCGCACACGGTGGAGTCGTTGATCATCGCCGGCCAGATGCCGACGCTGTGATGCAGGCGGGCACCGGGCGCCGGCCACTCCTCGTCGACGGCCCGCATCCGGGACGCTCCGACGACCCAGGTCGCGTACTGCCACCCGTCGGCGAGGACGGCCCAGACCGCCTCGGCGGGGGCGGCCACCTGACGGGAGACCCGAGGACGGGGAAGGGCGTGGTCGGTCTGGTCGTCGCTCGTCACCGGGTACTCCTCGTCGGTCGATGGGTCGGGGTCGGTTCCCGGGGTCGCCTCGAACCGTCCGGGAGGGGGGTGCTGGGCCTGGTCGACGTTGCCGGCGGTCGCCGGGATGCCGCGCCAGCCGTCGAGTGCGAAGGTCCGCAGCGCCGGCGTGGCGATCGCGTCGTAGAGCGTAGGGAGGAGCCGGAACCCCGTGACGACGATGGGGTTGGCCGGGCCGACGTGCGTCTTGCGGCGGGGCCTTCCCAGCACCTTGATCACCCGGGCGGCGACGTCGTCGGCGCTGCGTACCGGCGGGGGTGGTGAGCCGTGGCGGCCCAGGATCGTGGCCGCCTGCCGGTAGATCGGCGTGTCGATGCCGCCCGGGGACACGAGGGACACGGAGACACCGTCCCGCTGCCGCGTCTCGATCTGCAGCGTGCGGACCAGGCCGTGCACCGCCCACTTGGAGAGGACGTACGACCCCATGTAGGGAGCTGCCACCTCACCGAGGAGGGACCCGATGACGACGAGGTGCCCGCCACCCGTGCGTCGGAACGCCCGGAGCGAGGCCCGCGCGACGTGGATGGTGCCGAGCACGTTCGTCGAGACCGCCTCTGCGAGCACCTCGGACGGCACCTCCTCGAAGAGGCCATAGGCGACGACCGCCGCGGAGTGGATGACGACGAACCCCCGACCGTAGGTCTGCGCCGCCTCCCCCACGGCTCTGTTCACGCCGTCCTCGTCGCGGACGTCCACCTCGACGACGGATGCCGTGCCGCCCCGGGACCGGCACTCGGCGGCGAGCTCCTCGAGCACCTCCGCGGAGCGGCCGGTGAGGACGACGGGGATCCCGTCGTCGGCGAGGCGCAGCGCCGTCGCCCGGCCGATCCCGCTGGAGGCGCCCGTGACGAGCGCGCCGCTCGGGCGGTCGGTCGGTGCCGGCATCCTCGTCCTTCCGTGGAGCAGTGGGGTCAGGAAGCACGCCTACCCGAACCCGGGAGCCGGCAAACGCGCGCACCGGAAGGGTGTCGACGGAGCAGCCCCCCGTCCCGGACGAGCCGGGACGGGGGGCTGCCACTGCTGGGAACCCGGCGAAGCCGCCGGAGTCCCTCGTCAGGGGGCCGTCGTGCCGCTCGAACCGCCCCGAGCCGAGCTGCTCGCGGTCTCCTTGACGTTCTGGGCCGCGGAGGTGCCGTCGTCCTTGACGCGGTCGACACCCTCGCGGGCCGTCTCCTTCACGGACTCGACGGCCCCCTGGGCCGGCTCCTTGAGGTGCTGGGCCGTCTCCTGGGCCACGGACTTCGCCTCCTCGACGAGGGGCTGAGCCTGCTCCTTGGCCGTGGTCGCGAGCTGGCGCTCCTTCTGGCTGGCCGGGAGGAGGGAGCCGACGAGCCAGCCCGCCGCGAGCGCGACGGCCCCGGCGGCGAGGGGGTTGCCGCGAGCCTGTCGCATTGCGGCGTCGGGAGCCTCGCGGACCGCCTGTGCCGCCCCTTGGGCCTTGTCCGAAGTGGTGCTCGTGGCGCTGTGGGCGCTGCCCATCACGCTGTCCTTGGCATCCTGTGCGCTGCCCATCACGGTCTCCTTCAGTCGGCTGGCGCGGGTGGAGGCCCGCTGTGCGGTGCGCTTCGCGACGCTGCTGGGGCGGACGCTCTCGGTGAGGACGTCGACGTCCTCACTGAGGCGCCCGCGCGTACGGTCGATCTCGGCGCGGATGGCGTCCGGGTCGTTGTTCGTGGTCGTCATGGTGTCTCGTGTCCTTTCAGTGCCTCGGGGATGTCCTTGGCCGTGTCGATGGTGCGAGGCACGACCGGCGTCGCGCGCCGCATCCTCGTGCGTCCCATCGAGGCCAGGACGGCGGCGACGACGGCCCACAGCAGGCCGACGATGAGCGCCGACCAGCCCAGGCTGTCGATGAGGTCGCCCAGGGCCCACCACAGGGCGAGGGAGAGGAAGATCAGCGCGAGGTGACCTGCGACGCCGGCGCCGGCGAACATGCCACCGGCCGCCTTCGCGTGGTCGGCCGTCTCCCGCAGCTCGGCCTTGGCGAGCGCGATCTCCTGGCGCAGGAGGGTCGAGAGGTCGCTCGTGATGTCGCCGAGCACCTCGCCGACCGACCGCAACGAGGGGTCGGGCAGGTCGTCACGGGTGGTGTACTGCTCGCTCATCGTTCGCCCCGAGCGATCGGGTCGTCATCCTCCGCGCTGAGGTGCCCCTCGGAGCTGATCGGCGTGGGCGTCCCGTCGGGTCCCATCGGCTGGGTCGTCCGGTGCGGTCCGGGCAGGTCGCCGGAGGGCACCGTGGCCATGCCGGCCTCCACGGCGCTCTGCGAACCGCCGGGGGTGACGGGCAGCGACGAGGTGCTGCCGGTGGTGGGGCTCGTGGCGCTCGGCATCCCGGCGTCCGAGACACCCGTCCCGGCCAGGCTGCCCGTGCCGTATCCGCCGGCGCTGGTCTGGTAGCCCTCGCTGCCGGCGTAGCCCTGCCCGCCTGCGTACCCCTGGCTGCCGACGTAGCCCTGGCCGGTCGAGCCGTAGCCGGTCGTGCGGGAGGCGGACGACTCGTCACGGGCCTCGTCGACGAGGCTGCGGCTCAGCCGCCCGGCGACCACGCCCACCCCTGCCGCGATGGCGAGGAAGGCGCCAGGCCGGCGCTGGGCGAACGTCCGCACCTCGTCGAGGATGCTGCCCGGGTCGCGCTGGTCGAGCCACGACGCGGCGTCACCGGCGCGGCGTGCGGCGTCGTCGACGAGCCCGCGAGCCATGCCGTCCTGGTCCGTGCTGTTCGCCATGGTGCGGAGCTGGTCGGAGAGCTCCCGAAGGCCCGTCGCCGCGCGGCTCTGCTGGGTGGCCGCCTGGCTCTGGAGGTCAGAGCGGGTCTGTCCCACCAGCTGGCGCACCTGGTCCTTCGCCTCGCGTGTGACGCGCTGGGCCTCCTGCCCGGCGGTGGCGGCGACGTCCTTGGTCGCCTGCTTGGTCTCGTTCCCCACGGTGCCCGCTCGGTCTGCGGGAGTCTGCGGAGCGGTCGTCTGGGTATCCATGATGGTTGCCCCGTCCTCTCTGTGTGCCGTCGGCGGTCGACGGCCTGCGCAGGGGTACCCGCTCTCGGGACGTCAAAACCTGTGGACGAGAGCCGTCCGGCGGGCGCAGGGACGATCAGGCGAGGCGACGGCGGACGGGCGCGACGCCCGTGTCCGCCACGTCGCGCGCGATGTCCGAGAGCTTGCGGTCGGAGTCCTGGCTGGCCAGTCGCAGGACGCCGAAGGCCTGTTCCCGGGTGAGGTGGTGGCTCTGCATGAGGATCCCCATGGCGACACCGATCTCCCGGTTGCTCTCGAGCGCCTGGGTGAGGTTGTCCGCCCGGTCACGGGCGAGGACCGCTGTGACGAGGAGGGAGGCGTGGGTCGCCAGCACCAGGCCCACGGCGAGCGACGGCTCGTCGAACGCGTCGCGGACGTCGGAGTAGATGTTGAGGCAGGCGATCGCGCCCGAGTCGTCGTGCAGCGAGAGCCGGTGGGCGAGGACGCTGTTGAGCCCCACCGCCTCATGGGCCCGCCGACCGTACTCTCCCCAGCGGGCGTCCGAGCGGATGTCGCCGGTGACGTAGGCGTGATCGTCGAGCACCGCATCGACGCACGGGCCAGAGCCCAGCTCGTACTGGAGGGCGTCGGCACGCAGCGCCTCTTCGTGCGAGGCGGCCTCGGTCGTGAACCTGCCACCATGCAGCACCGTGACGCTGGCCCACCGCGCTCCCGGCACCTGGTCGGCGGCCGTGTGCACGAGCTCCTCGACGGGCGGGCGCCCGCCCTGGTCCGTCGCCCTGTCGGCCACGGCACCCATCGCGACCGCGAGCTCCACGAGCCGGGCAGGCACACCGTCGGTCACGGGCGCGGAAGGCACAGAGGCGTCAGGGGTGTCGTGCACGATGCTTCCTTGTCTCCGGGGCTCGCAGGAACCCACAACGTCGCGTGGCCATTATGGCGCCCGGACTCCGCCTGGGCACCGGTTCTTCCCGCCTTGTCGAGGCTCGGACGCATGCCTGCCGTCGACCGGGGTACTGCCCCTGATCACCACGAGATCGACCGCCAGAGGAAGAGGCTGCACGATGACCGAGCGACCCGAGCACGTCCCGGAGCAGCAGCAGGAGTGGCCGGGGACGCAGTCCGAGCTCTCCCCTCCCGCGGACCACGGCGAGACGTCCTGGACCGGCCGCGACCG
>JAQSWG010000015.1 GCA_029266735.1 Ornithinibacter sp.
ACCGCACCACGGTGACGGCCAGTCCCACCACGAGAACGACACCATCCCTGGGAGACCAGGGCTCATCCGCCGGGACACCTCCGGCAGAAGGAGAGCACCACGATGGCCAAGCCCGCCATTCGCAAGCCCAAGAAGAAGGCCAACCCGCTCAAGGCGGCGAAGGTCGAGAACATCGACTACAAGGACGCCGCGCTCCTGCGCAAGTTCATCTCCGACCGCGGCAAGATCCGCGCGCGCCGGGTGACGGGCGTCAGCGTCCAGGAGCAGCGCCTCATCGCCAACGCCGTCAAGAACGCGCGCGAGATGGCACTGCTGCCGTACTCGAGCTCGTCCCGCTGACCGCCGAGAAGGAGCCACCACGATGAAGGTCATCCTCACCCACGAGGTCACCGGCCTCGGCACCGCCGGTGACGTCGTCGACGTCAAGGACGGCTACGCCCGCAACTTCCTCTTCCGTCGAGGTCTCGCGACCGCGTGGACCAAGGGCGGACAGAAGCAGGTCGACGCGATCGCCAAGGGCCGCGAGGTCCGCGCCGTGAAGTCGCTGGAGGAGGCGAGGTCCATCAAGGGCAACCTCGAGTCCAGGGCCATCCCGGTCGCGGCGCACGCCGGCAGCGGCGGTCGCCTCTTCGGCGCCGTGTCCACCGCCGACATCGCCGCCGCGGTGCGCGCCGCCGGCGGCCCGGCACTCGACAAGCGCAAGATCGAGGTGCCGACCCCGATCAAGACCACGGGCACGCACTCCGCCCTCGTCCGCCTCCACCCCGAGGTGCAGGCGATGGTCGAGCTCGAGGTCGTCGCCGGCTGAGAGGGGCCTCCCCCTCGCGACTTCTCCGTGCACGGCACGAGGCCCCGGACCCGTGGTCCGGGGCTTCGTCGCGTCCGTCTCCACGCACCCGAGGCGGGTGCTCAGCCGGGTTCGCTCAGTGGTCGACCCGCTCTGCTCGGGTCGGTTCGCCCGCTGGGCTCGGTTCGCGCGGCTCGGGTCGTCCTGCCGGGCTCGGGTCGATCTGCCCCGATGGCGGCGCGGTCGCACCGCCACTTCCGCAGACCACGGCCGCCCGCGAAGATGGACCAGAGCCCACACGCGTCAGCTCGTCAGGCCCGGCGGTCACCGAGCGTGTCGGGGGCGCGGCCTACGGTGGGCGCATGGCCTCCCCCGCAGCGAGACGCACCGCACGTGGTGCCTCGGCGTTCCGCTGCTCGGAGTGCGGCTGGCAGGCCGCCAAGTGGGCGGGACGGTGCGGGGAGTGCCAGGCGTGGGGCAGCGTCTCGGAGGTCGGCGCGGTGTCTGCTCGGACCACGGCGGCGAGCACGCTGGACCGACCCGCCATCCCGATCGGGGAGGTGGACGTCCGGCGCGCCGTCGCTCGCCCCACCGGGGTGCCGGAGTTCGACCGGGTGCTCGGCGGGGGCATCGTCCCGGGTGCGGTCGTCCTCGTCGCCGGTGAGCCCGGCGCCACGGTGCTCGGCCAGATCGAGACCCTCGCGCCCGAGCTCGTCGTCGTCGACTCCGTCCAGACCATCAGCAGCGCCGACGTCGAGGGGTCCGCCGGCAACGTGACCCAGGTTCGTGAGGTCGCGGCGTCCCTGATCCAGGCGGCGAAGTCGAAGGGCATCGCGGTGCTGCTCGTCGGACACGTCACCAAGGACGGCTCCATCGCCGGGCCCCGCGTCCTCGAGCACCTCGTCGACGTCGTCGTCCAGTTCGAGGGGGAACGGCACTCCCGCCTGCGCCTCGTGCGCGCCGTCAAGAACCGCTTCGGCCCGACCGACGAGGTGGGGTGCTTCGACCTCTCCGACGTCGGCATCGTCGGCCTCGCGGACCCGAGCGGGCTCTTCCTGTCGGGCCGCACGGCCGCCGTCCCCGGGACCTGCGTGACGGTGACGCTCGAGGGCAGGCGCCCGCTCGTCGCCGAGGTCCAGGCACTCGTGACCCGCTCGAGCCTCGCGACCCCCCGCCGGGCGACGAGCGGTCTGGACGCCGCGCGGGTCAACATGATCGTGGCTGTCCTCGACAAGCGAGCCGAGGCGCCGATCGCGGGCAGCGACGCGTATCTGTCCACCGTGGGCGGGGTGCGCCTGTCGGAGCCGGCCGCCGACCTCGCGATCAGCCTCGCGCTCGCCGGTGCCATCACGGACCGCCCCCTTCCGCACGGGACGATCGCCTTCGGCGAAGTGGGGCTCGCCGGTGAGATCCGGCCGGTCACGGGCGCGCACCGCCGCCTCGCCGAGGCGGCCCGGCTCGGGTTCACCCGGGCGGTCGTGCCCCGCGGGGTCCTCGGTGCCGGGCCGGTCCCAGGTGGTCTGCGGGTCGTGGAGGCCGCGACGGTCGGTGACGCGGTGGTCCGTGGGTTTCACGAGATCGACACGAGGCCGGACCGCCCACCCGGCTAGGATGCCCGCAGACGCCGCGACCCCGCGGCAGGGGGAGTACCGGCCGAGGAGGAGAGCGTGGGCGCCGTGCAGTCCGACGAAGAGCTCCTGCGCGCCACGATGGCCGCCGTTGCTCCCGGCACGGAGCTGCGCGACGGTCTGGAGCGGATCCTCCGCGGGCGGACCGGCGCACTCATCGTCCTCGGCAGCGACCGGCTCGTCGAGACGGTCTCGACGGGTGGGTTCCCGCTCGACGTCGAGTTCTCGGCGACCCGTCTGCGCGAGCTCGCGAAGATGGATGGTGCCATCGTCTGCGACCGCGAGGTGACGCGCATCCTGCGGGCCGCGACCCAGCTCGTGCCCGACGCGAGCATCGAGACGAGCGAGTCGGGCACCCGCCACCGGACCGCCGAGCGGGTCGCGAAGCAGACCGGCTTCCCCGTCGTGTCGGTGAGCCAGTCGATGCGGATCATCGCGCTCTACGTCCTCGGGCGACGCGTCGTCCTCGAGGACTCGAGCGCGATCCTGTCGCGGGGCAACCAGGCCCTGCAGACGCTGGAGCGCTACAAGTCCCGGCTCGACGAGGTGACGGGCACCCTCTCCGCGCTCGAGATCGAGGACCTCGTCACCGTCCGCGACGTCGCCAACGTCCTCCAGCGGCTGGAGATGGTGCGCCGGATCAAGGACGAGATCGCCGAGTACGTCGTGCAGCTCGGCACCGACGGTCGCCTCCTCAGCCTCCAGCTCGAGGAGCTGACCGGCGGCCTGTCCGACGACCTGGGGCTCGTCATCCGCGACTACCTCCCCGAGGCGAAGGCCGGGTTCAGCCTGGCCGAGGCCATCGCCAACCTCGAGGGGATCGACTCCACCGAGCTCCTCGACCCCGCGGCCGGGGCGCGCGCGATCGGGTTCACGATCATCGGTGACTCGCTCGACTCCTCGGTGAGCCCGCTCGGGCACCGCCTGCTCTCCAAGGTGCCGCGGCTGCCCGGGGCCATCGTGGACCGGCTCGTGGAGCACTTCGGCAGCCTCCAGAAGCTCTTGGGCGCCAACATCGACGATCTCATGGATGTCGATGGTGTCGGCGAAGGCCGGGCCCGCCTGGTGCGCGAGGGTCTGTCGCGCCTCGCGGAGTCCAGCATCCTCGAGCGCTACGTCTGACCCGTTCCACCGTGGGTCTCAGCGACGAGCTCGGCGGTGCTTCGACCGCCGCTCCCGTCACGACCGCCGCCATGCTCCACCCCCGGGTTATCGAGTGGTATGCCGTGCACGCCCGGCCGCTGCCGTGGCGCGACCCGTCGTGCACGCCATGGGGCGTCCTCGTGTCCGAGGTGATGGCCCAGCAGACCCCCGTTGCCCGGGTCGCACCGGTGTGGGTCGAGTGGATGCGGCGCTGGCCGACCCCATCGGCGCTCGCCGCGGAGTCGCCGGGGGAGGTGGTGCGGTCGTGGGGCCGGCTGGGCTACCCCCGGCGGGCGCTGCGCCTGCGCGAGGTGGCGGTGGCGATCACGGACCGACACGGTGGTGTGGTGCCCGACGACGAGGCGGAGCTGCGGGCCCTGCCCGGCATCGGCGGCTACACGGCCGCTGCGGTCACGGCATTCGCGTTCGGCCGCCGCACGACCGTCGTCGACACCAACGTCCGGCGAGTGCTGGTCCGTGCGGTGGAGGGCCGGGAACACGCTGCTCCGGCCCTCACGGCCGCCGAGTCCGCGCTCGCCGCCGCCCTCGTCCCGGACTCCGCCGAGAGGTCGGCGACCTGGAACGTCGCGGTCATGGAGCTCGGTGCGGTGGTGTGCACGGCACGTCGGCCGCGGTGCGACCTGTGCCCGGTGCGCGACGCCTGCGCGTGGGTCCGCGCCGGACGGCCGGCGTACGACGGACCTCCCCGCCGGGGGCAGAGGTGGCACGGCACCGACCGGCAGGTCCGGGGGGTGCTGTTGCAGACGCTGCGCGATGCCGCCGGCCCCGTGGCGCGCGCCGCCCTCGGGGGAAGTGGAACGGACGTCACTCAGGTCGACCGTTGCATCGCCTCCCTCGTCGAGGACGGCCTGCTCGAGCCCACTGAGGACGGCGCGTTCCGTCTTCCGGCCTGACCCACGGGGGCGTGCCCCGATCAGGGCAGACTCTGCAGACATGGCGGCGACCTCGGCGAAGGGCCCGACGCGCACCTCCCCCGCCCCGACGTCCGCAGGACGGACCCCCGTGCAGCGTCAGGATCCCCAGGCCGCGTGGCATCGGACCGCCGAGGAGCTCACGGCCTTCCTCCCCACGCTGCAGAACGCACCGCGGGACGTCGGGACCCTCGAGCTCGTCGTGCGGCGCCCGGCGCCGGCTGAACGGGAGGTGCTCCAGGAGGGCGAGCTCGACCTCGCCGAGGGGTTGGTCGGCGACTCCTGGAGCACCCGCCCGAGCTCCCGCACCGAGGACGGTCGCGCCCACCCCGACATGCAGCTCACCATCATGAGCTCCGCCGTCATCGGGTTCCTTGCCCGTGATCCCGGGCGGCGCGCCCTGGCCGGGGATCAGCTGTACGTCGACCTCGACCTCTCGCACGACAACCTCCCGGCGGGCTCTCTGCTCACCATCGGGGACCTCCCGGGGGGTGGCGCGGTCGTGGAGGTGACCGACCAGCCGCACCGGGGGTGCGCGAAGTTCGTCCACCGCTTCGGTGCCGAGGCGATGCGGGCCGTGAACGACAGGCAGGGGCGCCGGAGTCGGCTCCGCGGGCTGAACGCCCGGGTCGTCGTCCCCGGCCGCGTACGCCCGGGCGATCCGGTGACCGTTCGCCGGCCAGAAACCGCCGACCCGGACCTGGAGACCTCGAGAGGCTGACGGAAGGCGGCGCCCGGCATACGCTGCTGCCCAGCGCGCCCGACGGACGGCCGCGGCGGAGCTGGAAAGGGCGTGGCGGTGGGGGTTGGGAGGGCACGGCGGATGCCGTGGGCCGCGGCGCTCGTCGTCTGTGCGGCACTCGTGGGGCAGCCGGCTCTCGCGGAGGAAGGTCTGTCGACCCAGGCAACGAGCCGCTACGTGCTCGACGCTCGCAGGACCACCGTCGAGGCGAGCATCACCCTGCAGCTGCGGAACGTCGCGCCGGACGACGGGGACGTCTACTACTACTTCGACGCATTCACGGTCCCCGTGCCCGCCGGGGCTCGGAACGTGCGAGCCAGGAGCGGGAGCTCGTCCCTCGACGTGTCCCTCCGCCGCACGGAGGACCCGTCGACCCGCTTGGCTCGCGTCTCCTTCCCGGACCTGCGGTACGGCCGGTCGCGCACGATCGAGCTGACCTTCGACGTGCCGGGTGAGAAGCCGCGCTCCGAGGACAGCACGCGGGTGGGCCCGGGCTACGCCACCTTTGCCGTCTACGGGGTCGGCGACCCGGGGGGCAGCACGGTCGAGGTGGTCGCCCCGTCGTCGATGACGTTCGACGCGACGAGCGACGACTTCACGGCCGACGAGGACGGCTCGACGACCACGCACACCGCGACCGCCACCGACGACGAGGGCGGGTTCTGGGCCGTCGTCTCGCTGCGCGACCCCGACAAGGTCGAGGAGCGCCCGGTCGACGTGGCGGGTACCTCCCTCCTGCTCAGCGGCTTCCCCGACGACCCGCAGTGGGCCGACTTCGTGGCAGAGCAGGTGGTCAAGGGCATCCCGGCCCTCGAACGGCTGGTGGGGGCGCCGTGGCCCGGAGGGCTCGAGCGCATCCGGGAGGACGCCTCGCCGTCCCTGCGCGGCTACGACGGGTGGTTCGACCCGACCGACGACGAGATCGTCATCGGCGAGGCACTCGACGAGGACCTCCTCTTCCACGAGCTCTCGCACGCCTGGGTGTCCGGTGACCACTTCGACGAGCGGTGGGTCTCCGAGGGCCTGGCCCAGGTGCTCGCCCAGCGCACCGTCGTCGCGACGGGCGGGACCCCACGCAAGCAGCCCTCGGTGTCCCGCCGGTCAGCGGGGGCGGTGGCCCTCAACGCCTGGGGCGGGTCGGCGGGCAGCCGCTCCGCGGACGTGGACGCCTACGCCTACCCAGCCGCCTACGCCGCCACCGGCGCCCTGCTGAAGAACCTCGAGGACGAGGAGCTCGCCGCCGTGGTGGGCGCCGGCATCCGGGGAGAGCGGGCCTATGATCCGCCCGGGACCAAGGACCCGGACGGCGGCCGGACGTCGTGGCAGCGATGGCTCGACCTCCTGGAGACCCGCGGTGGTGTGGAGGCCGCCCCGGACGTGTTCGCGCGCTGGGCGCTCACCGCGGAGGAGCGGGCGCAGCTCGCACCGCGGGAGAAGGCGCGCGTTGCGTATGCGGCGCTCGACGAGGCGGACGGTGCCTGGCTGCCGCCTGAGGGGCTGCGCGATGCGATGACCGCCTGGGACTTCGAACGGGCGGCTGCGGTGCAGGACAAGGTGGCCGGCCTCGGGGCCGCGGCGACCCGGTTCCAGGCGGCCGCCCAGCGGGTGGGGCTGGAGGTGCCCGACGCGCTCCGGTCGTCGTACGAGCAGGCCGAGCAGGACGAGCAGTACGCGGCCTTGGGCACCTCCCTCCCCAAGGCGGCGTCGACGGTGACTGCCGTGGGGCGTGCCCAGGCGGTGACCGCCTCGGACCGCGACCCGGTGAGCGGGCTGGGCGCGGCGATCCTCGGCGTGGACGACCGGGCGGAGGAGGCGCTGGACGCGTTCGAGGACGGTCGGCTCGACGCGGCATCCGCGGCGGCTGAGGAGGCCACCGGCCGCGCGGACAAGGCGCTGCTCGTCGGGATCGGCGTGCCGCTGGTCGTCGTGCTCCTGATCGTCGCCGGCGTGCTCGCGGTGCTGTGGGCGAGGCGGCTGGGGGTCCGGCGTCGGGCGGCACTGTCGGCGGAGCGTGAGGCGGCACTGGCCAGGCTGGCCTCGTCGCCGTTCTCGGAGTACCCGCCGTCGCTGACGCTGCCAGCCGATCGTGGGCCCGGCGGTCCACCGGGGCCCGCCCCGCGAACCCCGCTCGACCTCGGCGGCGACCACCAGGCCGGTGCCGGAACACCGAACCGCGGCTGACGACCGGCGCACGCCGGCTGACGACGACCAACGACCGGTTCAGAGGAGGCGCAGCATCCGCGTGTTGCCGAGCGTGTTGGGCTTGACCCGCTCGAGGTCGAGGAACTCGGCGACGCCCTCGTCGTAGGACCTCAGGAGCTCGGCGTAGATCTCCGGGTCGACCGCCTGACCGTCGATCGGCTCGAACCCGTGCCGGGTGAAGAACGCGGTCTCGAAGGTGAGGCAGAAGAGCCGGCTGAGCCCGAGGGCGTGGGCCCGGTCGACCAGCCGCTGGAGCACCGCCGAGCCGACCCCGCGACCGAGCGCCGTCTCGGCGACGGCGAGGGTCCGGATCTCACCGAGGTCCTCCCAGAGGACGTGCAGCGCGCCACAGCCCACGACGTCCCCGTCCAGCTCGGCCACGACGAAGTCGGTCACCGACTCGTAGTAGGCGACCGCCTCCTTGTCGAGCAGCACGCGTCGCTCGGCCAGCGGGGCGACGAGACCCCGGATGGCGCGGACGTCACTCGTCCTGGCCGGTCGCACGACGACACCGGTGTCGCCCTGCAGCGACGGGTCGGGAGGCGCAGCGGACACGGTCCGAGCGTAGTGCGGCCTCCGCACCGCCCGGATCACGGCCGGACCCGCGTGCGCCGGCACCAGCTCCCTCGCAGACATGGGAGCGGCCCGCCACCGCAGGGGTGGTGGCGGGCCGCCGGTCGCAAGCGCCCGGAGGCCCTGCGACCCTCAGTGTGCCCGCGTCGGCGGGCCGTTTGGGTAAAGGGCAGTCAAAGTTTTCGTCAAGTGCAGGATCTTCTCAGGACCGGCCCAGCGCCGGCGCCCACGCGACGGCCCCGACCGGGTCGGTCGGGGCCCCGTGGGCGCGTGCCGCGTCGCGGCATCCGGGGTCAGCCCTCCGCGACGACCACCGGCACCTCGATGGACTGCGAGTGCGGCGTGCCCTCGAAGGTGAACGTGTCGTCCTTGCCCTCACCGGTCGCGTCGACGGTGACGATCTCGCCGGACTTCAGCTCGCCGAAGAGGATGCGCTCGGAGAGCACGTCCTCGATCTCCCGCTGGATCGTGCGCCGCAGTGGACGGGCTCCGAGCACCGGGTCGTACCCCTTGGTCGCCAGCAGGTTCTTGGCCGCGGGCGTGAGCAGGAGTCCCATGTCCTTGTCCTTGAGGCGCTTGTCGAGCTTGGCGATCTCGAGGTCGACGATCTGGACGATCTCGGACTGGCTCAGCTGCGGGAAGACGATGGTGTCGTCCACCCGGTTGAGGAACTCGGGCCGGAAGTGCTGCTTGAGCTCGTCGATGACCTTGTTCTTCATCCGGTCGTAGTCCGAGCGCGTGTCCGGACCGGCCGAGAACCCGAGCGTGCCCTTGGAGATGTCCCGGGTGCCGAGGTTGGTCGTCATGATGATGACCGTGTTCTTGAAGTCGACCACCCGACCCTGGGAGTCGGTCAGCCGGCCGTCCTCGAGCACTTGGAGGAGAGTGTTGAAGATCTCCGGGTGGGCCTTCTCGACCTCGTCGAACAGCACGACCGAGAACGGCTTGCGCCGCACCTTCTCGGTGAGCTGGCCGCCCTCCTCGTAGCCCACGTAGCCGGGAGGTGAGCCGAAGAGCCGCGAGACCGTGTGCTTCTCGCTGTACTCCGACATGTCGAGCTGGATGAGGCTGTCCTCGTCGCCGAAGAGGAACTCCGCGAGCGTCTTGGCGAGCTCGGTCTTCCCGACACCGGTGGGGCCGGCGAAGATGAACGAGCCACCGGGGCGGCGCGGGTCCTTCAGCCCGGCACGGGTGCGCCGGATGGCCTGCGACAGCGCCTTGATGGCGTCGTCCATGCCGACGACCCGCTTGTGCAGCTCGTCCTCCATGTGGAGCAGGCGGCTCGACTCCTCCTCGGTCAGCTTGAAGACCCGTCGCGCAGTCGCGCGGCCTTCTCGAAGTCCTGGCCGTCGATGGCCGACTCCTTCTCCCGCACGACGGCGGCGATCCGCTCGTCGAACTCCCGCAGGTCCGGCGGTGCGGTCATCCGGCGGATGCGCAGTCGAGCGCCCGCCTCGTCGATGAGGTCGATCGCCTTGTCCGGCAGGAAGCGGTCGTTGACGTAGCGGTCGGCCATGTTGGCCGCCGCGACGAGCGCGCCGTCGGTGATGGAGACGCGGTGGTGCGCCTCGTAGCGGTCGCGCAGGCCCTTGAGGATCTCGATCGCGTGCGCCAGGGTCGGCTCGGCCACCTGGATCGGCTGGAAGCGGCGCTCCAGCGCGGCATCCTTCTCGATGTGCTTGCGGTACTCGTCGAGCGTCGTGGCACCGATGACCTGCAGCTCGCCGCGGGCCAGCATCGGCTTGAGGATGGAGGCGGCGTCGATCGCGCCCTCGGCGGCGCCGGCCCCGACGAGCGTGTGGATCTCGTCGATGAAGAGCACGATGTCACCGCGGGTGCGGATCTCCTTGAGCACCTTCTTCAGCCGCTCCTCGAAGTCACCGCGGTAGCGGCTGCCGGCCACGAGGGCGCCGAGGTCGAGGGTGTAGAGCTGCTTGTCCTTGAGGGTCTCGGGGACCTCGCCGCGCACGATGTCCTGGGCCAGGCCCTCGACGACCGCGGTCTTGCCGACGCCGGGCTCGCCGATGAGCACCGGGTTGTTCTTGGTGCGGCGGGAGAGCACCTGCATGACGCGCTCGATCTCCTTCTCGCGCCCGATGACCGGGTCGAGCTTGCCCTCGCGCGCGGCCGTGGTGAGGTTGCGGCCGAACTGGTCGAGGACGAGGGAGCCCGCCGGGGCGCCCTCGGCCGGGCCACCCTGGCTCACGCTGGAGGACCCCGAGGAGCCCTCCTTGCCGCCCTGGTAGCCGGAGATGAGCTGGATGACCTGCTGACGGACCCGCGAGAGGTCGGCGCCGAGCTTGACGAGCACCTGGGCAGCGACGCCCTCGCCCTCCCGGATGAGCCCGAGCAGGATGTGCTCTGTCCCGATGTAGTTGTGGCCGAGCTGCAGCGCCTCGCGCAGGCTCAGCTCGAGGACCTTCTTGGCCCGCGGGGTGAACGGGATGTGACCGGTCGGCGCCTGCTGGCCCTGCCCGATGATCTCCTGCACCTGCTCGCGGACGGCCTCGAGGGAGATCCCGAGGCTCTCGAGGGCCTTGCTCGCGACGCCTTCGCCCTCGTGGATGAGGCCGAGGAGGATGTGCTCGGTCCCGATGTAGTTGTGGTTGAGACCGCGTGCCTCCTCCTGGGCGAGCACGACGACGCGGCGGGCGCGGTCTGTGAACCGTTCGAACATGGGCTTCTCCTGACGTCGAGTCCCCTCGATGCTAGTCGCGCCGCCTGAGAGGGGGGCCGCTCAGCTGTCGCTGAGCGGTCACCGCACGGGCGGCGCGTCCGACAGGGGGTCAACGCGGTGGTCGGGTCGCCGTGTTCCGCGTTCGCTGTCGGCATAGCGTCCGGAGGGCCCTCGGTCCCCCAGTCCGCCCAAGGGGGTCAGGTCACGGACGTCACCCCGGCCCCGGGTGGGGTCGACCGGTCGATGCGTCGCTGGGTCTCGACGGCCTGGTGGACGTCGTCGTGCACGTGGTCCTCGCCGAGGGCGGCGAGCACGTCGTCCCGCTCGAGCACCGCCAGCACGGCGGGCTTGACCCTGGCCAGGCGAACGCGGATGCCGTTGATCCGGGCCAGCTCGACCATCTCGCCGAGGCTGGCCGAGCCCTGGGAGTCGACGAACGGGATGTCGGCGCAGTCGAGCACGACAGCCGTCACCGGCGCCGGGCTGGCCATGACCAGTTCGCGGAGCCGGTCGTTGAGCGCGTCAGCGGTCGCGAAGAACAGCCCGCTCTCCAGCCGGAGGGCGATGATGCCGGCATACACCTCGTCGTCGGGGTGCGCCTCGAGCTCACGGAACACGTGGGAACCCGGCATCCGGCCGAGCACCGGCATCTGGGGGCGGGTCGTCACGTACACCAGCCAGCCGACCGACAGCAGGGCACCGATGACGATGCCGGCAAGGACGCCGAACGTCAGCACGCCGACGACGGCGGCCACGGCGATCCAGAAGTCGCCTGGCTTGACGCGGCGCAGGCGGCGCATCTCCGGCACGTCCATCATGCCCATGACGACGGCCTCGATGATGACGGCGGCCAGCACCGGCGTGGGCAGGCTCGCGAACAGCGGCGCCAGGGCCAGCAGGGTGAGGACGACCGCGCCGCCCGTGCTCAGCGACGCCACCGGGCTTCGCGCTCCGGCGTTGTCGTTGAGGGAGCTGGCGGAGAGGCTCGTCGACACCGGCATGCCCTGGATGAGGCCGGCGCCGACGTTGGCGACGCCCTGCGCAACCGTCTCCTGGCCGATGTCGACCCGGTAGCCGTGCTTGGTGGCGAAGTGCCGGGCGTCCCCGGCGGTCTGTGAGAACCCGACGAGCACGATGCCGGCCGAGGCCACGAGGACGGTGAGGACGTTGTCGAACACGAGGGTGAGGTCAGGGACGCCGGGTGTGGGGAGTCCGCGAGGCACGTCCCCGACGAGTGCGACCCCGTGGTCGCCAAGGTCGAGGACGGCCGAGGCGAGGATGGCGACCGCCACGACGATCAAGGTGTTCGGAAGCCGTGGCGCGAGCCACCGAAGCCCGAAGAGCCCGACCAGGGCGAGCCCGCCCACGAGCAGGGTCGTCCCGTGGAAGTCATCCAGCCCGCGCAGCCAGGAGCCCAGCTCGCGCCAGGCGTTGTCCCCGTCGCCGTCGGTGCCGGTGAGCTTCGGCAGCTCGCCGATGGTGACGTCGATGGCCGCCCCGAACAGGAATCCCGTGGTGACGGCGCGGGAGAGGAAGTCCGAGATCCAGCCGAGCCGGAACACCGCCATGAGCAGGAACATCACCCCGGCGACGAGGGCGATGCCCGCCACGAGCGCCGTCGCCTGTGCCTCCTCGGCGACGCCGACGGTGATCACCGCGCTCCCCGCCACCGCCGCCAGGGCGGAGCTCGGGCCGGTCGAGACCTGGCGAGAGGTGCCGAACAGCGCGTAGAGGATCGTTCCGGCCGCCGCGGCGTAGAGGCCGTTCTCGATCGGCACGTTGGCGATGCCCGCATAGCCCAGGGCCTTCGGCACCACGAGTGCCGCGACCGTCAGCCCGGCGAGCACGTCGGTGCGCAGCCAGGCGCGGTCGTACCGCGGACCCCAGGAGAGGGCAGGGACGAGCCGTCTCACCCGTGCGCCAGCACCACCGTTCACGCGCCGCATCATTCACCCCTCCTGCGGGTCGAGTCGCGGCGACGGTGGTGCAACGAGTGGCCGCTGCGTGGTTCGGTCGCCATGCGAGCACCCTGCCCCCCGCGCGGAGCGCGGCACGACACCCGCGAGGGGTGATCGGCGGGAGACCGATTGTGACTATGGGGCTCGGCGGGCGGGTGGGCAAGGAGCCGGTCGCCTCAGCGGCGCCGCTGGCAGCGGCCGCACCAGAAGAGGTTGCGACCCCCGACGAGGCGGGTCCGGACCTTGGAACCGCAGACGCGGCACGGCATACCTGGCCGCTTGTATACGTAGGACGAGCGCTCCGGGAGGTGCGGAACCTCACCCCGTCCGAGGGCCGCCTCGACCTCGAGCACCTCCTCCTCGATCGTCACGATCCGACCGGTGGCGACACCGAGGGGCAGGAGGCGGAGGAGGTCGGCCCAGACGGCCTCCCACGACCGGCGGCGCAGGAGACGGCCCTCGGTGAAGGGGTTCAGCCGGTGGCGGTAGAGGATCTCGCAGCGGTAGACGTTGCCGACGCCGGCGACCACGGCCTGGTCCATGAGCAGCTCCGCGACGGTGCGCGACGATCGGGAGATCCGGGCCCAGGCAACGGCCGGGTCGGCGTCGGGGCGCAGCGGGTCGGGCCCGAGGCGGGCCAGCACGGCGTCGACGTCCTCCGGCGAGGCGACCTGGCAGAGGTTGGGCCCCCGCAGGTCCGCGACGTGGGCGTCCGTGCGCAGCCTGACGCGCACCGCGCCCACGGCAGGGACCTCGGCGGTCCACTCGTGGCTGTCGACGGTGAACGACCCGATGAGCCCGAGGTGCACGTGCAGCCAGCGGTCGTCGGCGAACTCGACGAAGAGGTGCTTACCCCGTGAGGTGGCCCGGAGCAGCTCGCGTCCCGAGAGCAGCGCCGCTCCCTCGGTGAACTTGCCCTGCGGGCTCGACACCTCGGGCGACGTCCCGGCGAAGGCCTCGTGGAGGTCGCGGGCGAGCGCGAACAGCGTGTGGCCTTCGGGCATGCGCGTCAGCGTATGCCGGGTGGGGTGCCAGGGGCGCGAGGGGTCGCGCGTCCGGCACCCTCGCTGTGGGTCACCCCCTCACGTGGGGTGCCAGGGGCGCGAGGGGGCGCGCGTCCGGCACCCTAGCCGAGGGTCAGCCCCTCGCGTGGGGTGCCAGGGGCGCGAGGGGGCGCGCGTCCGGCACCCTCTGTGGGTCAGCGCTCCTGGGACGCGCGCAGGATCCGCAGGGCCTTGGGTCCGAAGCCGTGCAGCGCGAGGAGGTCGCGGTCGGACGCGGCGTCGACGGCATCCCACGTCGTGATGCCCGCCGCGGCGAGGGCCCGCCGGGCGGGGGCTCCGATGGCATCCACCTCGTGGGGTGGGAGTGCCCGCTCGCCGGCCACGCGTCAGCTCGCCTTCTTCTCGGCCTTCTTCGTGGTGGCCTTCTTCGCCGCCGTCTTCTTGGCGGGAGCGGTCTTGGCGGCGGTCTTCTTCGCGGCGGCCCGCTTGCCCGAGCCGCGCGCGGCCGAGGACGGCTCCTCCGGTGCCTCGCCGCGCGAGGCCTTGGCCTTCTCGACCGAGCGTGCCAGGGCGGCCAGCAGGTCGACGACCTCCCCGGACTCCTCCGGCTCCGCCGCGGTCACCCGCACCTCGCCACCCTCGACCTTGGCCCGCACGAGCTCCTTGACCGCGATGGCGTAGTCGTCCTCGTACTCGTCGGGCTCGTAGTCGCCGGCCAGCTGGTCGATGAGCATCTTCGCCATGTCCATCTCCTGCTTGGAGGCGTGCTGGTCGTCGTCCACCGTGGCGAAGTCGGCGGCCCGGATCTCATCGGGCCAGAGCATCGTCTGCATGACGAGGACTCCGTCGCGCACGCGCAGGACCGCCATCGTCATCCGGGTCCGGATGGAGACGGTGCAGATGGCCATTCGCCTCTCCTTCTCCAGCGCGTCGCGGAGCAGGATGTAGGGCTTGGTGGCGGTCTTGTCGGGCTCGAGGTAGTAGGACTTGTCGAGCCACATGGGGTCGATCTGGTCGGCCGGGACGAACTTCGTCACCCCGATCTCCTTCGAGGTGCGCGACGGCAGGTCGGCGAAGTCCTCGTCGGTGAGGACGACCATGTCGCCGTCCTCGGTCTCGTAGCCCTTGGCGATGTCGTCGTACGACACCTCCTCGCCGTCGATCGAGCAGGTCCGCTTGTACTTGATCCTGCCGCCGTCCTCCCGGTGCACCTGCCGGAACTGAACGTCGTGGTTCTCGGTCGCGGAGTAGAGCCGCACCGGCACGTTGACGAGGCCGAAGGAGACCGCGCCCTTCCAGATCGCCCGCATCGTGTGTTCCGCCCTTCCGGTATGCCGTCCGCCCGGTCACGCGCGGACGCAGACTCCCAGCGTAGAGCCGGTTTGCGGCGGCGGGGAGGGATGCCGGTGCCTGACTTGGGTCCACGGGTGCGCACGAGGGAGCGGTCCACCGCGGGCTCGACGGAGCCGTGCATCGCGCTGGACGGGTGCGGGGCGTCTGCCGTCGATGTCGGGCGCTCCGCCGGATGCCGGGAGAGGGGCGCCGGTCAGAAGGGCGGCGGGCCGTGGGCGACGCCCAGGACGCGGTGTCGCGCGCGGACGGCCCGCAGATCCGACGCGGTCGTGCAGCGCCGATGGGGCGGGCGGTGCTCGAGCAGCAGCTCGACGTGCGTTTCCAGGGCGCTCCATGGCGGTGCCGGGGCGGTGTCGACAGTCTCCGCCGCGTCGCGGCCGTCCGTCGTGTCGCCGGTGTGCAGGGCGCCGCTCCTCCCTGCCTCCGGCCCCAGCACCAGGGCGTCCAGGGCGTCGAGCGCAGAGGTGGTGCGCCTCCGGCCGCCCGGGTCGGTCCAGGTCGCCGTGCCGTCCCTGGCCAGCCGTACGCTCCACCCCGGGGACTGCTTCACGCGGTGGTGACGGCGGCAGAGGCACATGAGGTTCACCGCCTGGGTCGACCCGGCGGGCCAGCGACGCGCGTGGTCGAGGTCGCAGAACCGGGCCGCGACCGCGCAGCCCGGGAAGCGGCACCGGCCGTCACGTGCGCGGACCAGCGCCACGAGGGAGGCGCTGGGACGGTAGGAAGTGGTCGCCAGGTCGTTCGCTGCATCGAGCCGGGCCCCGCTGAGCGGGTCGCACGCCGCGACGGTCTGGTGCGGTCGCTCTCCGGCGCCACTCGTGCTCCGCAGCGAGGACGTGGCCAGGTGATCGCGGAGCCAGCCGCGAGGGACGAGGAGCGGCTCGGACGGCCTGGCCCCCTGCACCTCGACGAGGTCGTCGCCCCTCAGGGGGCGGCGTGGAGTCGAGGTTCTGCTCGGTGCGGACCCGCGCGGCGCGTCCACAGCCAGGCCATCGACCGTCGCCGACGGGACGGCCCGGAGGGCATCTCCTGCGTCGTCAACGACCGGCGCCGACACCGTCGAGGCCTCGGCGGGCGTCACGGTGGCCGGCACGGTGAGCACAACGTCGACGTCGACGGTTGCGTTTCCGGTGACGAGGTCGGTGAGGCCCTTGCCGCGGGCCTGCTCGACCGACGAGCACATCCCGCTGCTGACCAGTTCATGAGCCAGGCGGTCGACGGCGGCCCAGGCCACCGCAGCCTCCTCGCTGGGAAAGGTGCCGACCAGGCATCCACGCCCGGTTCCGCCACCCACCGGCGTAAACCCGTCGACGACCGAGCCCGATCGGCGCGCTGCCGGAGCAGGTCTGGCGAGATGCGAGCCAGCAGCCGACGAGTGCGTCGGCGCAAGGTCGGGGCGTCGGCGTCGAGGTGCGGGTCGAGAGCGGTCACGACCGCTTCGGTGACGGCCGCGGGAGCGCCCTCCAGCTCGTGCGCGACCACACCGGCGCGGTAGCCGTCGAGACGGCCAGCGGCCATCGCGGTGTGGAGCGCGTGCAGCCCGCTGTCCTCCGGCGGTGCTCCCTCGTCCGCCTCCACGGGCACTCGGCCCGCGGCGAGGCGCACGGCCTGCTCCATCCGGAGCTGCGCCTGTGCGTGCGATGCCCCGAGCACCGGGGCCGCGACGTCGGCCGCGTCGACGGTCACCCGCCCGGGGGCGTGGACCGCCTCACCGACGGTGCCGTCCTCACGCCACACACACTCCCGCCGAGCCGCCTCGGCCAGGGCGAGGTCCTGGACGGCCGTCACGGTGTTGATCAGCGACTGGCAGTCGGCGGCCACATCCAACCAGTCGCCTCGGGACCGGCCCGACGAGCCCTTCCCCAGGGAGGCGACGACGCCGTGTGCCGATGCCCGCACGGCATCCGCGAGCATGCCGCCACTCCTGCTCGTGGTCGTCATGGCTCCCCTCCCCTCGCTCCTGATTCTACTCGGTGAGGCGCAATCGAACAAGCGTTCTACCCATCCAATCTCGCTGCAGTGCAAGCGATTCCCTTCCTCGCGGCAGCACCGTCCTCCCCATGGCGCGTCCCCCCAAGCGGCGTCACGTCGCAACAGTCCTGACACCGGCAGCAAGGCCACAGGCAGGATGTCCTCATGCGCCCCATGCTCGCGACCGTCGCGGAGTCGGTGCCGACCGGACCCGCGTGGGTGCACGAGGTCAAGTGGGACGGCATGCGTGTGCTCGTCGACGTCCGCGAGGGCCGCGTCACCGTGTGGTCGCGCACCGAGCGGGACGTCACGGCGGCCTTCCCGGAGCTCGACGCCCTCGGGGAGAGCTACGACGACATGCTGCTCGACGGCGAGGTGGTCGCGCTGGACGCCGGACGCCCGAGCTTCCACGCCCTCGCCGAGCGGATGCACGTCTCGGAGCGTCGCCGCGCCGAGCGCCTCGTCGCCACTCGGCCGGTCACCCTGATGATCTTCGACCTCCTCCGCCTCTTCGGCAACGACCTCACCTCCCAGTCCTGGTCGGCCCGGCGCGAGCTGCTGGAACGCCTCGACCTGGACGGGCGGCACTGGCAGGTGCCGCCGGTGTACGACGACGGCGAGCAGCTCCTCGCCGCGACGGCGGACCAGGGGCTCGAGGGGATCGTCTCCAAGCGCCGCTCTGCGCCGTACGCGGCGGGCCGCCGTTCCCCCGACTGGCGGAAGCGGCCGCACCGCAACAGTCTCTCGGTGGTCGTGGGCGGCTGGCGACCCGAGGTCGGCACCACCGGTCGGATGGGTGCGGTGCTCGTGGGTCTCCCGGACGGCAGCGGGGGCTGGCGGTATGCCGGGCGGGTCGGCGCCGGGCTGGCGGGAACCGCGGGTGAGGCGCTCGCGATGCGGCTGCGGCCCCTGGCGCGGGACACCTCGCCGTTCGCCGACGAGGTGCCGTCCATCGACGCCCGCGGCACCGCCTGGGTCGAGCCCCGCGTCGTCGTCGAGGTGGCCTCGCTCGAGCTCACCGGACAGCACCGGCTGCGCCAGCCGGCATACCTCGGCGTGCGCAGCGACCTGACGCCGGACGACCTCGTGGAGGTGCACGATGCCTGACCCGGTTCCCCAGGTCGCCCGGGTGGAGGTGGCCGGGCGCAAGCTGCGACTCACGAGCCTGGACAAGGTCATGTACCCCTCCACCGAGACGACCAAGGGGGAGGTGCTCAACTACTACGCCCAGATCGCACCGGTCCTGCTGCCGCACATCGCGTCCCGGCCGGTCACCCGGGTGCGCTGGCCGCACGGTGTGCAGGAGCAGATGTTCTTCGAGAAGAACCTCCCGTCCGGCGCCCCGAGCTGGTTACCACGGGTGCCGGTCGACGACGTGACGTACCCACTCGTCACCGACCTGTCCGACCTCACCTACCTCGTCAACCTCAACTCCCTGGAGATCCACGTCCCCCAGTGGACGGTCGACGACGGGGGCGAGCGGCAGAACCCCGACCGGCTCGTCATCGACCTCGACCCGGGAAAGCCGGCCGGCCTGCACGAGTGCTCCCGGGTGGCTCTCCTCGTCCGTGAACGGCTGGCCACTCTCGGGCTCGACCTCTTCCCCGTGACGTCGGGGAGCAAGGGCATGCAGCTCTACGCCTCTCTCGGCGGCGACCTCACCTCGGACCAGGTGCGCGACCTCGCCATGCAGCTGGCGCAGGAGATGACGAAGAAGCACCCGGACCTCGTCCTGTGGAAGATGACCAAGTCGCTGCGGCCGGGCAAGATCTTCCTCGACTGGAGCCAGAACGTCGCCGCCAAGACGACGATCAGCCCCTACTCGTTGCGCGGCCGGGAGCTCCCGTGCGTGGCGGCGCCCCGCTCGTGGGCCGAGGTCGAGCAGGGGGCCGAGGAGCCCGACGCGCTGCGCCAGCTGATGTTCGACGAGGTGCTCGAGCGCGTCGTGGCGGACGGCGACCTCATCGAGGACCTGCCCTGAGCCCACCGGGACCGGTGTCCGGATCGCGCAGCCGTGGGCAGCCGGCGCACTCCACGCATCCCGGCAGTGCGTAGATGAGGCAGCACGACTCGCGACGCGGGACGCCGGTGCGGATCAGCCCCGCCGCGGACTCGGCCTCACGCCGGGCGGCGGTCCACATGTCGTCGACCATCGCCGCCCGAGTGTGCGGTCCGAGTCGCACGATGGACGGGTATGCCGCCGCGGCCGGCTCGGCGACCGCGCGGTAGTCGCGCTCGGCCCGCTCGAGCCGCTCGGGCATCGGCGCGTCGTCGGCGACCAGACGGGCCAGTCGAACGGTCCCAGGCACGAGCGAGGCGCCGACGGTGAAGGTGAGTCCGTCGAGGTCCGCTCGCCACGGTCCCACGGCCGCTGCGTAGGCGGCGGTGTGCGCCGGGACCTGGAGGACCCACTGGAGGACGAAGGCGGAGGCGACCTGCGCCGGCGCGTCGACGGCATACCACCGGCCCTGCTGGCTGCGCAGAGCCTCCTGCCACGAGCGGGGGTCGGACCCGATGTCGTGGGGCAGGGCGGGGCCGCCACGGACGAATGAGAGCCACGCGTGCCGCCGCGACATGAGCGCAGCGGCACCCGCCGGGTCGACGGGCGCCGCTGCCTGGTGAGGCCGCTGGGCCGTCAGCCGTGCGCCTTGTCGTAGGCCGCCTGCACGTCGGCGGAGATCCGGCCCCGGTCGCTGACCGTGTGGCCGTTCCGTCGTGCCCACTCACGGACCGCGCCGAGGTCTGCCTTGCGGCCCGTGCCCCTGCCGGCGGAGCGACCCGACGAGCGGCGCCCGCCCGTCCGCTCGGCGTGGCCGATCCACGCGGCGAGGTCGTCGCGCAGTTTCGTCGCATTCTTCGAGGTCAGGTCGATCTCGTAGCTGACACCGTCGAGAGAGAACGAGACGGTCTCGTCGGCGGGGGAGCTCTTGTCGACGTCGTCGACGAGGAGCACCTGGACCTTCTTTGCCATGGTTTTCCCTTCAAGGTGATTTCACCCCGGCCATTCCGTGGCCGGGCGGGGCACCGCTCAGGATGCCGGGAAGACCTTATCCCGTGCTTCGGCCAAAGGTAAAGAAAGAGTAAAGCTCAGGGCAATGACGTCGATTTCCCGGGGGTTTCGTCCACTGAGGGGGCAGCCCTGGGTCCGCGCCCGGGATCGTTCTCCGCAGCGCGTCGACGGGCGTCGTGCTCCTTCTCGAAGGCCGCCTGGGCGATGCGCTCACGGCGGTCACCCTCGATCATCGACTTGACGATGAAGTAGAAAAGGGTGGCCACGAGAATGGTCGGGATGATGGCTGCGAGATAGACCAACGCGCTGGACATCTCAGGCCTCCGGCTTGAGGTGGGGGAAAAGAATCGTCTCACGGATGTTGGCACCGGTGAAGAGCATGACGAGGCGGTCCACGCCGAGGCCGAGCCCCCCCATCGGCGGGGCCCCGTACTCCAGGGCGCGCAGGAAGTCCTCGTCGAGCTGCATCGCCTCCGGGTCTCCGCCGGCGGCGCGCATCGACTGCTCGGTGAGCACCTCACGCTGCACCACCGGGTCCACGAGCTCGGAGAAGCCGGTTCCACGCTCAACCCCGGCGATGACGAGGTCCCACGCCTCGATGAGGCCCTCCGTGTCCCGGTGTGGCCGGGCCAGCGGCTGGGCGATCGCCGGGTAGTCGCACAGGAAGGTCGGCTGGAGGAGCCTCGGCTCGACGAGCTCGCCGAGCAGCTCGAGGAAGACCTTGTCCTTCTCCATGCCGGGGGCCAGCTCGACACCGTGGCGCTCCGCGAGCTCGACGAGGCGCTCGCGGGGGGTCCCGAGGGAGACCTCCTCGCCGACCACCTCGCTCACCGCGTCGTAGACCGGCAGCCACCGCCATTCGCCGCCGAGGTCGACGGTGCCCATGGCGGTGTCGACATGGCGGGAGCCGAGCGCGTCCGCGACGCCGACGTAGAGGTCGCGGATGAGGGCTCCGATGCTCCGCTGGTCACCCCACGCCTGGTAGGCCTCGAGCATCGTGAACTCGGGGGAGTGCGTCGCGTCGACACCCTCGTTTCGGAAGATCCGGCCCAACTCGTAGACCCGGTCGACCCCGCCGACGACGGCCTTCTTGAGGTTGAGCTCCAGCGCGATGCGGAGCACCATCTCGTGGTCGAACGCGTTCATGTGGGTGCGGAACGGGCGGGCCGCGGCTCCCCCGTGGACGAGCTGGATCACCGGCGTCTCCACCTCGACGTAACCCTGTGCGTCGAGCACCGCCCGGATCGCGCGCAGGGCGGTGGCCTTGGTGCGCACCATGTCGCGCGCCTCCTGCCGGACGACCAGGTCGGCGTAGCGCTGGCGCACCCTGGCCTCCTCGGAGAGCTCGCGGTGCAGCACCGGCAGCGGGCGCAGGGCCTTCGAGGCCATCCCCCACCGACTCGCGAGCACCGACAGCTCGCCGCGGCGCGAGCTGATCACCCGGCCCTCCACGAAGACGTGGTCGCCCAGGTCGACATCCGCCTTCCACGCGGCGAGGGACTCCTCGCCCACCTCAGCCAGGCTGAGCATCACCTGGAGCCGAGTGCCCGCACCCTCCTGGAGCGTGGCGAACGCGAGCTTCCCGGTGTTCCGCACGAAGACGACGCGGCCGGCGACGCACACGACGTCCGAGGTCTCCTCACCCTGCTCGAGGTGCCCCCATCCCTCACGCACCTCGCCGAGCGAGTGGGTGCGCGGGACCGACACGGGGTATGCCGGGATGCCGGCGTCGAGGAGGCGGTCGCGCTTCTCGCGGCGGATCCGCAGCTGCTCGGGGAGGTCGGCCTCGGGGAGCGACGTGGTCGGCGTCTCGGTCACGAGGGTCAAGGCTACGGTGGCGCGGCCGAGGTGCCGTCCGGCGTCCCGTCCGACGGGGTGCCGAGCCCGGCCAGTGCGCGGCGGCTCCCGCCCGCCCGAAGGTGCGAGGGAACCGTCAGCGCTCGTCGAGCATGAGGTCCAGGGAGTAGTCCTCGGCGCGGTAGCAGTGGTCGCCGAACTCGATGGCGTCGCCGGCCGGCCCGAACGCCGTCCTCGTCATCGTCAGCACCGGCTGCTGCCCGCGGATGGCGAGCCGACGGCGCTCCTCGCGCGTCGGCATCCGCGCTCCGACGTTCTGGGAGGCGACGACGGGGGTGGCGCCGCGAGCGCGCAAGGCCGCGTAGAGCCCGTCGGCGGTGAGCTCCTCGGCCGTCACGTCGGCGTATGCCGGTGGCAGCCAGTTGTGGAGCACCGCGAGCGGTGCCCCGTCGGCACACCGCAGCCGGACGAGGGCCAACAGGTCGGTGTCGACGGGAAGGTCCAGCGCGGCGGCGGCCCGCGCGTCCCGCACGGTGCGCACGTCGAGCACCGTCGTGCTGGGGGCCTGGCCGGACCGCAGCAGGTCGTCGTGAAGGCTGGAAAGGGCCGCACGCCGGTGCACCTTGCGGTTGGCGACCGTGGTGCCGACTCCTCGGCGGCGCACGACGAGTCCCTGGTCCACGAGGGCCTGCATGGCCCGCCGCACCGTGGGGCGGGAGAGGGAGAGACGCGCCGCGAGCGCCACCTCGTTCTCGACCGGGTCGCCCGGCTGGAGACGGCCCTCGTGGATCGCCGCGGTGAGCTGCTCGGCGAGCTGGTGCCACAGTGGAACGGGCGAGGCGCGGTCGATCCGCACGTGCACCCGGCCTGCGACCATGACTGGGACTGTACAGCGCGGGCTTCGAGATGTCAGTATGTCCGGACAAAGGAGGTCACATGCGGATCGGACTGGCCGGCGCGGGGCGCATCGGGGCGTTCCACGCGACCACCCTCTCCTCGCTCGACGGGGTGGAGGAGGTCGTCGTCGGCGACGTCGACGCCGGAACCGCCGACGCCGCCGCCTCCGCCCTCCCACACGCCCGGGCGGTCCCCATCGAGGACCTCCCGGATGCCGGCCTTGACGCGCTCGTCATCGCCACCTCGACCCCGGGCCACGCAGCGCTCATCCGGGCCGGGGTCGCGCGGGGCATCCCGACGTTCTGCGAGAAGCCGGTCGCCGCGACGCTGGCGGAGACCATCGACGTCGTCCGGGCCGTCGAGAAGTCGGGTGTGCCGGTCCACGTGGGCTTCCAGCGGCGCTTCGACGCCGGCTACCGACGCGCGCGAGAGGCGGTGCGCTCGGGCGACCTCGGCTTCGTGCACACGGTGCGGGCCACGACGAGCGACCGGCGTCCACCGCACGCCGACTACATCCCGACGTCCGGCGGCATCTTCCGCGACTGCTCGATCCACGACGCGGACGTCCTCCGCTTCGTCACCGGTCGGGAGGTCGCTCGGGTGTTCGCCGTCGGCGGCACCAAGGGCGAGGCGTTCTTCCCCGACGGGGGTGACGTCGACACGGGCGCCGCCGTGCTGACGCTCGACGACGGGACCCTGGCCCTGCTGTCGACGACGCGCTACCACGGGCAGGGCCACGACGTCCGGCTCGAGGTACTCGGCTCCGAGGGCTCGGTGGCGGTCGGGCTCGACGACTCCCTCGCCCTGACCTCGCTCGAGGACGGGGTGACCTTCCCCGCGGGGCCGGTGCACGATTCCTTCATGGACCGCTTCCAGCCGGCCTACCGCGCCGAGCTCACCCACTTCATCGCCGTCGCCCGCGGTGAGGCACCGAGCCCCTGCACCGCGCGCGATGCGCTGGAGGCCTTCCGCGTGGTCGAGGCGTGCACGCGATCGTGGCTCGACGGCCGGCCGGTCGACCTCTCCGACATCCCGACGACCTGACAAGGACCACCAGATGACTCCCGCGACGGCAACATCCCTGCGTGTCCGTGTCGCCGGCGCCCCCATCTCCTGGGGAGTGTGCGAGGTGCCCGGCTGGGGGCACCAGCTGGATCCAGCGGTCGTCCTCGGGCAGATGAGCGAGGTAGGGCTCGCCGCAACGGAGTTCGGCCCCGACGGCTTCCTCCCGGACGCGCCCGAGGCCAAGGCAGCCGTCCTGCGCGACGCCGGCCTCCGGGCAGTGGGCCAGTTCGTCCCAGTCGTCCTGCATGACCCCGGGCACGACCCGCTGCCCGTGGTCGAGGAGGCGATGACCGCGCTGGTCGCCGCCGGCGCCTCGACCGTCGTCCTCGCCGCAGCAACAGGTGGCGACGGATACGACGCCCGACCGGTGCTCGACGACGAGCAGTGGGCCACCCTCCTCGCCTCCCTGGACCGCATCGCCGACGCCGCCGCGGCGCAGGGCCTGCTGGCGACGTTGCACCCCCACGTCGGCACGATGGTCGAGTCCGGCGAGGAGACCGACCGGGTGCTGGCGGGAAGCCGCATCGCCCTGTGCCTCGACACCGGCCACCTGCTCATCGGCGGCGGCGACCCCGTGGCCGTCGCGGCCCAGCACCCCGGACGGATCGGTCACGTGCACCTCAAGGACGTCCGGGTGGACCTGGCCCGCCAGGTGCAGCGCGGCGACCTGACGTACACCGACGCCGTCGCGGCCGGGATGTACGTGCCCCTGGGAGCGGGTGACGTCGACATCGCGGCGATCGTGGGCGCGTTGGAGGCCGCAGGGTATGCCGGCTGGTACGTCCTCGAGCAGGACACCGTCCTCAGTGGCCCGCCGGACGAGACGGGCATCGACCCGGTCGTCGACGTGCGGGCCTCGGTCGCCCACATCCTCGCCCTCGCCGAGACCACTCCGGTGAACCCGTGACCGCCGCGCCGCAGGTCGTCACGATGGGGCGAACGGGGGTCGACATCTATCCCCTCCAGCACGGGGTGGGACTCGAGGAGGTGCGCACCTTCGAGAAGTTCCTCGGGGGGAGCGCGACGAACGTCGCCGTCGCCGTCGCCCGCCACGGGCACTCCGTCCGCCTCGTCACCAAGGTCGGGAACGACGCGTTCGGTCGCTACGTGCGCCGGGAGGCGGAGCGACTCGGTGTCGACCCGGCATCCATCTCGGCGCTCGACGGCGCCGGGCCGCCGACGCCGGTGACGTTCTGCGAGATCTTTCCGCCGGACGACTTCCCCCTGTGGTTCTACAGATGGCCGACCGCACCCGACCTCCTCCTGCAGGAGGACGACGTTCCGCTCGACCTCGTCCGCGATGCGGAGGTGTTCTGGGCGACGGTGACCGGCCTGTCACAGGAGCCGTCTCGCGCCACACACCACGCGGCGTGGGTGGCCCGCCGGCGGGCCCGGCACACGGTGCTCGACCTCGACTACCGGCCGATGTTCTGGGCGGACGTGGCGGAGGCACACGCCCAGGTGGAGCGGGCGCTGGAGCTCGTCACCGTCGCCGTCGGCAACGCGCAGGAGTGCGAGGTCGCGGTCGGTGAGGTCGACCCCCAGCGGGCCGCCGACGCCCTCCTGGACCGGGGACTCGACCTGGCCGTCGTCAAGCAGGGCCCGCGGGGGGTCCTCGCGGCCACCCGCGACGAGCGGGTCGAGGTCGAACCCTTCCCGGTGGAGGTCGTCAACGGGCTCGGCGCCGGGGACGCCTTCGGGGGCGCCCTCGTCCACGGACTCCTCGAGGGCTGGGACCTCGAGCGCACCATCCGTTTCGCCAACGTGGCCGGGGCCATCGTCGCGGGTCGGCTCGAGTGCTCGACGGCGATGCCGACGCCCGACGAGGTCGACGCCGCGCTGGCCGGGGCCGGGAGGTGACCGCCGTGCAGGTGCGTCAGGTGGACACGGCCGCCCTCACCGAGCTCCGCGCGCGTGAGCCCGGGCGCATCGTCGCGGCATGGGACGAGCGAGCCCTTCGCCCAATGCTGCCCGAGGACGGCCGGCTCCTGCTCCTCGCCGCCGACCACCCGGCCCGAGGCGCCCTCGCCGTCGGATCGGACCCGATGGCGATGGCGAGCCGGTCGGAGCTCCTGGGCCGCCTCGTCACTGCGCTCGAGCGGCCCGGGGTCGACGGCGTGCTCGGCACCCCGGACGTCCTCGACGACCTCCTCCTCCTGGGAGCGCTGGAGGGCAAGGTCGTCGTCGGGTCGATGAACCGAGGCGGTCTCCAGGGCGCCGCCTGGGAGCTGGACGACCGCTTCACCGCCTACACGGCCCGCGAGATCCAGGAGCGGGGGCTCGACGGCGGCAAGATGCTCACCCGCATCGCGCTGGGCGACCCCGGGTCCCTGTCCACGCTCGCAGCGTGCGCCGAGGCCATCGGCGAGCTGGCCGCCCACGGCCGGATGGCCATGGTCGAGCCCTTCTGGTCGGTGGTCGGCGAGCACGGTGTCCACAACCTCCTCGACCCGGACTCGATGGTCCGGGCCGTCCAGGTGGCCTCCGGACTGGGCCCCTCGAGCGCCCACACCTGGCTCAAGCTGCCGGTCGTCGACGACCTGGCCAGGGTCATGGACGCCACGACGCTGCCGAGCCTGCTCCTCGGCGGCGACCCACAGGAGGCGCCGGCGCAGACGTATGCCGCGTGGGGCCGAGCGCTCGACCTGCCCGCTGTCCGCGGGCTCGTCGTGGGACGTGCGCTGCTCTACCCGCCGGACGGCGACGTGGCCGGGGCCGTGGACCTCGCGGCCGACCTCGTGCACGGTGGCTCGGCATGAGCCCGGACCTCGGGGGCGGCTCGCGGCTCGGCGTCCCCGGGCGGGGCACGGACAACGAACAGTACGTGCGCCCCTTCGGTGCCGCGGACGACGGGACGTACCCCGTTGCCATCACCCCGACCGCGATAGGCCCTGTCACCGGGTGGAAGCACACCCGCCTGCGGGTGGCCGCGTGCCGCGAGGGCGGGTACGCCGACCACGACAGCAAGGACGAGGAGACGCTCGTCGTGCCGCTCACCGGCTCCTTCCGCGTCGAGGTGACCGAGGCCGACGGCACGGCCCACGACATCACCCTCGTCGGCCGTGGCTCCGTCTTCGACGGCCCGACGGACGCCGTCTACGCCGGCCGCGGCGCACGCCTGCGGGTGTCCCTCGTGGGACCGGATCCCGGGCCTGGCCGCATCGCCCTCTGCGGCGCCCCGGCGACGAAGCACGCGGAGCCGAAGCCCCTTCGCCACCTGACGGCATCCGAGGTGCCGGTCGAGCTGCGGGGCGCGGGCCGGGCGAGCCGCGAGGTGCGCAACCTGGGCCTGCCGGACGTGCTCGACGCCGACTCCCTGCTCGTCTGCGAGGTCGTGACGCCGGCGGGCAACTGGAGCTCGTGGCCGCCGCACAAGCACGACGAGGAGCGACCCGGCGAGGAGACCGCGCTCGAGGAGATCTACTACGTCGAGACCCGTTCCACGGACCCCCGCGGCACCAACCCCGTCGGCTACCTCCGGGTCTACGGCACCGCCGAGCGCCCGCTGGACGTGGTCGCCGAGGTCGGAACGGGCGACGTGGTGCTCGTCCCCCACGGGTGGCACGGCCCAGCGATCGCCAGCCCCGACGCGGACCTCTACTACCTCAACGTCATGGCTGGCCCCGGGGCGGACCGGGCCTGGCGGATCTGCGACGACCCGGCCCATGCCTGGGTGCGCGAGACCTGGGCCGACGAGGACGTCGACCCGAGACTGCCCGTGGGAGGCCCCCGATGAGCGACACCGTCCGGCTCACCGTCGCGCAGGCGGTCGTGCGCTTCCTGGCGCAGCAGTTCAGCGAGCGCGACGGCGACCGCCGGCGCCTCATCGCCGGGTGCCTCGGCATCTTCGGGCACGGGAACGTCGCGGGGGTCGGCCAGGCCCTCCTGGAGGAGGAGCTGCGGGCCACCGACGCCGGGGAGCGACCGCGCCTGCCCTACGTGCTGGGCCGCAACGAGCAGGCCATGGTCCACACCGCCGTCGGCTTCGCCAAGCACCGGGACCGGCTGTCCACCTGGGCCGTGACGGCATCCGTCGGTCCAGGCTCCACCAACATGCTCACCGGCGCGGCCCTCGCGACGATCAACCGGATCCCCGTGCTCCTCCTCCCGTCCGGCACCTTCGCGACCCGGGTCAGCACGCCAGTGCTCCAGGAGCTCGAGCTGCCGCACGCCGCCGACGTCAGCGTCAACGACGCGTTCCGGCCGTTGTCCAGGTTCTACGACCAGGTGGACCGCCCCGAGCAGCTGCCCGCCGCGCTGCTGGGTGCCATGCGGGTGCTGACGGACCCCGTCGAGACAGGGGCGGCGACCATCTCGCTGCCGCAGGACGTGCAGGCGGAGACCTACGACTGGCCGGTCGAGCTGTTCGCCGAGCGGGTGTGGCACGTGCCCCGTCCACCGGCCGAACCGTCGCGGGTCAAGGCGGTGGTGGATGCCGTTCGCTCGGCCCGCAGGCCCCTCGTCGTCGCCGGTGGCGGGGTCCACTACTCGGAAGCCGAGGACGCACTCGCCGCGTTCGCCGCAGCCACCGGCATCCCTGTCGCCGAGACGCAGGCCGGCAAGGGCTCCCTGCTCCACGGGCACCCGCAGCTCGTCGGAGCGGTGGGCTCGACCGGAACCACCGCGGCCAACGTCCTCGCCCGGGAGGCAGACCTCGTCGTGGGGGTCGGCACCCGGTGGTCCGACTTCACGACCGCCTCACGCACCGCCTTCCGCGACGCCGACGTCCGCTTCGTCAGCCTCAACGTCGCCTCCTTCGACGCCGGCAAGCACAGCGGGCTGGCACTCGTCGCCGACGCCCGCGAGGGCCTCGCCGCGCTGACGACCGAGCTCGAGGGCCACACGGTCGCCCCGGCATACGCCCAGCGCATCACCACCCTCTGGGGTGAGTGGGACGCGACGGTGGCCACGGCCTACGACCCTCCGCCGGAGGTGACCGAGCGGCTCGCGCCCGGCCTGCTCACCCAGGCGGCCGTGCTGGGCGCGGTGAACGAGCTCACCGACCCGCGTGACGTCGTGCTCTGTGCGGCCGGCTCGATGCCCGGTGACCTCCACAAGATGTGGCGGGTTCGCGACCGCAAGGGCTACCACGTGGAGTACGGGTACTCGTGCATGGGGTACGAGATCCCCGGCGCCCTCGGGGTGGCGCTCGCCGACGACACGCGGGACGTCTTCGCGATGGTCGGCGACGGGGGCTACCTCATGATGCCGACCGAGCTCGTCGTCGCCGTGCAGGAGCGGGTCAAGGTGGTCGTCGTGCTCGTGCAGAACCACGGCTTCCACTCGATCGGTTCGCTGTCGGAGGGGCTGGGCTCCCAGCGGTTCGGCACGAGCTACCGGTTCCGCGGCGACCAGGGGAGGCTCGACGGCGGAATGCTGCCGGTCGACCTCGCGGCCAACGCGCGCAGCCTCGGCGCCCGGGTCATCGAGGTAGAGGACGCCGAGGGCCTCGCCGCCGCGATCGCCGAGGCCAGGGCCGCACCGCGCGACGGGGGACCGGTCGTCATCCACGTGGAGACCGACCCACGCGTGAACGCCCCGGACAGCGACTCATGGTGGGACGTTCCCGTGGCGCAGGTCTCCGCACTCGACAGCACGCAGGCGGCCTCCGCGGCCTACACCGAGGCCAAGAAGCACCAGCGTCACCACCTCGCTCCGTCCGGGTCCGACGAGCGGCTGCCGTGAGCCGCCCTCCCCTGCGCGTCGGGGTCATCGGCGTCGGCACCATGGGCACCGACCACGCCGAGCGGCTCGCCCTCCGCACGGCCGGGGTCACGCTCGCCGGCGTGACGGATCCCGACGGCGGCCGGGCCGCGGCGCTCGGGGAACGGCTGGAGGCGGTCGTCCACGACGATCCGCTGTCCCTCGTCACGTCACCCGACGTCGACGCCGTCGTCCTCGCCTCCCCGGGGGTCGTCCACGAGGAGCAGGTCATCGCGTGCCTCGACCACGAGAAGCCGGTGCTCTGCGAGAAGCCGCTGACCATGGACGACGCGGCGTCGCTGCGGCTGGTGGAGGCCGAGGCAGCGCTCGGCCGGCGGCTCGTCACGGTGGGCTTCATGCGACGTTTCGACCCGGAGTACGCCGAGGTCAAGGCTGCCCTCGCCTCCGGCGAGCACGGGCGCCTGCTCCTCCTCCACAATGTCCACCGCAACCGTTCGGCCCCCAACACCGGGTTCCGATCGGAGATGATCGTCCGGGACAGCCTCGTCCACGAGGTCGACGCGTCCCGGTTCCTCTTCGGCGAGGAGGTGGTGGAGGTCACCGTCCTGTCGCCTGCGCCCACCGCGCACGCCGGGGACGGCGTGGTCGACCCGCAGGTGGCCGTCTTCCGGATGTCCGGCGGTGGTCTCGTGACGAACGAGGTCTTCATCAACAGCCAGGTGGGCTACGAGGTGCGCTTCGAGGCGGTCGCCGAGTGCGGCAGCCTGACCGCCGGGCTGGCGTCGAGCGGCGTGCAAGCCACCGGCGTCGGGCCGCGCGGGGGTACGTGGGGTGGCCTCGTGCCGGACGACTACCGGGCTCGCTTCGCCCGCGCCTACGACATCGAGGTGCAGGCCTGGGCGGATGCCGTGCGGGCCGGCACCGCCGTCGGCCCGTCCGCGTGGGACGGCTACGCCGCGACCGTGGTGAGCACCGCCGGAATGGCCTCGCTGGCCTCCGGCCGCCCGGTGCCGGTGCGCCTTCCCGACCGGCCCGGCCTGTATGCCGATGCGCACTGATTCATCGTGTGTCCCGGCATCACGACACGCATTCCACAACCACATGCGCTCTGACACACTGAAACCACCCGAACGCACGACAAGGACCGATAACCGTGACCACGACCCCGACCCGCATCACCCACCTCGTCGGCGGCAGTCCCTGGACGGGCACCGCCGAGCGGACGAGCCCGGTGTTCAACCCGGCCACCGGTGAGCACACCGGCGACCTCGACCTGGCCTCCGCCGAGCTCGTCGACGAGGTCGTCACCTCGGCGAGGACCGCGTGGGAGGCGTCCTGGCAGCGCGCCTCCCTCACCCAGCGCACCCAAGTCCTCTTCCGCTTCCGCGAGCTGCTCAACGAGCGCAAGGCCGAGATCGGCGCCCTCATCACCGCCGAGCACGGCAAGGTCCTCTCGGACGCGGTGGGCGAGGTGACCCGTGGCCTCGAGGTCGCGGAGTTCGCGTGCGGCATCCCGCACCTGCTCAAGGGCGGCTTCTCGGAGAACGTCTCCACCAAGGTGGACGTCTACTCGATCCGGCAGAGCCTGGGCGTCGTCGCGGTCATCAGCCCGTTCAACTTCCCTGCCATGGTGCCGCTCTGGTTCGTCCCGATCGCGATCGCCTGTGGCAACGCCGTCGTCATCAAGCCCAGCGAGAAGGACCCCTCAGCGGTCAACGCCGTCGCCGCGCTGTGGAAGGAGGCCGGCCTGCCGGACGGCGTCCTTCACGTCGTCCACGGCGACAAGGAGGCCGTCGACGCGCTGCTGACCCACCCCGACGTCAAGGCGGTCTCCTTCGTCGGGTCCACCCCGATCGCGCGGTACGTCTACGAGACCGGCACATCCCACGGCAAGCGGGTGCAGGCCCTCGGCGGCGCGAAGAACCACATGCTGGTCCTCCCCGACGCCGACCTCGACCTCGCCGCCGACGCGGCGATCAACGCCGGCTTCGGGTCCGCCGGTGAGCGGTGCATGGCCATCTCGGCGCTCCTCGCGGTCGAGCCGATCGCCGACGAGCTCGTCAGCAAGATCACCGACCGGATGGGCAAGCTCGTCACCGGGGACGGGTCCCGCACGTGCGACATGGGGCCGCTCGTCACCGCGCAGCACCGGGACAAGGTCACCTCGTACCTCGACGCCGGCACCGAGGAGGGCGCGACGCTCGTCGTCGACGGCCGGGAGGGTGACGTGGACGCCGACGGGGACGGCTTCTTCCTCCGGCCGACGCTCTTCGACCACGTGACGCCGGAGATGTCGGTCTACCGGGACGAGATCTTCGGCCCGGTGCTCTCCGTCGTGCGCGTCTCGTCCTACGACGACGGCCTGAGGATGATCAACGAGAACCCGTACGGCAACGGCACGGCCATCTTCACGAACGACGGAGGCGCCGCCCGCCGGTTCCAGAACGAGGTCGAGGTCGGCATGGTCGGCATCAACGTGCCGATTCCCGTGCCCATGGCCTACTACTCCTTCGGGGGGTGGAAGAGCTCCCTCTTCGGCGACAGCCACGCACACGGCGTCGAGGGCGTGAGCTTCTTCACCCGTGGCAAGGTCGTCACCTCGCGCTGGCTCGACCCGAGCCACGGCGGCATCGAGCTCGGCTTCCCGCAGAACACCTGACCCGCCCGCCGCGAGGACCTCGACCGGGCGGGGTCGGTTCAGGCCGAGGCTCGAGCGGCGGCTCGGAAGGCCGCCGCGAGGGAGGCCGGGTCACCGCCGGAGGTGCGCAGCTCCCGGAGGTCGACCCGGCCGCCGGCAGCGATGACGCGTCCCGCAGCGCGCACGGGCCGGGCGATCCCCGGCCCGTGGCCCACCCCACCGGCGGCGACGAGCCGTTCGCCGACCAGGGAGAGCACCAGTGGCGCCTCGGGAGTGCCGACGAGCACCTCCCGGGCGTTCGGTGTCGCCACGCCCGTCGAGTGGAGCGTCGCGTCGTACTGGTCCGACCACCACCACGGCACGTCGGTGAAGCTGTCATGGCGCCCCAGCATCGTGTGCGCCGCCACCTCGCCCTGTCGCCCGGCGGCCGAGAACGACTCCAGCCGGATGCCGAGCGACTCGCCGGTGCGTCGCATCCGCACAGCGTCGCCCGCCGCGAACACCGCGGGGTGCGAGGTCCGCCCCGACGCGTCGACGAGGATGCCGTCGTCACAGGCGAGTCCGGCAGCGTGGGCCAGGTGCTCACGGGGCTCGATCCCGATTCCCACGACGACCGCATCTGCGGGCAACACCGTCCCGTCGATGAGCCGGACGCCGCTGACGGCGCCATCAGGGGACCGCTGGACGGCATCCGGGGCGGCGCCCGTGCGGATCCGGACGCCGTGCCGCTCGTGGAGGGCGACGATCCACGCGGCGATCGGCGCGGGCACGCCGCGGCCGAGCACGCGCGCCCGCGCCTCGACGACCTCGACATCGACCCCCCGCATCGCCGCCGCGGCCGCGACCTCGAGCCCGATGACCCCGCCGCCGACGACGACCAGGCGCCGTGCCCGGCCGAAGGTGTGCGAGATGGCCAGGGCGTCCGCCACGTCGCGCAGGTAGTGGATGCTCGGCCCCTCGGAGCCGGACACGGACAGACGGCGTGGCTCGGCACCGGGAGCGAGCAGCGCCGTGGCATACGTGAGTGAGTCGCCGTGCGCCGTGGTGAGGGTCCTGGCCTCGGGGTCCAGCCCGACGACCTCGGTGCCAGTGCGCACCTGGATGCGGGCCCGCCAGTCGGCGGCCGCCGGCCACACCTCCGGCACGGACGCACCGGGGTGGAGGAGGACCTCGGTCGACAGGACCGTTCGGTCGTAGGGTGGCCGGTCCTCGGCAGTGAGCAGCACGACATCGGCTCCAGCTGCCGCCAGGGCGCGCGCGGCCGCACCGGCCGCGGGACCGCCGCCGACCACGGCATACGGATGCCGGCCCATGCCGCCCACGCTAACCGCACGGCTCCCGATGCCCTGATCCGGTGTCCGGCTGGGCGTGGTCAGCCGAGGAGCAGGACGGCGGCCGACAGCGCCGAGGCGAGCAGCACCGCCAGGTCGAAGGTCCGTTGGCTGATCACCTGCACGGTCGCATAGCCGAGCAGTCCGCCGGCGAGGACTGCGGGCGCGAGCAGGGCCGCGCGCGTGGCGTCGTCGACGTGCATGAGGCCGAGGGCCACCGAGAACGGCACCTTCACGAGGTTGACGATGAGGAAGAACCAGGCGCTCGTGCCGACGAAGCGGCGCTTGTCGACACCGGCGGCCGACAGGTAGAGGGTCATGACGGCGCCGGCGGCGTTGGCCGTCATCGTGGTGAAGCCCATGCCCGTGCCAGCCGTCCAGGCCGCGACCGGATGCCGGTGCACCTGCGAGGTCTCTCCCTCCGAGGTGCGGGCCTTCACCGCCAGCTGGAGGAGCAGCAGGACGAGGAGCACGGCGCCGATCGAGCGGCGCAGCGTGGTGTCGTCGACGACGCGGAGGAACAGCGTGCCGAGCACGAGGCCCGGCAGGACCGCCGGGAGCAGCCGCCGGATCAGCGACCAGTCGGGGTCGCGCCGGTAGCGCCAGCAGGCGATGACGTCCCCCACGATGAGGACCGCCAGGATTGCGGCCGTGGACTCGCGGGCAGGGAGCAGGGTCGCGAAGATGGCCACGGCGATGACCGCCAGGCCGCCGATCGCCGTCTTGGAGAAACCGATGAGCAGGGCCGCGGTGGCCATGAGGGCCGCACCGGCGAGGGAGCCACCGAGCAGCTCCACCCGACCTCCCGGCATCCGTCATGCGCGAACCTCTGCTGGCAGAGGTTCGCGCACGGACCACAGGGGTGCACCGTGTGGTCCTGGGAACCAACCCCTCCTAGCAGAGGTTAGGCGACCCGGCCCACCCGGGCGGATCCCGCTCAGAAGCGGCCGAGCGACTTCTTCCGCCAGGCCTTCTTCGCCGCGAGCCGCACGATGTCCCGGCGCCGGCGGCCCTCCACCTTGTTGGGCAGTGAGAGCTCGACGACCTTCCAGTAGACCGACGCCGCCTGCTTGCCGAGGCTGCCGGTGACGTAGGGGAGGTCGTAGCGCTCCATGAGGTCCCGGATGCGCTGGTGGCTGAGGTTGCCGGTCATCACGTGCATGGCCTTGGAGCCGCTGATGTTGCCCGAGCCGAGCATCTGCCGGACGTACCACTCCCCACGGGTCTCGCCCTCGATGGACGTCTTCTCGAAGGTGGCGATCCCTGGCGGGAAGTGACCGCAGATGATCACGGTGTTCGTCCACACGTTGCGGACGAGGTTGGCCACGACGTTGGCGGTGAGCGTCGTGCGGGACGAGCCGGTCGCGGCCGAGAGGACGGGGTGGACGACGTAGTCCTTGGTCGCCTGGCGCTTGATCTTGTCGACGACCTCCTTGGCGTCGCTCCTGAACTTCGCCTTCTCGTCCTCGCTCATCCGCTTCTTCGTCGCGACGTAGCGGCCGAGCTCGAGGTCGTAGGCGGCGATGGAGTACTCGAAGAGGAGGGCGTTGCCGACGTGCCAGATCGGCTGGAAGAGGAAGAAGAGGTTCCACTTCTGGTCCTCGTCGACGCGCAGGATGCCGTAGCCCAGGTCGTTGTCACGGCCGAGGACGTTCGTGAAGGTGTGGTGGATCTCGTTGTGGCTGTGCTTCCACTGCGAGGAGGGGCTCGCGTTGTCCCACTCCCACGCCGTCGAGTGGATCTTGGGGTCACGCATCCAGTCCCACTGACCGTGCATGACGTTGTGGCCGATCTCCATGTTCTCGAGGATCTTGGCGACCGAGAGGCCGGCCGTTCCCAGCCACCAGGCCGGTCGAACGCCCTTGACCTTGACGCCGGAGAAGAGGAGCAGCGCCCGGCTGCCCATCTCGAGGTAGCGCTGGGTCGCGATGACCTTGCGGATGTACGCGGCGTCACGGGCGCCGCGGCTGTCCATGACCTCCTTGCGGAGGGCGTCGAGCTCGACGCCGATCGCCTCGATGTCCTCGGGGGTGAGGTGGGCATCCGCATTGGGCCGGCCCGACTTCTTGTATGCCGGCCGCGGCGGCCGGACGGTGTCACTCGTCACCGACAGGCGGGGGTTGATCCCGGAGGGCTTGCTCGACGCGTGCTGGGCGCCACTGTGGTGCGCCTCGGTGGGGGAGATGGCTCGGCGTTCTGGGGCGAGGGTCATGGGGGAAGTCCTTCCGGTCTCGCTCGAGGAGTCGGTCGTGGGGCTTGTGCGGGTTCTAGAGCTCGATGTCACACGAGCCGGCGACGGCGTTGACGCAGGTCTGCACGGGCAGCTCGTCGCCGGGCTCGACGAGGGTGATGTCCCCGGTGCGCAGGTCGCGCACCGCGCCCTGTCGCATCGTGACGACGCAGCCGAAGCAGATGCCCATCCGGCATCCGCTCGGCATGAGCACGCCGGCCTCCTCGCCGGCGTCGAGGATCGGGGTGCTGCCGTCGGCGTCCACGGTCACGTCGCTGGTGAGGAAGGTGATCTCGCCGCCCTCGCCCGGCTCCACCACCGTCGGACGGAACCGCTCGGTGTGCAGGCGGTCGGCGACGCCGGCGTCGGCCCAGTGCCTCTCCGCGGCATCGAGCAGGCCGGTGGGGCCACAGGTCCACGTCTCGCGCTCGCGCCAGTCGGGCACGAGGAGGTCGAGTCGCGCGAGGTCGAGGACCCCGTGCTCGTCGTCGAGGTTGACCGAGAGCGCGAGGCGACCGCTTGCGGCATACGCCTCGAGCTCCCGCGCGAAGATGACGTCCCCGGCGGTGGGCGAGCAGTGCACCTGGGCGACGTCCGCGAGCTCGCCGAGGTGGTTGCGCAGCATCCCTATGACGGGCGTGACACCGCTGCCGGCGGTGAGGAAGAGGACCTTCGCGGGGGCCGGGCTGGGGATGGTGAAGTCCCCGGTCGCCTGGTCGAGCATGACGAGGGTGCCGGCGCGCGCCTCACGCACGAGGTGGGTGGAGACCTTGCCGTCGGGGATCGCCTTGGTCGTGATGGCGATGCAGTCCTTCGGGATGCCGGCGGCCGGCGAACCGTCCGCGCGGTGGGTCAGGCTGTAGGCGCGCCAGTGGCGGACGCCGTCGATGTCGATCCCGACCCGGATGTACTGACCGGGCACGTGTCCCAGCCACCCGCGGCCGGGGCGGATCACCACGGTGACGGCGTCGGCGGTCTCTGGGCGGATCTCGACGATCCGGCCTCGGAGGTCGGCGCCGGAGCGGAGCGGGTCCAGGAGGTCGAGGTAGTCCTCGGGGACGAGGGGTGTCGCGAGCAGCTCGGCGACCCGGCGGCCGCTGCGCAGGAGAGTGCGGACCGGGCCGGGTGCCGTGGGGGCGCCCAGGCGCGGACGGGTCACCCCAGGGGCGGGGCCTGGTCGGGCGACAGCAGGTGCACTCACGTACCCGAGCGTAACCTACGTGACCGTAACCTACGAAAACGTAACCACAGGTTCGTCTCAGCGCGCGATGGGTGCTGGTGGGTGCTCCGAGTGAGGTGCCAAGGGGGCGGTGGAGCGCGCGTCTGGCACCCCTGTATCGGCTGGGTGCTCCCGGTGGGGTGCCAAGGGGGCGGTGGGACGCGCGTCTGGCACCTCGGATGCGGATGTCGCGCAGGTCAGGGGTGCCAAGGGGGCGTTGGAGCGGCGTCTGGCACCTCGGGTCCTGGTGTCGCGCGGGTTGAGGGGTGCCAAGGGGGCGGTGGAGCGCGCGTCTGGCACCCATCCGCTGACCCCTCCGGGCGGGGGTCCGCCATCTGTTGTGCATCCGCCCGCGAGGAGGTGTGCCCGAAGGGACCTGGTGGCCCGCTGTGGCGACGGCTCGTCAGTGGTCCCCCGCCATGAGTCGGCCGATCTCGGTGCGGTCGGCGCTGACGCAGGCCATCTCGGCGACGACCTTGCCGCCGTGGACCACCGCGACGCGGTCGGCGAGCGACAGGATCTCGTCGAGCTCGGCGGACACAAGCAGCACGCCCGCACCAGCGTCGCGGGCGTCGACGATGCGGCGGTGGATGAACTCGATCGACCCCACGTCGACGCCACGGGTGGGCTGCGCCGCCATGAGCAGCTTCGGCGTGAACGACATCTCGCGCGCGACGACGACCTTCTGCTTGTTGCCACCGGAGAGCGAGGCCGCAGTCTGTCCGACGCTCGAGGAGCGGATGTCGAACTCCGCCCGCACCTTCTCGGCGTACTCGCGGACGGCGTCGAACTGCCGCACGCCGCTCTTGGCGTAGGGCGGCTGGTCGAACTCGTTGAGCACGAGGTTGTCGGCGATGGAGTATGCCGCGACGAGCCCGTGCTTCTCGCGGTCCTCCGGGATGTGGCCGACCCCGGCGTGGTGCGTCTGGTGGGGGTTGGCCTTGGTGAGGTCCAGGTCACCCAGCCGCATGCTGCCCGAGACCACCTTGCGCATCCCGGCGAGGGCCTCGACGAGCTCGCGCTGGCCGTTGCCCTCCACGCCGGCGACACCGACGATCTCGCCGGCCCTCACCTCGAGGCTGAAGCCGTTGACCGCGGGCAGGTCGCGGTCGTCCTTGACGTGGAGGTCCTCGATGGCCAGGACGGTCTCGCCCGGCGTCGCCTCCTCCTTGTCGATGGACAGGACGACCTCGCGGCCCACCATGAGGGTGGCGAGCTCGCGGGCGTCGGTGTTCTTCGTCTCGACCTCGCCGCAGACGGTGCCCTGGCGAAGGACGTAGACCCGGTCCGAGACCGCGAGCACCTCGCGCAGCTTGTGGGTGATGAAGACGATCGAGGTGCCGGAGGCCGCCAGCTCCTTCATGACGCCGAGCAGCTCGTCGGTCTCCTGGGGGGTGAGGACCGCGGTCGGCTCGTCGAGGATGAGCAGGTCGACCTTGCGCGAGAGGGCCTTGAGGATCTCGACGCGCTGCTGGGTGCCGACCGGCAGGTCCTCGACCTCGGCGTCGGGGTCCACGGCCAGCCGGTGCTTCGCGGCGAGCGTGCGCACCATCTCGCGGGCGCTCTCGATGTCGAGCATGGCCCCGGCCCGGGTCGGCTCGTGGCCCAGCATCATGTTCTCGGCGACGGTCATCACCGGGACGAGCTGGAAGTGCTGGTGGACCATGCCGATGCCGCGCCGGATCGCGTCGTGCGGGCCCGAGATCGGCGTGGTGTCGCCCTGGACGCTCACCGTGCCGGCATCCGGGGTGATGAGGCCGAAGATCTGGTTGACGAGGGTCGACTTCCCCGCCCCGTTCTCACCGAGCAGGGCGACGATCTCGCCGCGACGGACGGTGAAGCTGATGTCGCGGTTGGCCCTGACCCGGCCGAAGCTCTTGGACAGGCCGGTGATGTCGAGCACCACCTCGCCGACGACACCTTCGCCGAAGCCGGATATCTCCGGCGGCAGCTCGCGGACGGCATCCGTCGTCGCGATGGCCTCGAGGTGGTCGGGTCGGGTGTCCGCGGGTGCCGGGCGAGGGTCGTACTCGATCTCTTCGGGCATCACTGGTCTCCCTTGACGTATGGCTGCCCGACCGCGGCCGGCGCCCGGACCCTGCCGGCGGCCACGGCGAGGACGATGATCGTCACGACGAACGGCAGCGTGCCGGTGAGCTGCGGTGGAAGGTCGATGTTCCCGCTCTGCTGGAGCTGGGACGCCACCGCGTTGATGAACCCGAAGAAGATCGCCATGACGAACGCGCGCAGCGGCCGCCAAGCCCCCATGATCATGATCGCGAGGGCCAGGAAGCCTCGACCGGCCACCATGCCGCGCTCGAACGACGACGACGCGTCCATGGAGAGGTAGACCCCGGCGCACCCGGCCAGGGAGCCGGCGAGGGTCACGTTGACGATCCGCAGCCACTCGACGTTGATGCCGGCCGTGTCGGCCGCCGAGGGGTACTCCCCCACGGCACGCGTGCGCAGGCCCCACCTCGAGTGGAACAGGGCGATGTGGACGCCGATCGCCGCGAGGATGGCCAGCGTCGCGAAGATGCTCGTCCCGGTGAAGAAGACGTCGCCGATGAGCGGGATGCTGGAGAGCACCGGCACGTCGAAGCTCGGCATCAAGCCCGGAAGCACCTGGCCCGGTGTGTAGTAGAAGGACGTGATGCCCGTGGCGACGATGTTGAGCACGACACCGGCGATGATCTGGTCCATCCGCCACTTGACGCTCGTCCAGGCGAGGAAGCCGCCGAGGATCAGGCCGCTGCCGATGCCCGCGAGGACTCCGACGAGGAGGGACCCGCTGTACGCCGCCGCGAAGAACCCAGCGAAGGCGGCGACGAGCATCTGGCCCTCGATGCCGATGTTGACGACTCCCGAGCGCTCGCCGATGACGCCGACGAGGGCGGCGAGGACGAGCGGGATGGCGTAGCCCCAGGCGGAGGCGTACATGCTCGGGGCGATGTCGTTCTGGGCGTAGTAGAAGATGTAGGCCGCGACGAGCACGACCGCCCCGACGACCACGTTGGTGCGGTTCTTGGTGAGCCACGACGTCGTCATGTCAGCTGCCCCAGCTCGTCGAGGCGGCGGTCACCTTGTCGGCCCGGCTCCGGAAGATCCACTTGCCGAGCACGGGGATCGAGACCATGAGCAGGATGATCGCGAGGAGCAGGTCGACGACCTCGGGGGCGATGCCCGTCGCGAACTGCAGCCCGGGGGCACCGGTTCGCAGCACTCCCACGAGGAAGGCCGCGGGGATGGTGGCGAGGGGGTTGGCCCGGGCCAGGAGGGCGATGGTGATGCCGTCGAAGCCGAGGGTGCCGCCGATGGCCGGCTCGAACCGGTGGAGCGTGCCCATCGCCTCGAGGGCACCCGCCAGACCGGCGAGCCCACCGCCGAAGATCATCGACAGGGTGACGATGCGGCTGATCGAGATCCCGGCGTAGCCCGCCGCGTGCTTGTTGGCACCCACCGTGTTGAAGCGGAACCCGAGCGTCGTGCGGCCCAGCATCCACCAGCACAGCACCGCCAGGAGCACTGCGAAGACGAAGCCGATGGGGATGCCGGCCGCCGCGCCGACCCGGGACGCCTCCGGGATCAGCTCGGTCTGCGGGATGCCGCTGGTCTTCGAGGACTCGGCCTCGAGCGGGCCGATGACGAGCCACCAGGTCACACCTGCGGCGATGTAGTTGAGCATGATCGTCGTGATGACCTCGTGCACCCCACGGGTCGCCTTGAGGATGCCGGCGATGAAGCCGATGAACGCGCCGGCGAGGGCTCCCGCCACCATGCCGAGGACGGCGCCCAGGAAGCCGGCGCCGCCCGCGGCATACGCGACCCATGCACCGAACATGGCGCCGAAGACGAGCTGCCCCTGACCGCCGATGTTGAACAGGCCGACCCGCAGCGGGAGGACGACCGCGAGGCCGGTCAGCACGAGGGGGGCCGTCTTCTGCAGCGTCCGGGTCAGGCCGCCCGGGACGAACAACGCCTCACGGAGCAGCGTCTCGTACGCGTACCACGGGTTGACGCCCTGGTAGCGGATCAGGGCCGCGCCGACGAGGAGGGCGATGACGAGTGCCACGACGATGACGACGCCACTCTGGTGGCCGAGCAGGTACGCCAGTGGCTGGGCGGGGCGCTGTTCGGCCGGCGGTGGCGCCTTGGCCGGCGGAGGCGCAGCCTGCTCGGCCACCGTGGGTGTCTCGGACATGTGACTCCAATGTCGGTCGGTGCCCACAGTGTTGCGTGTCGTGGCCCGGGGCAAAAGGGCCACGCCGCCTCGGCGACGACGCGCTGGGGGCGGGCACCCGGGTGGGTGCCCGCCCCCAGTCTCGAGGTGGTCGGGTCACGCGTCGGCGTGGCCCGGACGTCCCGGTGTCAGAGCGTGACGCCGGTCTTCAGCGTGCCGGCCTCCATCTGCTTGACGACCTCGTCCACCTTCGCCTTGACGTCCGCGGGGACGACCGACTCGAAGTCGTGGTACGGGGCGAGGCCGGCCTTGCCCAGCGTCTGGAGCTCGGTGAAGTCCCCGTCCTTGGCCTGGACGACCGTGTCCGTGACGCCCTCGTTGATGAGCTTCATCGCCGAGGTGACGAGGCACGGCTGGGCGGCGGGAACGGTGTCCCACTGGTCCGTGTCGACACCGATGCAGAACTTGTCCGTGCCCGCACCGGCGGTCTTCGCGACCTCCTGGAGAGCACCGTTGCCGGTGTTGCCGCCGGCGCCGAAGATGACGTCCGCACCCTGGGCGAGCTGCTTCTTCGCCTCGCCCGCGCCCCATACCGGGTCGTTGAAGGCGTTGTCGGCAGCGGGGTGGTAGACCGTCGTCACGCTGACGGCCGGGTTGGCCGCCTTGGCGCCCGCCTCGAAGCCCTTGGCGAACTTCTCGACCGGCGGGATCTGGAGGCCGAGGACCTGGCCGAGCTTGTTGGTCTTGGTCATCAGGCCCGCGAGGTAGCCGGCGCCGTAGCCCGCCTGGTCCTCGGGGAAGATGAGGCCGGTGACGTTCTTGACGGTGACCTTCTTCGCGTCGTAGCCCTGGTCGACACCGATGAACCGGGTCTGCGGGTTCTCGGCGGCGGCCTGAGCGGTGGCGTCGGTCATGAGGAAGCCGACGGTGATGAGGACGTCGTACTTCTTGTTCGTGAACTGCGCGATGTTGGAGGCGTAGTCCTTGGCGTCCTGGGTCTCGACGTACTTGTAGAAGCCCTGGGTCTCCTCGGCGGCCGCTTGCGCGCCCTCGTGGGCGGACTGGTTGAACGACTTGTCGTCCACCTTGCCGGTGTCGGTGACGAGACCGATGCAGAACACCTCGGCATCGGCGCAGTTCGAGTCGTCGGCGGGCGCACCTGCCGCGGAGGAGGCACCGGAGGCGGCCGGGGTGTCGGTGGTGCCGGTGCTGCCGCCACAGCCGGCCAGGGCCAGGGCGAGCGCCGCCGGCGCTGCGACCAGGTAACGCGTGGACTTCATGAAGTTCTCCTTGGAGATCGGGTGAGACGGGGCGATGTTACGGCGTCGGTGCTCCACACGGTGGGCCCCCTGAGTGTCGTTGCCGGGTTGTGACCTCGCCAGAGGGGCGTCGTGACGAGATGCACACCGCCGGACTGGCGACAGTCACCAACCGGGTGAGGCCGACCACCCGGCATCCACGGGGATGGTGGTGCCCGTGATGCCGGATGCGGCGGGTGAGGCGAGGAAGGCGACGGTCGCCGCCACCTCCTCCGCCGTCACGGGACGGCCGAGGGCGGATGCCTTCCGCCACCGCTCCACCCCCTCGGGCCACGCCGTCTCCAGTCCCTCGCGGGCCACCAGGCCCGGGGCGACGGCGACGACCCGGATGCCTCGGGGACCGAGCTCGGTGGCCGCCGCGGCGGTGAGGTGGTGCAGCGCCGCCTTCGCGACGGCATACGGCGTGTGCCCCGGTGCGGGTCGGAGTCCCTCGATCGAGCCGATGACGACGACGACCCCCCCGCGTGCCAGACGCACGGCGGCGCGGTGGAGGAGGGCGGTCGTGGGGCGCAGACCTGCGCGGTGGAACGCGTCCCACATGGCGGTGTCCAGGTCATCCCAGTCGAGGTGGTCCTGGGGGAAGGCATTCAGCACGACGACGGTCACCGGACCGACAGCGTCGTGGCACCGCGTGAGGAGGTCGTCGCAGACGGCATCGAGGACGTCCCCCTCGTCGACGCCGAGGTCCGCATGGAGTGCCACGGCGTGTCGACCCATGCCCTGCACCTCGTGGACCACCCCCTCCGCCCCCTCGTGGTCGCTGCGGTAGTGGACACCGACGTCGTGGCCGGCGGCTGCCAGGGCGATGGCCACCGCACGGCCGAGGCCACCGCTCGCGCCCGTGACGAGCGCGCTCATCGCATCCGCCCGACCGGCTCGTCGCGGGTGAGCAGGGCGATCTCGGACGCGTACGAGGGGTACGACCGCACGAGCTCGTCGCGTCGCCCGAGCTCGAAGTGCTCCGGGCGGAAGGCGGGCGAGCACCAGCAGGCGAGCAGGCTCCAGTTCCCGAGCGTCGAGGCGCCCATCCAGGTGCCGCGCCGCACGAGGAACTGGCGGGCCTGTGGGCCGACGTAGTTCAGCACCCCCGAACCCCCCGGGCGCAGACGGAGCAGCGCGGCCGGAGAACCGTCGAGCCACTGCCACCCCTCGTCGATCGCGAGCCGGTGCATCGCCGAGAAGCCGTCCGGGGCGTCGGTGAGGAGCACGGTGATCGCGTTGAGGTGCTGCGTCCGCGGCCCTGCCACGAACCACGCGCCCTCCTCGGGGATCGGCTGCATCCCGAGGCGCGCGATGACCTCCTCCGCGCTCTCCACCGTCACGAGACGTCCACCGCCGCCCATGCCGCCTTCCCCCTCTCCCGAGCCCGGGCCACGACCGCCGGCACGTCGACGCGGGTGCTGCGCCGCCCGCGGACCACCGGCTCGCCGTCGACGAGGACGTCGGTGACGTCGCCACGGCCAGCCGCGAAGACGAGCAGCGCCTCGACGTCGTGAACGGGTGCCAGGTGGGGCGCCTGGAGGTCGAGGAGCACGAGATCTGCACGCTTGCCGACCTCCACCGACCCGATCTGGTCGCCCAGACCGAGGGCGCGCGCACCCTCGATCGTGCAGGCCCGGAGCACCTCGGCCGCGCTCGCCACATCCGGCCGCCCACTCGTGAGGCGGGCCAGCAGAGCCGCCTGTCGCATCACGAGCCACATGTCGAGGTCGTTGGAGCTGGAGCAGCCGTCGGTGCCGAGACCGATGCGGATGCCGCTCGAACGCACGTCCTCCCAGCGAAGTGCACCGCTGGCGAGCTTGAGGTTCGAACCGGGGCAGTGCCCCACAGCAGCGTGCGCGTCCCCGAGCAGCATCCGGTCCCCCTCGCTGAGGTGCACGCCGTGGCCGACGACGAGGGGGAGGTCGGGCTCGACCCAGCCGGCACGGGCCAGCACCTCGGTCGGCGAGGCGCCGTAGCGCTCGCGGATGCCGTCGTTCTCGGCCTCGTTCTCCGAGACGTGAGTGGTCAGGAGGCCCGGTCGAGGATCCTCGGCGAGGAGCGCGCGGAGCACGGTGACGACCTCGGCCAACCCGTCGGGTCCGCAGGTGTAGGTGGCGTGCGGCATCGCCGCGACGGGGATGCAGGGGCCGCCGACCCGGTCCAGGACGCCTGGCCAGGTGCGCAGGTTGTCGAGGCGCTCCTGCCAGGAGAGCCCGTCGGGCCCGGGCCCGTCGAAGAAGACCGGGCCGATGACGTGCCGGCTGCCGGCGACCACCGCGCCGCGGTGGGCGGCCTCGTGGTGGAAGTACATGTCGAGCTGCGTCGTGCAGCCGCCCAGGAGCGACTCGATCGCGCCGAGGGTGGCCCCCAGCTCGACCGTGTCGGGATCCATGACGGCTCCCTCGGCGGCCCAGACCCGGGTGAGGAAGCCTTGGAGGTCGACGTTCTCCGCGAGACCGCGCAGCAGGGTCATCGGGAGGTGGGTGTGGAGGTTGACCAGACCCGGCAACAGCAGCTTGCCACCGGCGTCGAGAACGGTCTCATCGGCAAGCCGGCTGGAGTCGCCGGCCTCCTTCGCGGCCGCCTCGGCTCGCGTGATCTCGGTGATGACGCCGTCCTCGACGACGACCGTGGTGTCAAGAAGGATCGTGTCGGCGTCGTCGACCGTGACGACGTAGCCGGCGTTCACGATGCGGACCCGGCTCATGGGGCGGGTTCTGTCGCAGCGTCGGGGTCGGGGAAGGTGGCCCGGGTGTGGACCAGCTCGTCGAGAACCGCGAGCACGTCGGCGGAGGTGGCGGAGAGGACCTCGGTGATCTCGTCCATGGTGATGGGCTCGTCGCTGTCGCCGACGCCCGAGGCGGGGTTGACGACCAGGGAGATCGCGGCATACCGCAGGCCCGCCTCGATGGCCAGGGTGACCTCAGGGACACCCGTCATCCCGGCCACGTCGGCGCCGGCCAGGCGGGCCAGCCGGATCTCCGCCCGCGTCTCGAACCGCGGACCCTCGAACGCGGCATAGACGCCGCCGTCGCGGACCAGCCGGCCGGCCGCGGCGGCGGCGTCGAGGATCTCGCGGCGCACCGCCGGGTGGTACGGCTCCAGGACGTCGGTGTGCACGACCCCCTCGGGGCCGGAGCCATCGAAGAAGGTGACCGGGCGCTGTCTCGTGAAGTCGACGAAGTCCTCCAGGCAGAGCAGGTCGCCGGCCCTCAGGTCGGGGTCGATGCTGCCGGTGACGTTGACGGCCACGACGTCGCGAACCCCGAGGTCGGCGAGGGCCCGGATGTTCGCCCGGTAGTTGACGAGGTGAGGCGGGACGGAGTGGCCTGCGCCGTGCCGGGTGAGGAAGACCACCGGGATGCCGTGCCAGGTGCCGCGGGTGATCCAGGCGTCACCGAAGGCGGTGGTGATCGTCTCCGGGGAGGGGTTCTCGAGAGCCGCGAGGTCGTAGAACCCCGTCCCGGCGATGATCCCCAGGGGCGGACGCGTCATGAGCGGCCACGTTACCTCGCGAATCGCGGTGGCAGGATGCCCTCCATGCGAGCACCCGTGGCCATCGCCGCCACGGGTCCCGTGTCCCTTGCCGCGGCGCAGCAGGTCGCCCGTGCAGGCGGCAACGCGGTCGATGTCGCCGTTGCCGCCGGCCTCGCCGCGATGAGCACGGAGCCGGGGATCGTCTCCCTCGCCGGCGGGGCGTTCGTGGCCGCATGGGCGGCTGGAGGGGAGCCGGTCGTCATCGACGGCAACGTCGAGATGCCCGGCCGCGGACTCGGGCTCGACCGGTTCGGGTCGGGCGTCCGGGAGGTCGTCACGGACTACGGCGGTGGGGTGCGCCTCCATGCTGGGCACGGCTCCGTGGCGACGCCCGGCGCGGTGACCGCCTGTGAGGTCGCGGTCGAGGAGCTGGGCCTGCTGCCGTGGCGCGACGTCGTCGCCCCAGCTGCGGCGGCCTGCCGCGACGGGTACCCGATCGGCGGGGCGGCGGCGCGGTACCTCGCCTTCACCGCCGACCCCCTGTTCGGTGCCGACCCCGAGGCCCATGGCGTCGTCACCCGGGCCGACGGCTCCCCGCTCGAGGCGGGGGACGTGGTGACGAACCACCCCCTCGCCGAGGTGCTCGACCTCGTCGCGGAGCAGGGGGCATCCGTGCTCACCACCGGTGAGGTGGGTCGGGCGATGGTCGAGTCCATGGAGGCACGCGGCGGCCTCGTGACCCACCGAGACCTCGCGGAGTACGCCGCGCTCCTCCGGGAACCCGTGCGCAGGAAGGTCGGTGACTGGGACCTCGCGGTCAACCCACCACCATCGGTCGGCGGCCCGATGCTCGCGGCCATGCTGGGCGAGCTGGGACGTCGCGGGGACTGGCACTGGCCGGACATCATCGAGATCCAGCGCGCCGTGCTGAGCTACCGGCTCCAGGTGCACGACGTCGCCGAGGACCTGGATGCCGCGGGTCACGAGCTGCTGCTCTCGGTGGACCGCCACGGGCTGGCCGGCCTCCCCACGAGCTCGAGCACGGCGAACGTCTCCGTCGTCGATGCCGACGGCACCGCCTGCGCGGTCACCATGTCCAGTGGCTACGGTGCCGGCATCACCGTCCCCGGCACGGGGATGCTCCTCAACAACGCCCTCGGCGAGCCGGAGCTCAACAAGCTGGGGCTCCACCGGCTGGTCCCCGGAACCCGGCTTGCATCCAACATGGCGCCCACCACGGGGCGCACCGCCGACGGCCGGGTGCTCGCCATCGGGTCCCCGGGCGCCGACCGGATCACGACCGCACTGATGCTCGTGCTGGGTCAGGGCTGCCTGCACGGCGCGGACCTCCGGCACGCCATCGAGGCGCCGCGGCTGCACGTGCGGTTCGACGAGGACGGCTCGACGGTCGTCGACCACGAGAGCGACCCGGACATCGCGAGCGCCGTCGACGCGGCGGGGGTGCGCGGTGTCGACCACGGCACCCTGCAGATGTACTTCGGTGGCGTCGGGGCGGCATACCGGCGGGCTGACGGGTCCCTGGAGGCCGCCGGTGACCCTCGGCGCGAAGCAGCGGTGGCGGTCCTGGAGGCCTGACCGGTGCTCGTGGTCGGCGTCCACTGACCGGATGCCGGCACCGCCCGGACACCTCTGGTGGGGGCCTTGGTAAAGCGGAGGGCGGCCCAAGGTAAAAGTTTGGTCTGGGGCGTGTTCGTGGTTCTGGATCGGCGCGTCCTGCGTGGTCCACTGACGCCGCGCCACGCCCACCGGCCGGCCACCACCCCCTTGTTGCGACAGGATCCGCGATGACACCACCACTCCCCAGACGCGCGCGCGTGGCCCTCGCCTCGCTCGCCGCCGCCGCGCTCGCCACGGGCGCCGTCAGCACGACAGCCTCCGCCGAACCACCGCCCGCCACGAAGGCCGAGACCGGCCGCCTCAAGGCCCAGGACAAGAAGGACAAGCTCGGGGCGCACGACCGCACACTCCTGGCGCAGGCCCGCGCCGAGGGGGACCAGCGGGTGACGGTGATGCTCGCGACGACCAAGGGCTCGGCGAACTCCGTGGCGGCGGCCGTCAGAGCAGCCGGCGGCTTCACGGCCACCGTGAGCGAGCGGTACGGCTACATCAGCGCCACGGTTCCCACAGGACGGGTCGACGCGATCGCGAAGTCCACGTCCGTCGTCGCCGTCGACCTCAGCGAGTCCATCCCGCTGCCCGAGCCCCAGGACCTGGGCGCCGGAGCGGCGGCAGGCGCGACCGTGGCCGGCCCGGGGGCGGACACTCCCGACGACAACCCCTACATGCCGACGCGCGACATCGGCTCCGTCGCGTTCAAGACCGCGCACAGCGCCTGGGACGGCCGGGGGATCACCATCGGTGTCATCGACTCGGGTGTCGACCTCGACCACCCCGCCCTGCGCGAGACCACGACCGGTGAGCGCAAGATCGTCGACTGGGTCACCGGCACCCACCCGCTCCTCGAGAGCGACGGATCCTGGCGTCCCATGCTGACCTCGGTGACGGGTCCAACCTTCCCCGTGGCGGGCGCCGGCACGTGGACCGCTCCGTCCACCGGCACGTACAAGTTCAACCGTGTCTCCGAGAGCATCGCGGCCGCCGACGAGGCCGCCGGTGACTTCAACCGGGACGGGGACACCACGGACCGGTGGGGCATCCTCTACGACGAGGCATCGCACGACATCTGGGTCGACGTGAACCAGGACCAGACGTTCTCGCCGGCCGAGAGGATGCGGCCGTACAAGGAGAAGTTCGACGTGGGCCACTTCGGGGTCGACGACCCGGCCACCGCGGTCGCCGAGTCCATGCCCTTCGTCGTGGAGTACCGCGAGGACGTCGACCTGACTCCGGCCGGTCTGCCCGGCCAGAAGGCTGACTACGTCAGCATCGGCGTCGTCCAGGCGGCCCACGGCTCGCACGTCGCCGGCATCGCGGCCGGCAACGGCCTGTTCGGCGGGGCCGTCGACGGGCAGGCACCGGGCGCCAAGATCGTCTCCAGCCGCGCCTGCTCGTGGGGCGGCGGGTGCACGACCGTTGCGCTCACCGACGGCATGGTGGACCTCGTCAAGAACCGTGGCGTCGATGTCGTCAACATGTCGATCGGCGGCCTGCCGGCCCTCAACGACGCCAACAACGCCCGGGCGAGGCTCTACGACAGCCTCATCGCGGACGGGGTCCAGCTCGTCATCTCGGCGGGGAACAGCGGTCCCGGCATCAACACCATCGGTGACCCGTCGGTGGCCACGAACGTCGTCAGCGTCGGCTCCTCCATCACCAAGGAGACCTGGCTCGCCAACTACGGCTCGGAGGTCAGCACGCCGCTGACCCTGCACAACTACTCCTCTCGCGGCCCGCGCGAGGACGGCGGGTTCAAGCCCAACGTCATGGCACCCGGCTCGGCCATCTCGACGATCCCCACGTGGCAGGCCGGCTCCCCGGTCGCCGAGGCCGGCTACAGCCTCCCGCCGGGCTACGCCATGTTCAACGGCACGTCGATGGCTGCCCCGCAGACGGCGGGTGGCGTCGCGCTGCTTCTGTCCGCGGCCAAGGCCAGCGGCATCACGGTCACGACGCGGCAGCTGCGTGACTCCCTGTACACCTCCGCGGACTTCGTCCAGGGTGTGGAGGCGATCGCCCAAGGCGCGGGCCAGGTCGACATCCCGGCCACCTGGGCGCTGCTCAGCACTCGGCCCGTCTCTCGGGACTACACCGTGTCCGCGCCGGTCTGCACGCCGATCTCGGACTTCCTCGCCACCGCTGACACGGGGACCGGCGTCTACAACCGCTGTGACGCGGCCAACGGGGGCCAGGCCTCGGGAGAGGACAAGGTGTACGAGGTGAGGGCGACCCGCACCACCGGCATCGCGGGCAGGGTCAGCCACAACCTCCGGCTCGTCGGCAACGACGGCACCTTCTCGCTCCCCACCGCCAGCCGCCCCATGCCCAAGGGGGAGGCCGTGGACATCCCGGTCAAGGCGCGCACCAGCACCCCGGGTGTCCACTCGGCCATCCTCGAGATCGACGACCCGGCCACGGCCGTCGTGGACCTCCGGGTCCTGCTCACCGTGGTGCTGTCCACGGACATCCCCGGGCCGTCGTTCGCCACCAGCACCTCCGGCACGGTGGAGCGGAACCTCACCAAGAGCCTGTTCGTCACCGTGCCCACCGGTGCCAAGGCGCTCCAGGTCAACCTCGCTGGCATCGCCGGCCAGGACCAGGTCCGCTGGATCGCCATCAACCCCTACGGCGTCCCCGTGGAGTCGACGTCATCGCTGGTCTGCTACACGAACTTCAGCGCGCCCGGCTGCGACAGCACGTCCCGTGCCTACGCCAACCCGCTTCCGGGCATCTGGGAGATCGAGGTGGAGGCGCGCCGCACGTCGCCGAGCCTGGTCAACCCGTACCAGCTGAGCGTGGCGGCACAGGGCGTCACGGTCGACCCGGCCGTGCAGACCCTCGCTGAGGTCCAGGCCGGTCAGCCGGCGAACGTGTCGTGGAACGTCACGAACGCCTTCGGTGCCGCCTCGATGTCCGCGAAGGGTGGCAACCTCGGCAGCGCTGTCTCGGAACGCAAGTCCATCGCCAACGGTGGTTCGCAGACCTTCACCGTGGTCGTCCCCGAGGGCGCTGAGCGTCTCACAGCGACGATCGGGCGTACCTCGGACCTCGGTGCGGACCTCGACCTCTACGTGCGGAACGCGGCCGGCACCATCGTGGGCCGGGCCGCCGACGGCGACTCGGAGGAGTCGGTGACGCTGACCAAGCCGACGGCAGGCACGTACACGGTGCAGGTTGCCGGCTACGCCGTGCCCGCCGGCACCACGGAGTACGACTACCTCGACGTCTTCTTCTGGGACGCACTCGGGGCGCTCGGCACACCGGACACGACCGTGGAGCTCGGTGTGGGTGAGACCACCACGGTGGCCGGTACCGTCACGGCGAAGTCCGCTCCGGCGGCCGGCCGACAGCTGTTCGGCGAGATGAAGGTCGTCTCGACCGCCGGCGCCGTCCTCGGCACCGGATCGGTCCTCGTGGGTTCCGTGACTCCGTAACCCCACCTGTCCGATCACTGGACCCCACGGCCGTTCGGGCCGTGGGGTCCAGTGCGTGTCGTCACGCCACGGGCTTGGCCCACCCCGGCGGGCGAGTCCCGCCGTCGTGCCGGTCCTTCAAGGTCATCGCGTGGCGCCGGTGACCATCCACCGGTCGGTACGCACGCGAGCCCACATCAGCGTCGCCCGAACGGCCATGAAGACGGTGAAGGCGATCCACAACCAGGTGAGGGCGTTGACCTGGCCCTTCGTCGTGCCGCCCTCGAGCAACCAGTCGCCGGCTGCGTGGACCGCGATCACCACCGGGAGGTAGGCCACGAGGGTCGCCAGCATCCCCCACGCCAGCCACCGGCCGTCCCCGGCGCCGATGAGGACGCCGTCGATGACGAAGACGAAGCCCGAGAGCGGCTGGCCCAGGGCCACGACGACGAGACCACCGGCGATGGCGGCCTGCACCGCCGGGTCGTGCGTGAACAGCGGTCCGATGACGGGTCGGAGGAGGAGGACGAGCGTGCCGAGGACGATGCCGACGACGACCCCCCACCGCAGCACGAGAGCCGTGGCCTCGCGGGTGCGCTCGACCTCACCGGCTCCGAGCGTCTTGCCGGTGATGGCCTGTGCCGCGATGGCGAGGGCGTCGAGGGCGAAGGCGAGGAAGGTCCAGATGGTCGCGGTCACCTGGTATGCCGCGAGCGGCACGTCCGCCCGCAGGGCCAGAGTCCGGACGAGGAGCGGGATGCCGCCGCGCGCCGCAGCCAGGACCCGGCCGGGGTGGGCGCGCAGCGGGACCGACGCGCGCCCGGCATACCTCACGAGCACGACGACGAGGGCGGTCGCCATGCCGGTCTGCGCGATGACCGTGCCCCACGCCGAGCCGGCGATCCCCCAGCCCAGTCCGTGGACGAACCACACGTTGAGGACGGCGTTGAGGCCGAACCCCGCGACCGCGGCCACGAGCGGGGTGCGGGTGTCCTGCAGGCCACGGAGCACACCCGTCGTGGCCAGGACCACCAGCATCGCGGGGATGCCGAGCGCCGAGATCCGCAGGTACGTGACCGCCTGCTCGAGGGCGGCCTCCGAGGCCCCGAACAGCCGGACGACCGGGTCGGCGAACAGCGCCACGGCGCCTGCGGTGACCGCCCCGAGGCCGATGCCCAGCCACGTGCCGTCGATGCCGGCCGACAGGGCGCCCGGGAGCGACCCCGCCCCGAGCTGGCGCGCCACCACGGCCGTCGTCCCGTAGGCGAGGAAGACGAACACGTTGGCGGCGGTGAGCAGCACCGCGCTCGCGACGCCGAGGCCGGCAAGGGGTGCCACCCCGAGGCGCCCGACGATCGCGGCGTCGGTGAGCAGGAAGAGCGGCTCGGCGACGAGGGCCAGGAAGGCCGGAACGGCGAGCCTGAGCACCTCGCGGTGCTGGCTCGGGGCGGTCTCGCTCACGGCAGGCACTGTTCCAGACCGGCCCCCGCGCGGGGGCGTGGGGCCGGCGCTCTGGGACCTGGCCCCGCCGGACGGCCGCGTCGCCACGGCGTCAGCCACGACGTGAGCCGCGTCGCAGCGCCCCGTGGACCGAAGCCTTTTCCGGTGTGGGGGAGTAGAATTGGAGCCGAGGGTATCCCCTCCACCGCTCAAGGGAGAGCACGATGAGAATTCATCGAGCAACCCGCCGAACTGGCTTCCTGGCCGCCATCCTCCTCGCCCTCGGCCTCCTCGTCGTGGCCCCGGCCCCTGAGGCGGCCGCCGCCGTGCAGTCGTGTTCGTCGTCCACCCCCGTGGCCAGCCGCCCGACCCTCCGGTACGGCGACACGGGTAGCTGCGTCAAGGTCCTCCAGAACCTCCTGCTCGCGAAGGGCTTCTCCATCGGCACGTCGTACGCCGACGGGAAGTTCGGCCCGGGCACCCTCCTGGGGGTTCGTCGGTACCAGCAGTCCAGGCTCGACCTCGCCATCGACGGCGTCGTCGGCCCGTACACCTGGAACCGCCTCGTCAACGGCGGCGGCACCGCCTACAGCGTGTACCGCGGGCCGAACACCTCGTCCCGGGTGATCCTCAGCTTCGACGACTGCCCCACGAGCCTGAGCGCCTTCAAGGCGACGGTCGTGGGGGCCCGCAACCTCGGGATCGCGCTGGTGCTCGCACCCACCGGCAACTGCATCTCGGCCGGCCGGTTCAACGCCAGCTACGCCCGCCAGTACGGGCACTGGGTCATCAACCACTCGGTGAGCCACCCGGACTACACCACCCTCTCGACGTCGTCGATCTACTACCAGCTCGGGTCGCCGGGTGTGGTCACCTCGTACGGCCGCCCGCCCTACGGCGCGGTCAACGAGCGCGTGCGCAACGCCTTCGCCACCAAGGGCATGCGGATCTGGCTGTGGAACGTCGACACCAACGACTGGCGGGGGAAGACCCGCTCGCAGGTCGTCAGCTACGTCGTCACCTATGCCAAGCCCGGCAACACGGTGCTCATGCACATGCACTGGAACGGTTTCAACACCACGGCGCTGTCGTCGATGAAGTCCGGGCTCGCTGCCAAGGGGATCGGGGTCTGCCGCAACCTTGGCGCCACGACACCGACCCGTCCGAGCAAGGTCAACTGCTGAGTCGGGCGGCCCCCGGGCCCGGCCCGCCGGCCGCCGGGTCAGAGGTGCTTGAGCGCCTCCCTTCTGGAGAGGCCGGCGAGGTGGGAGCCTCGCGAGTCGACGTAGGCCCGCACCCACTGCGGGTCCGTGCGGGCGTGTTGGCGCAGTGCCCACCCGACCGCCTTGCGCACGAAGAACTGCCGACCGTGCAGGGAGTCCTCGAGGTTGGCGTCGAGCACCTCTCCGAGCAGGTCGGTGTCCGTGGCCTCCCGGTGCTTCAGCTGCGCGAGGATCGCGGCGCGGCGGATCCAGAGATCCTCGTCGACGGCCCAGGCGCGGATGGTGGGCGTCACGGCATCCCGGTGGTGCAGGAGGATGGGGCCGACCCGGTCAGCTGCGAGGGGATCCACGAGGTCCCACCACGCTCCCGTCTCCACGAGGTGGCGGTACAGCGGGAGCGACTGCGGGTCCTGCCACGCGCGAGCGGCGCGGTGTCCGGTGAGGGCGATCGCGGCATACCTCTCCTCGCGGTACGCCGGCAGGTCCCACAGGGTGCGCACGGCTCCGTCCCACTCGATCCGGGTGGCCGGAGCGAGCGCGGGATCGGCGAACAGCGGTCTCAGCAGGCCTCGTAGCTCCGGAGAGGTGATGCCTCGGTAGGGGATCGCCGACTTCATGTACGCCTGCTGGCCCGCGGCCCGCTCGGGGTCACCCACGGCGGCGAGTGAGTCCCGCACGGCGACGACCAGGGGAGGAGGGTCAGCGGATCGAACCGCCGCGCGTGTACCGGAGCCACGGCGTCCCACGTCAGGCGAGCCCGAGCTGGGCCGCCTCCTCCCAGAGCTCGTCCCGAACCTGCGGGTGGGCGGCGTCGCGAATGATGTGCCGGCACTGGGCCTGCTGGTCGTACCCCCACAGCTCCGCCACCCCGTGTTCGGTGACGATGGCGCTCTGCTGGAAGCTCGTCACCGGCTCGTCGAGCAGGGGCACGACGGTGGACACGTCGGCCTTGGGATGCCACGAGCGCAGGGCGATGAAGGACTGACCGCCGGCGGAGTGCAGCGCACCGACGATGAAGTCGGTCTGGCCCCCGAACCCGGAGTAGATCCGGGCGTTGATCCGGGAGGCGTTCGCCTGGCCGAACAGGTCCACCTCCAAGGCGGTGTTCACGGAGGTCATCATCCGCTGCTGCGCGATGAGCCCGGGGTCGTTGGTGTGCTCGGTGCGCATCATCCGCACGCGATGGTTGCCGTCGAGCCAGTCGTAGAGCTCGCGCGAGCCGAAGAGGAACGAGGCAGTGAGCGGATGGTGTGGATCCAGGGCACCCACGCGGTCGAGCTCGAGGACCCCGTCGGAGAACATCTCGGTCCAGATCCGCAGGCCCGAACTGCTGGTCAGGGCGTTCAGGGTCGCGTCGGGGACACCGCCGATGCCCATCTGGATGGTCGCCCCGTTCGGGACGCGGTCGGCGACCCGCTCTCCGATGGCGGCGCTGTCGGCGTCCGGTGGGAGGGGGTCGTGGGCCGCGAGCGGCGTGGACACCTCGACCGCCAGGTCGACGGCCTCCACCGGCACCTGCGCGTCGCCGTAGGTGTACGGCATCTGGTCGTTGACCACGGCGATCACCCGGCCCGACCGGCCGCGGCATCCCTCGATGGCGGCGGGCAGCACGTTGACCTCGATGCCGAGGGAGAGCTGGCCGTCGCGCGGCGGCGCGCAGTGGACGATCACGACGTCCGGGGGGAGGCGCCGCTGGAGAAGCACCGGCACGAGGGACAACCGGCTGGGGACGTACGACAGGTCGCGGTGGCGGCGCATCCCGGCTCCCACGAAGCACGTCTCTGCGGTGACTCCCTCCCGATCGGGGATGCCGGGTGGGGCGTTCAGGGCGTGGATGGTGTAGGCGTCCTTGTTCTCGTCGAGCGCTCGGACCGCCTCCCACGGGACGGCCACGTTGCCCGAGACGACGACGCGCGGCTTGCCCGGCACGGATGCGAGGTGGCGCCCCAGCTCCTCGATGCTCACGGTCCTCATGGCGTCCATCATTCCCCCGTCGTGGGCCGGCCGTCAGGTGAGGGTCGGCTTGCCTCGCCCCGACGCGGATGCCGTGCCGAACGCCTCGTGGTGAACGGTCGCGGGTTGGGGGGACCGCGGCATACCGTGGAGCCATGTGCCGCAACATCCGTCCGCTGAACAACTTCGCACCGCCGGCCACGCCGGACGAGGTGCGGGCCGCCGCTCTCCAGTACGTCCGCAAGGTGAGCGGCATGACGAAGCCGTCCGCGGCGAACCACGCAGCGTTCGACACGGCGGTCGAGGAGGTCGCCGCCGTGACCGCTCGCCTTCTCGACGCGCTCGTGACGACGGCCCCGCCCAAGGACCGCGAGGTCGAGGCGGCCAAGGCGCGAGCCCGGTCGGCGGAACGGTACGGCCGAGCCGGCTGACCCGCGCGCTGACGCGGCGGTCACCGGGGCCACAGGAGCAACCCCGCTTCAGGGGTCGGAAGCGCTTGCGACGGCCGTCCGGGTCTGCTCCAGGGCGCCGAGCAGGCTGCTCAGCCCTCGGACGTGACCTGCTTCTGTGGACCGAAACACGCCCGAAACTATCTCCGCTCCACACGCCGTGGATGACATCGTCGCTGGTCAGCGCGGGTTCCTCGGGTGAGACGCCCAGTTGTCCACAGGGTTCTCCACGTCATGTGCACACACGCCGCGGGCGTTTTGCACACCTTGTCCCCACGCCGTGCACAGCCGATCGGCCATAGTCGACGGGCGGGGCTTGGCTGCCGCCCCGCCGCAGCCCTACGGTGGCTCGTCGGGTGGTTGTCGGTGCTCTCTGGTGTCGTTCTTCCCAGGGCGGCGGCCGCTCCGAGGTACTGGTCATCGACACCGGCGTGGGCCGGACGGGAGGGGGTGCGCGGTGTCGATCGCGGAGCTGAGCGCGGCGTTCGAGAGTCGCGCCGGTGGCCCGACCGACGACCGTGTCCCTCCGCAGGACCTCCATGCCGAGCAGTCGGTGCTCGGCTCGATGCTCATCAACAAGGACGCCATCGCAGACTGCCTCGAGGCGGTCAAGGCCCACGACTTCTACCGGCCGGCACACGAGCTGATCTTCGACGCCGTCCTCGACCTGTTCGGGCGGGGGGAGCCGGCCGACGCCATCACCGTGGCCGACGAGCTCGGCAAGCGCGGCGACCTGACCCGCGTCGGCGGTCAGGCATACCTCCACCAGCTGATCCAGGCGGTGCCGACGGCGGCGAACGCGGGCTACTACGCCGAGATCGTCCACGAGCGGGCGGTCCTCCGCCGGCTCGTCGAGGCCGGCACCCGGATCGTCCAGATGGGGTACGCGCAGGGCGAGGGCGACATCGACGACATCGTCAACCGTGCCCAGGCCGAGGTCTACTCCGTCGCCGAGAAGCGCGGAGGCGAGGACTACCACCTCCTCGGCGAGCTGCTCAACGAGACGATGGAGGAGATCGAGGCGGCCTCCGGGCGAACCGACGAGATGATCGGCGTGCCGACGGGCTTCATCGAGCTCGACGAGCTGACCCACGGCCTCCACCCGGGACAGATGATCGTCATCGCCGCGCGGCCCGCCACGGGCAAGTCGACCCTCGGCATCGACATCGCCCGCGCCGCCGCCATCAAGCACCAGATGGCGACGGCGGTGTTCTCGCTCGAGATGAGCCGTACCGAGATCACCATGCGCATCCTCTCGGCCGAGGCGACGATCCAGCTTCAGGACCTCCGCAAGGGCCTGAAGAACCAGGACCAGTGGACCAAGCTCGCCCGGATCATGGGCAAGATCTCCGACAGCCCGCTCTTCATCGACGACAGCCCCAACATGTCGCTCATGGAGATCCGGGCCAAGTGCCGCCGGCTCAAGCAGCAGCACAACCTTCGGATGGTCATCATCGACTACCTGCAGCTCATGAGCTCCGGCAAGAAGGTGGAGTCACGCCAGCAGGAGGTCGCCGAGTTCTCCCGTGCGCTGAAGCTCCTGGCCAAGGAGCTCGAGGTCCCGGTCATCGCCATCAGCCAGCTCAACCGTGGCCCGGAGCAGCGCACCGACAAACGACCACAGATGTCGGACCTGCGCGAAAGCGGATCGATCGAACAAGATGCGGACGTCGTCATCCTCCTCCACCGCGACCGCTCGGACCCTGAGCGGGACGGTGAGGCCGACGTCATCGTCGCCAAGCACCGCAACGGCCCGACCAAGGACATCGTCCTGGCGTTCCAGGGGCACTACAGCCGGTTCAACAACATGGCCCGCGACGGCGGGTTCTGACGTCGACCCGACAACGGGTGGACACGGTTCTGGGCGCCGGCGGCACGAGGCTGGGCGCCGGCGGCACGAGGCGGGGCGCCGACCATCGGCGCCCCGCCCCTCAGTGCTCGACCGTCAGTACGTCACGCAGGCGAGGTAGTCGAACCCCGTCTCCGCTGCCTCGAACGGGTCGAACGTCGGGTCACCGAAGCGCGGGTCGTGCTCGACGACGTAGTAGCGGATGCCGCCGCCCGCTGCCTCGAAGATCGTCGGGAAGTCGATGATCCCCTCGCCGACGATCTCGATGCGGCCGGGGAACGTCCCGGCAGCCATGTCCTTGACGTGGAACAGCTCGATCCGGTCGCCGTACTGCTCGATCAGCTCCACCGGGTCGACGCCGCCGTTCGTGGCCCAGTACAGGTCGAGCTGGAAGACGACGTTCCTCGGGTCCGTGTTCGCCAGGAGGATGTCGTAGGCCGTCATGTCGCCGAAGACGCGCTGGAACTCCCAGTTGTGGTTGTGGACCATGAGCGTCTGTCCGGCTTTGCGGGCCTGCTCGCCGACCGCGTCGAGGTACTCGGCATACGCGATCCACTCCGCCTCGGTAGCGAAGTTCGGCGTCCCGCCGGAGCCGAAGTACTTGATGCCGAGGATGCGGTTCTCCTCGAGGATCGCCTCGATGTCGGCGGGGTTCGTCGGCGTGCCGACGTTCACGTGGCGTGCGGATGCCTTGAGGCCGTACTCGTCGAGCAGGGCGCGATACTCCTCGGCGGTGAGCCCGCTGAGGGTGAACGGCTCGACGTTGCGGTAGCCCATCTCGCTCAGCGCGGCGAAGACCTCCCGCGTCCGTTCGATCGTCGCGGCATCCGTGCCGAACCCGATGTACTCGGCGAACGTCCACAGCTGGATCGAGATCTTGCTGGCTGGCACGCCCCTGCCCGCGCAGTCGGGCTGCGCCGCACCTGCCGTGGTCGCGGTGCCGGTGAAGAGACACCCGGCGAGGACCATCGCCGTGAGGAGGCCGCGCAGAACGCGGCGTAGTGGTTGCATCAGAAGACTCCCATCCCGTGGTGACGCCGTGCGGCTGCAACCGCCGGCGAACCCCGCTCCACCCCGGGAGCTGGATCACCACCCACGCTACCGACGGAGGCAGGAGAGAACCGGGCTGCGTGCACCGTCGTCTCCGGGACTTTCGACCGCCCCCCGACGAGGGCCCATACTCGGCCCATGACGTCTGCAAGCCACGGACCACGGGGCGCACGGAGGCGAAGCGCCGCCGTGGCGGTGACGATGCTCGCCCTCGCTGCGTGCGGCACCGGGGCGGACTCGCGCGACGACGGGGACGGCTCGAGCACCGCCGGAGTGCCGGGCCTGGCGCCGCACGAGTACCTGCCAGGGCTCGAGTCGCACCCACACGTGCCCGAGGGCGCCGGCTCGGCGCCCGTCGTCGTGATGATCCCCGGCGGGTCCTGGCAGTCGGCCAACCCGTCCGGTCTCGAGCCGTTGGCCGAAGCGCTGGCTGCGGACGGTGTCGTCGCGGTGCCCGTCACGATCCGCGCCTCCGCGGACGACGTCGTCTATCCCACCCCCGTCGAGGACGTCCTCTGCGCGCTCGCCGACGGTGCCGCGACGGCCCGTGAGGCCGGCATCGACCCGGACCGGCTGGTGCTCCTCGGACACTCCTCCGGCGCGCACCTCTCCGCGGTGGCGACCCTGGCGGCCGACCGGTTCTCGCCCGACTGCGAGGACCCCGTCGTCGCGCCCGACGCGTTCATCGGGCTCGCCGGGCCCTACGACATCCGGCAGTTCGCGGATGCCGCCGACGCGCTCTTCGCTGCCCCGGTCGACGAGGCACCGGGCGAGTGGGACGCCGCCAACCCTGTCATCCACGCCGACCTGCGGCCCGAGGTGCCCGTGCTGCTCCTCCACGGTGAGGCGGACGACGTCGTGCCCGTCTCGTTCACCACCGACTTCGGCACGGCGCTGGAGGCCGCCGGCCACCCGACGACGGTCCGCGTGCTCACCGACGAGGACCACGAGACCGTCTACGCCGCCGAGACGGCGGCCCGACCCGTCGTCGACTGGCTCGAGAGTCTTCCGTAGCCCGGTGACGGGCCTGGACGCTAGTCGCCGGTCGGAGCGTCGGTGCGGCACAACGGCGTCGCCGTTGCTCAGCTCCGTGTCGCGTAGGGCGTGAGCAGCTGGTCGACGGGCGCGTAGTCGTCGGTGAGCACGGACACGTCGCCGACCCATGCGTCCAGCCGCGCCCCGTCGAGAACCGCCCATCCGACGTCCAACGCGTCCATCTCGGACTGCCACGCCGCAGGGTCGAGGGGCGCGTCGGAGGCCAGCACGACGAGGTTCCCTCCGCCTCGTCCCTCCGTCACCTCGGGGGGCGCGGCGACGACGACGTGGTCGAAGAGGGAGGTGAGCGTGCCCACCTTCGCCCTGGCGAAGGCGAGGGGATCGTGGTCGATGACGTTGGCGGCATACACCCCGTCGGCCTTGAGGACCCTCTCGACCTCGGCGAGCGCCTCGCGGGTCGTGAGGTGCCACGGCACGCTCACTCCACCGAACGCGTCGCCGACGACGAGGTCCAGGCTCCCCGACTCCACCCGCCTGATACCGAGCCGAGCGTCCTCGACGCGTACCTCGAGGTCCGGCCCCACCTCCAGCCCGAGCCGTTCCACGTCGACGTCGACGACTCCCGGGTCGATCTCCGACACCGTGCTCTTCGTGCCGGGTCTCGTCTCGGCGAGGTAGCGGGGCAATGTCAGGCCGCCGCCGCCGAGGTGGTGCGCCGCGATCGGCCGGCCGGTGGGGAAGCGCGCATCGACGGCTGCGGCCAGGGACCTGACGTAGCCGAACTCCAGATAGGTCGGGTCCTCGATGTCGACGTAGGAATGCCACAGGTTGTCCAGCACCAGGCGGCGCCCGGTGTCGCGGTCCGGGTCGGCCTCCACCACGGCGCAGTGGTATGCCGTCTCGGCGTCACATGCGCTCGGAGCGACGCCGGCTCCGAGGCCCCCGACGACGACGACGGCAGCGGCGATGATGCCCCCGCGACGGCGCCGGCCGACCTCGACGACGAGCCCTGCGAGGGCGAGGACGATGCCGAGCCCGACCATGATCCAGGTCACCGGCACCCGAGAGATGAGGACGAACCCAGTGAGGACCGTCCCGAGGATGGCACCGGTGGTCCCGATGCCGGAGAGCCGTCCGACCACGGACCCGGTCTCCGCGAGGCTCGCCAGCCGCAGCTTCGTGACGATGGGCGTCACGGCCGACAGCAGCAGGCCCGGGACGATGATCGTCGTGGCCGCGGCGAGGAGGAGGTAGGCGCCCCCGGCCGCTGAGCCCGCACCGCGGAGCACGAACGGGGTGGCCGCCACCACGGCGCCCGAGGTCCCCAGGAGGGGGCCCAGCATGGCGCGCGAGTCACGCTCGTCAGCCCACCGGCCGCCGACCCAGGACCCGCCGGCGATCGCGGCGAGCGCGAGACCGATGACGAGGGTGCTCGTCTCCAGGGTCAGGCCGAGGTAGGGGGCCAGCAGGCGGAGGGCGACGATCTCCACGACGAGCACGGCCGCCGAGGAGCCGAAGACGAGCGCGGCCGCGAGCCCGGCCCCGATCGCCGGCTCGACCGGGCCCACCGTCTCACGTCGCGACGCCTCGGGTGTGCCACCCCCTCCGGGCGGCCGCGGGGATCGGGAGCTCACGCCGCTCCCGGCGAGTCGCACACGTGCGCCATCTGCGAATCCTCCTCGTCAACCCATCGACCGACCGGCCGCACGCTACGGCACACGCACGGGCACGGGGTACTGAGGCCTCGTGCCGGTGGCGAAGGGCTGGTTCACCGGGGAGTGCTGAGCAGTTCCGGGATTGGCCTCGATGGCGGACTCGTGCGAACCACCTGGACCGGCGGAGGAGACGCTGACACGTCCCGAGTGAGCGTCGACCGCTGTGGCACGATGGCGTCGTGACGATGGCTGGGCGGGGGAGTCCACGCGCCAGGAGCTCACGACCGTCACTGCGCTGGCGCCCTTCACGCAGCTCCGCCGAGCTGCTCCACAACCGGGCGCTGACCCACGTCCCATGGAACGGGCTCCGGTTGACGTACCTGCGGGGCCTGGGACTGAAGGCGGGGCCGCACACCTACCTCTTCGGCAGCTCCGAGGTGATCGCGCCGCAGAACCTCACGATCGCCGGCAACTGCCACATCGGCCGCTTCTGCCAGATCGACGCCCGCGGCGGGATCGACATCGGCCGCAACGTCGTCATCGCCAGTCACACCCTGCTCATCACCGCTGACCACGACCCTCGGTCGCCGGGTTTCGACGGTCGCCTCGGCGGCATCGTCATCGGGGACCGGGTGTGGATCGGAAGCCGAGCGACGATCCTCAAAGGAGTGACCATCGGCGAGGGCGCGGTGGTCGCCGCGGGTGCGGTGGTGGTGTCCGACGTCCCTGCCTGGACGGTTGTCGGCGGGGTTCCCGCCCGACCGATCGGCGACCGCCCGACCGAGATGGCGTACGAGATCGACTACGGGCCCGAGTTCTACTGAGGAGGGTCCCGTCGGCGATCACGGGGGGAATGACCCACCTGCGGTCGGCGTCAGGTCGACCGCCTCGGCATAGCAGCGGGCGACGGCTCCCACGCCCATGCGACGGCTCGCCTCCGCGGCGATGGCGTGGGCCGCGGTCACCGAGCCAGCGGCCTCGTCGAGGGTGGCCCGAAGAGTGCCGGCGAGATCCGAGCTCCGGGTCAGCAGGCCCCACGCCTCGAGCTCACGCGCGCCGGCACGGTCGTCGTCGGTCAGGACCAGGCAACCCGAGGCCACCGCCCAGCAGAGCGGACCGCTCGCCGCCAGGTAGTTGGCCGCCGGGGCCGATGAGGAGGTCCGGACCACGACCGCCGCCTCATCGAAGGTCTCGAGAAGCGCAGCCTCCTCCAGCAGACCCGTGAATCGGACCACGTCGTGCGTGCCGTCGGTCAGTCGCGACCGGACCTGTTCCTCGACGCCCGGGGAAGAGGCACCGACGACCACGGTCCACGGCGTCGATGTCGACCGGCGGACGTCGTCGACGACGGCGGCGACGTCGAGGATGCCTGCGATGTCGGACACGTAGCCCGGCACGAACACCACCGGACTCTTGGCGCGGGCCGGTCGCGCGCCCACGACGTGCGGAATCGTCGTGACCGAGCGCCCGGCCCGACGCGAGAGCTCAGCGGCCCCCTCTTCGGTCAAGGCGAACACGGCGGTGCAGGCACCCAGCAACCGTCGCTCCCAACGACGCCCGATCCTCACGCTCAGGAGCTCCCCCAGTCTGCGGAGCCCTCGACGGTCGAGCAGCGAGAACAACATGACCGAGCCGGCCACCGACGGCGCGTCGTGACACGTGACAGCCAGACCGGCGCCCCGGTGGCGGGTCAACCGGCCGAGCGCCAAGTAGAACTCGAACAGGGCGCGGCCCGAGAGCTCGACGTGGACGAAGTCCCCCGGTTGGGTGAACCACCCGCTGACGAACCCGCGCAGGGCTGCCCGAAGCGCCTGGCTGCGCTGTGGATCGGGGGGTGCGATGACGAGCCTGACCGGGCCGAAAAGGCTCAGAACGCGCACGAACTCCTGCGCGTAAAGACCGATCCCGCTGGAGGTGGGCGGGAACTTGCTCACATAGACGATCGTCGGACCCGATCCAGGCGGCCGGTCGACGCCTGCGCTCACACCAGCCTCCTTTCCCGGACCGGTGTCACCGTGGCTCGTGGCCGCGCGCCTGCACCGCTTGCAGGTGTGTCGGGGCTCCCGGTCGGCGCCCGCCGCCGCCAGACTAGGACCGATGAGCCAGACATCCGAGCCGAGTCATGCCGACGAAGCTGACCGGTCAGCGGTGAATGCTCGCGTGGTCACGTTCTACCTTCCCCAGTTCCATCCGATCCCGGAGAACGACGAATGGTGGGAGCCGGGGTTCACGGAGTGGACGAACGTCACCCGAGCCCGACCGTTGTATCCCGGCCACCAACAGCCGATGCTGCCCTCCGAGCTCGGCTTCTACGACCTCCGGGTTCCGGAGACCAGGCGCGCACAAGGTGAACTGGCGAGCACCTACGGCGTCGAGGCGTTCTGCTACTGGCACTACTGGTTCGGCGACGGCCGGCGTCTCCTGGAGAGACCGTTCACCGAGGTGTTGGCTTCGGGTGAGCCATCGATCTCCTTCTGTGTGGCGTGGGCGAACGAGACGTGGAGTGGAGCCTGGATCGGAGCGCCGGACAAGGTGCTCCAACAGCAGACGTATCCGGGCGAAGCGGATGACCGTGCGCACTTCGCGGCGCTGCTGCCGGCGTTCCGCGACGATCGGTATCTCACGGTCGACGGCCGGCCGGTCTTCTACGTCTACCGACCCAGCGAGCTGCCGGACGCCGCTGCCTTCGTCGACCGTTGGCAGGCCATGGCGGCCGCGGCGGGTCTGCCCGGGCTGTACCTGGTGGCCGAGGTGAGCGACGGCCTGGGGACCGGACCGCCCGCGAAGTGGACGGGTACCGTCGGCTTCGACGCGGTGGCCTACCTGAGGCTCCCCCTCGACGTGAAGGCACTTGCACTCCTGCGTCGGGGCCGCGTACGCCGAGCCCTGAGGCTGCCGGGCCTCTACCGGTATGCCACCGGCCGGGTTCGCGAGCTCGACGGAGACCGATCGGTGCAGCCCGTGATCTACCCCAACTGGGACAACACGCCTCGGATGGGGCGGGACGGGCTCGTGCTCGTCGGGGCGACTCCGGAGCGGTTCGAGGAGAACGTCCGAGACGCGGTCGCGCTGGTCGCGTCGCGGCCGCCGAGCGAACGGTTCGTCTGGATCAAGTCCTGGAACGAATGGGCCGAGGGCAACCACCTCGAACCCGACCAGGTGTTCGGCCGGGGATGGCTCGAGAGCCTCCGTCGCGGTCTCGGTTGACCGGTCGGAGCATCACCACCCCGGTCGATCCTGCACCCGTACATCAAGGGTTGCATCGTCGACGTCGAGCGACCCATCGACAGGCCGCCCGCGGTTGACGGTCAGGAGTCGGGCTGCGCCACGATGACGAACTGCATGTACCTCGCATCCCGGAGCAAGGGCACGACGAGCCGCTTGGCGACGCGGCGAACGTGGCGCGGGTCGCTCCGCCATTCGGCGGCCACGTCGTTGACGCCCTGGCAGCTGGTCACGGTGTAGCCGGCGTGCTCGAACATCTCGATCATCGTGGCCCGGGTGAAGAACCGCAGATGCGTCCGGTCGAGCGTGCCCGCATCGTGGTAGTCCCAGCGTCCCCGGATCAGCTGCAGGACCACCGGTGCGAACTGGATGCTGGGGATCGCGGCGAGGACGTGGCCGCCGGGAGCGACCCACTCGCGGGCCGACGCGAGCAACCTCCACGGGTCGCCCATGTGCTCGAGGACGTCGTTGAAGCAGACCAGGTCGAACCGCCCCGCCTGGAGGCCAAGCGCCTCGGGGAAGTAGCCGTCCACGACCTCGTCATAGCCGTGGCCCGCGCGCGCGATGGCGGCCTGGCTCGGGACCGCGTCGATCCCGACGAGCCGCGCCTCGGGCCCCAGGACCGACCGCAGCGTCGCGCCGAAACCACCGGGGCCGCAGCCCACGTCGAGGACCGATCGTGCGCGGCGTGGGATGAACGGTCGCAGCTCCTCCCGCGAGTCCTCCGGGTAGAGGTCCTGCTGAGGCGGCTGGCTCACCGAGGCTCCTCTCACGACGGTGCGGTCACCCTATCCACCCTCGACGGGGCCCTCGTCACTGCCCGAGGATGGCGCGCAGACGCATGGCGTTCGCCACGGCATACCCGAACTGGTCGTTGTTGAAGTAGCCGTAGACGCGGTGGCCTGCCCCTTCCCACTCGAGGAGACGGTCCGCCCACCACCGCAGGTCGTCCTCGGAGTAGGAGCCGGCGTAGAGGTGCTCGGGGCTCGGTCCGTGCCAGCGGACGTACACGTGGTCGGTCGTCGCTCGAAGGACGCAGGGGAGCTTGGCGCCGCTCATGACGACGTAGGCCGTGCGGTGACGCTCGAGGATGCCGAACACAGAGTCCTGGAGCCACGACGGATGCCGGAACTCCACGGCCAGGCGGAGGGAGGACGGGAGGTGGTCGAGCGCGTACTCCAGCCGGGCGTCGTCGCGCTCCATCGTGGGAGGCAGCTGGAGGAGCAGGGGTCCGGCACGGTCACCGAGCAGGCGGAACCCGCGCTCGATGATCTCGGACCACCGCTCGGGGGCGTGGAGTCGCCGGGCGTGGGTCAGTGCGCGCGGTGCCTTGACGGTCATCTCGAACCCGGACGGCAGCCGGTCGTGCCACCCCTGGAATGCGGTGTCCCGGGGCCAGCGGTAGTGGCTCGCGTTGAGCTCGACCGTTCCGAGGTGCTCGGCGTAGAACTCCAGCCACCTGCGCCGGGGCACGCCGCTCGGGTAGAAGGGCCCGGCCCAGCTGCCGTAGGTCCAGCCGGAGGTCCCGATGAGGATCGTCACCCGACCCATGGTGCAGGGACGTCGGGCACCGCGGTGGGTGGCGGACCCCAGCGGCCCAACCCGTGGGGCGTACGCGGTGGCGCCGGACGCGTCTAGGCTCCCCGCGTGGGACACGCCTCGCCGCCCGAGCTCGTCGTGCTCCACGCGGTGCGTGTTCGCGGGATGGCCGACATCGGCCGACTTGCCGGCCGCACCGGCCTGGATCGCCGTGCGGTCGAGGAACAGCTCCTCGACGACGAGTCGCGGGGCTGGGTGCGCCGCGTCCAGTTCGCCGACCTCTCCGGCTGGACGCTCACCGAGAGCGGACGCGCCGAGGGTGAGCGGCGCCTTGCCGAGGAGCTCGACCGCACCGGCGCCCGACCGGTCGTGGACCGTGCGCACGCCAGCTTCGCCCGGCTCAACGAACGGTTCCTCGGTAGCCTGACCCGCTGGCAGATCCGCCCCCAGCCCTGGGACGCGATGGCGGCGAACGACCACGCCGACCACAGGTGGGACGACCGCGTGCTCGACGAGCTGGCCTCCTACGGGCGGAGACTGGGCCCTGTCTGCGCCGACCTCACCGCCGTCCTGGAACGCTTCGCCGGCTACGACGACAGGTATGCGCGCGCGCTCACCCGGGTGGCGCGCGGTGCGCCGTCCTGGGTCGACGGCACCGGGATCGACTCGTGCCACACGGTGTGGATCGAGCTGCACGAGGACCTGCTCGCCACCCTGGGCCTCGAGCGTGGGCGGGCGCGCTGACACCCACTCCGGGCACCCTGCCCTCGACGCGCCGACCACCCCGGGGCCGAGGAGCACACTGGGCACATGGGAAAGCCGTACACCGTCATCCGCACGACCACGATCCACGCACCGGCGGCGCGGATCCGGGAGCTCGTCCATGACTTCCGCTCCTGGCCGCGCTGGTCACCATGGGAGGACCTCGACCCGAACCTCCGGCGCAGCTACTCGGGCCCGGACGCAGGCGTGGGGGCGAACTACGCCTGGGAGGGCAACCGCAGGGCAGGGAAGGGCTCGATGACCATCACCGGAGACCAGCCGCACCAGGTCGACGTGGATCTGCGGTTCGAGAAGCCGTTTCCCGCGCGCAACCGCATCGAGCTCGTGCTCACTCCCACGAGTGACAGCTCGACGGTCGTCGAGTGGCGCATGCACGGCGAGCTCTCCGGGGTCATGCGGGTCTTCTCGGCGGTGCGGTCGATGGACTCGATGGTCGGGCCCGACTTCGAGAAAGGGCTGGCTCGTCTGAAGCGGGTGGGCGAGGCGGCGGAGTGACCCAGCGCCTGCGGGTTCACACGTTCTCGGTGTCGCAGGACGGGCTGCACGTCGCCCACCTCCTCCTCACCCGTCGCGGCGGCTGACGTCACGCGAGGCGGACGAGCCGCGACTGCCGCGCCGTCCACAGCAGCCAGCCCATGAGAACGAGCTCGCCGAGCATGAAGGGGACGAGGACGGCCCCCTGGGCCCCGTCCGTGGAGCGGGACAGCACGTCGTCGACGAGGTAGGCGGCACCGGCGATGCCGGTGGCGACGACGACGACGCCCGGCGCGAGTCTGGACCGCCACAACGCCACCGCGACGATCATGAGGTGGACTCCGAAGACGACGAGGGCCAGGGCCCAGTCGGAGTGGAAGCCCGCCACCCCCTCGCCCCCCGGCAGGAGGAGCACCAGCGCCGACCCCGCGAGCAGCACGGCGTAGCCCGCCCTGCTGACGAGAGCGGCGACGGAGGCGGGGAGCGCGTGCCGCCGCAGCAGCAGGTGGAGCCCCCAGCCCGCGGCGACGTCGAGGACTGCCACGACGAGGAACGCCGTTGCCACCACGGCGCGCGCGCCGAGGTCCTCCGCACGGTCGAGCAGGGCGGCGGCCGGCAGCGAGAGAAGCGTCATCAGCAGGAGTGCCCGCCCAGCCAGGAGCGCACCGCGTTGCTCGCTGGCGGTGAGCTGCCGGGTGCGAGGCGCCGCTGGAGTCGTCCGCGTCGTCGTCGTCGTCATGCGGTCAGCGTCCCGTGGCTGCGGGCGCGGCGTCCCTCGGGGACGACCCTGACCGGACCCCGGTTCCGCTGCCGTACCACCCTGTGGGACGACGGCCGTGCCGTCTCAGGCGGCGTTCTCGTCGGGCTGGTGGATGCCGAACGTGTTGCCCTCGGTGTCGACGAAGTAGCCCTGCCACGCCATTCCGGGAAGGGCGAACTTCGGCAGGGCCACCCGCCCGCCCGACCGATCGATGCGGGCCGCCGTCGCGTCGAAGTCTGCGACGCTGATCGTCAGCACGGCCGCGTTGGTGCCGTGGCCGTCTCCGGGGGCCGGTGCGGGACGGGGCTGGATGCCGCCGTTGATCCCGGGCTCCCCCTCGTCACCCGTCGTGACACCCCAGTAGGGCGAGCTCATCACCTCGCTGTAGTCCTGGAACGACCACCCGAAGACGTCGGCGTAGAACGCCTTCGCACGCTCCGGGTCGTCGGCCTGGATCTCGAAGTGCACGGGACGTGACATGACTGGTCCTCTCCTCGGTCCGTCTCAGCGGGCGCGCACGGTGACGTCGGGCTCGCCGGTGGCCTCCTCGATCTCGTGCTCGGCGCTCGCGAGCACCTGGTCCGCGAGCCGGCGCAGGGCCCGGGCCACCGCGATCTCGTCACCGATGTGGGGGTCGTCGGAGTCGCGGGAGCTGCGGTGGCTCGTCCCTCGTGCGGTGAGGGCCTCCGGTGAGTCGGAGACCAGGGCCACGGTGGCCGTGGTGTCGTCGCCGCGCTCGAAGATCGTGACCCGCACGGTCCACTCCCGGACCCTGCCCTCGTCCGACGGCGGTACCGGGGGCGCGGGTGCCACAGCCCCCTCTGCCACCCGCAGCACAGCCCCGGGCCCGGGGAACATCGTGCTCGTGTGGCCGTCCTCCCAGCGGACGACGTAGGGCGGGCCCCCATCCGCACCGCGCGCCTCGACGACCTCCCCGGCTCTCGTCGGCTGGTCGACGAGCTCTCCGGCCAGGATGATCCGGTCCCCGGCTCTGGCTCTCATGGCTGCCTCCTCCTGCATGCACTCGCCACCGTGCAACAGGGATGCCGGGGCGGTGGCGACGGCCACGGCACCCGTCCCGATTCTGCTCCTTGCGAGCCGCGGACGCACGGGTCGCGCTCGGAAACCCCTGTCGTCGCTGTCGACAGAGGGGGCGAGGAAGAACGGAAATGTGACATCGCAACCCGCCCATCAGGGGAGAAAAAGAGGTACACATCTCGGACAGGCACGAAGACGTGCCCGAGCCACCAAGGGGGCCACCGTTGCACGAGACCCACGGCGAACTCGACCCCGACGTCGAGGGGGTGGAAGAGGCTCGCGTCCTCGGACCACCCCCCGGGAGCCCATGGGCCCCTCCCCGGACGCCGGGCCCCTCCGCGTTCACCCAGCCGCCCTGCCGCCGGCTCTCGCCCCCGGCGCGGCCACGGAGCACGGCCGCTTGTACTTGGACCCAAGCATCGATCGTTTTCCCACCCATGCCTGACCCACGAGTGACCACCCGCTGCCGCCCGGCGCCCTACCAAGGAGAAGTCCCATGACGCACACCCCCTCGTCGCCGATCCTCCCCCGCCGTCTGTTCCTCGGCTCTCTCGGTGCGGTCGGCGCCAGCGCCGCCCTCGCAGCGTGCGGCGGCGGAAGCACCCCGCCCGGCGCCGCCCCCACGAGCGGTGCCTTCGGCAAGGGCGACACGTACACCGGTCCCAAGGTGGCCCTCGCCTTCTGGAACGGCTTCACCGGTGGTGACGGCCCCTTCATGAAGAAGATGGTCGACGACTTCAACAAGGCCAATCCCAACGTCACCGTGTCGATGAACACGCTGCAGTGGGCCGACTACTACTCCAAGGTGCCCAACGCGGTCGCCTCCGGCGCCGGTCCGGACGTGGGCATCATGCACATCGACTCGCTGGCGACGAACGCGGCCCGGCGGGTCATCGTGCCGCTCGACGAGATCGCCTCCGGACTGGAGCTCGAGGAAGGCGACTTCTCCCCGGTGGTATGGAATGCCGGCGTCTACCAGGACAAGCGCTACGGCATCCCGCTGGACATCCACCCGCTGGGCTTCTACGGGAACACCGCCCACCTGGAGAAGGCCGGCATCTCCGAGCTGCCCGAGGACCGCGAAGGTTTCGAGGCCGCCGTGAAGGCGCTGCAGGACAAGAGTGCGGTCCAGACGCCGTTCTGGGTCACCGCGACCTGGCCCGCGCACCTCATGTTCAACTCGCTCATCGCCCAGTTCGGCGGCAGCATCTTCGACGAGGAGGGCGCCAAGGCGACCTTCAACTCGGAGGCCGGAGTCGAGGCGCTGCAGTGGCTCAGGAGCTTCGTCGACAGCGGTGCCAGCCCGAAGAACGTCTCGAACGACGCGCAGGCGGTGGCCTTCCGCCAGCAGCGCAACTCCCTGACGTGGGACGGCATCTGGATGATGAACGAGTGGGAGAAGGTCAAGGATCTCCAGTGGGCTGCGGCCCCCGTGCCCACCATCGGCGACGAGCCGGCCGTGTGGGCGAGCTCGCACAACTTCGTCGTCACCACCCAGGCGACGAAGGACCAGAACAAGCTCGCCGCGTCCCGAGCGTTCATCTCCTACATCTCCGAGCGCTCGATCGAGTGGGCGAAGTCGGGGCAGGTCCCGGCCCGCAACAGCGTCCGGGAGTCGCAGGAGTTCAAGGACCTCACGGTGCAGTCGACGCTGGCCGACCAGCTGGACCACGTCGTGTTCCCGCCGGCCGTGCCGGGCATCGGAGACGTCACCCAACCGACCTGGGAGACGGCGGTCAACGAGGCCATCCTCGGCAAGAAGGAGACCAAGGCGGCCCTGGACGACGCGGCCAAGAAGGCCGACGCGATGCTCAAGGCCAACCAGGCGAAGTACCAGGCCTGACCATGGCCACCATCACGCCGGTCTCCGCCACCGCTCCGGCGCAGGAGGTGCGTCGGGGCGGTGGCCGGGCGCCGAACGCGGACCCGGCCGTGATGCGGGCCGGGCTCGGGACCGCGCTGCTCTTCATCGGTCCCTACCTCGTGCTGTTCTGCACCTTCGTCCTGGCGCCCATCGTCTACGGCCTGTGGATCAGCCTGCACCAGTGGGACTTCCTGCTTCCCGGAAAGCCGTTCGTCGGACTCCAGAACTACGTCGACCTCCTCACCGGCGGGTCGACGACCTCCGAGACCTTCTGGAACTCGATGCGGGCGACGGCCGTCTTCACCGTGCTCAGCGTCCCGCTGCTCATGGTCCTGCCGCTCGCACTCGCGGTGGCTCTGAACAAGAAGTTCCCTGGCCGCAACGCCGTGCGGGCGGTGTTCTTCGCACCGTTCGTCCTCGGTGTCGCGGTCATCGGCCTGCTGTGGCGCTACCTGCTCGACCCCAACGTCGGTGTCATCAACTACTACCTCGACCTCCTCGGCTTCGAGCGGATCCCCTTCACCACCGCCACGCCATGGGTCTGGCTGGCCCTGGTGGTGCCCACTCTCTGGTGGACGGCCGGCTACAACATGGTCATCTTCCTGGCCGGCCTGCAGGACATCTCGGCAGAGCTCTACGAGGCGGCCGAGCTCGACGGGGCCAACTCGTGGCAGCGGTTCCGCCACGTGACCCTCCCGGGGTTGCGCCCGGTGACGATCTTCGTCCTGACGATCACGATCCTCGCGTCGGCCAACGTCTTCGGCCAGCCCTACCTCATCACCCAGGGGCAGCCGGGAGGCGAGACGCGCAGTGTGATCATGCAGATCGGTGAGGAGGGTCTGCGCAGGTTCAACATGGGCAGCGCCTCCGCCATGAGCACGGTTCTCACGCTGGCGCTGCTCATCGTCAGCGCCATCTGCCTGTCGTTCCTCCGGGAGCGCACTCCGAAGGAGCAGAAGCGATGAGCACCGCCACCACGGCCCCCCCGGCGAGGACAAAGCCGGCCCTTCAGGAGCCCGGCAGCCGGTCGCGCATCCCCTGGCGGATGATCTTCCTCGGTCTTCTCGCGCTGCTCTTCCTGACCCCGCTGCTGTGGATGGCGTCGACGTCGTTGAAGTCCACGGCCGAGGTCTCGCAGGCCGATCTCAGCATGCTGCCGCAGGACCCGACGACGGAGGGGTACGAGAAGATCCTCGGCGCGCCCCAGACGCCGGTCGAGCAGTGGTTCCTCAACTCGATGATCGCCGCCACCGGGCAGACGATCCTCGTCCTCGTCGTGGCCACGATGGCGGCCTACGCCCTCGCGCGGCTGTCCTTCCCGGGCAAGCGCATCATCACCGCACTGGTCCTGGCGACTCTCTTCGTCCCGCCGATCTCCCTGCTCATCCCGAACTACGTGATCGTGTCCGAGCTCGGGTGGCTCGACAGCCTCGCGGCGGTGATCGTCCCCGGTGCCGCGGGGGCCTTCGGGGTGTTCTTCCTCCGGCAGTTCTTCCTCTCGCTCCCGGTCGAGCTGGAGGAGGCAGCGCTGCTCGACGGCGCCAGCCGGTGGAAGATCTTCATGACGATCATCGTGCCGCTGTCCCGCCCGGCGCTGGCCACCCTGGCGCTGCTGACGTTCCTCGCGAACTGGAACGACTTCCTGTGGCCGCTGTACGTCCTGTTCAGCCCCGAGCGACTGACGATCCAGCCTGGGTTGTCCACGCTGCAGAGCGCGTACACCACGGACTACGCGACGATCATGGCCGGTGGTGCCATCGCCAGCATCCCGGTGCTCATCCTCTTCCTCATCAGCCAGCGCTTCGTCATCGAGGGCATCGCCCGCGGCGGGCTCAAGGGCTGAGGGTGGGGGACGACTCCGCGGCCCCTCCGGACCTCGCGGCGGAGGCGGAGCCCTCGAGCGAACACGTCGAGGGAGCGCCTCCGCCGCCGGTCCTGTGGGACGGCTACTGCGCCGACCCCTTCGTCCTGCGGGCGGAGGACGGCCGGTACGTCATGTACGGGACGGCCCCCGGCCTGCTGCCGGACGGGCGCGCCTTCCAGACCCTGGTCGGCGACGACCTCGACACCTGGACACCGGTGGGCGGCGCCCTCGTCATCCGGGACGAGGTGACGCCGGGGACCGAGTGGTGGGCTCCCGAGGTGGCCCTCGCCGACGGCAGGTACTGGATGTACTACTCCCGAGGGATCGGCGACAGCGGGCACCAGATCCGGGTCGCCTCGTCCGTGGGCCCGACCGGCCCCTTCGAGGACGCCGGCATCCTCACGGTCGACCTCCCCTTCGCCATCGACCCGTCACCCTTCCAGGACGTGGACGGCCGGTGGTGGCTGTTCTACGCGACGGACCTCGTCGACGGGGAGCGCCCCGGGACGGTTCTCGCCGTCCAGCGGCTGCGGACGATGACCGAGCTCGAAGGCCCTCCGAACGTCATCCTCCGGGCCTCCGCCGACTGGCAGCTCTACCTCGCCAACCGGTTCATGTACGGCGGGCACCACGACTGGCACACCCTGGAGGGTCCCTCGGTGCTGCATCACGCGGGTCGCTACTGGCTGTTCTACTCGGGCGGCAACTGGCAGACCCCCGGATACGGTGTGGCCGCCGCCACGGCGGCGGCGGTCGAGGGGCCGTGGCGCGAGCTGGAGCCGGCCGGGCCGTTCATCACGAGCGCGAGCACGGGTCTCATCGGCCCCGGGCACTGCAGCCTGGTGCGTGACGAGTCGGGACGGATCCATGTGTTCCTCCACGCCTGGGACGAGACGGGAGCACGCCGCCGCCCGCACCGACTCGTCCTCGACCTCGACGGGGAGCGCCCGACGGCGTCGACCTGAGAGAGCGGCACAGCGTCACGGCGGTCTCAGTGCCGGAGGGCCTTGCCCTCGACGTAGTCGGCCAGCCGGCGCTCGGCGTGGTCGCCGAAGAGGATCTCCGCCACCTCGCGCAGCCCCGGTGAGCCGAGGATGTCGCGGTCCCGGACGACGAGGTCGATCTTGGACCGGCGGCGCATGAAGTCGTCGAGCGTCACGATCATCTCGTGCTCGGCAGCGTTGTAGAGCTCGGCCCGCAGGTAGTCGGCCGATCCCATGATGTCCTCACCCATCGTCGGGTCCGCGCGGATCGCCTCGAGGAGGCCGAAGGCGCGGCGACCGTACCGCCTCCAGAGCCGGTCGGTGAGCGGCTCCGTCCCGGGTTTGGTGCGCAGCGAGTCCAGCCGACAGAGACGAGCCTGTCGGTAGAACTCGGTGCGCGTCGCCGACGCCGGCTCGCCGTACCAGTTGTGCAGGTCCTTCTCGAGGGGGACACCGAGCGACTGCACCAGTGCGGCGACCTCCTCGCCGACGTTGAGGCAGTCGGTGAGCTTGCCACCGAACACCGTGACGACGGCGCGCTCCGCGTCTCCCTCGACCTCGTGCCTGCGCGAGAGCGAGGTCCAGTCGGCATCGCTCTGGTCACCGGACCCTCGCCGCACCACGAGCGGACGCACGCCCGAGCGCTCGGCGATGACGTCGTCACGAGTGAGCGGCTCCGGTCGGTCGAGCCGGGCGTTGATCTGATGCAGCAGGAAGTCCCGGTCCTCGTCCGTGACCTCTGTGTACGGCGTGTCCACTCGCGTGTCGGTCGTCCCGATGACCGACCGGCGACCCATGGGGATGACGTAGAACAGCCGCTGGGTGTCGTCGAAGAACGCGAGAACGCGGTCGTGCCGGGTCGTCGTCAGGCGGGGGACGACGAGGTGGATGCCCTTGGAGTAGAGGATGCGGTGCTCCGTCGTGAGTCCCCACGACGCATTGAGGTCGTCGACGAAGGGGCCGGTGGCGTTGACGACGACCCGAGCGGTGGTCGTGAGCTCGTCCCCGCAGTCGGTGTCGCGCAGGCGGCACACCCACCGGTCGCCCACCCGCTCGGCGGACACGAGCTCGACGTAGTTGGCGACGGCCGCGCCGGCCTCGATCGCGGAGCGGACGAACGAGAAGACGAAGCGGGAGTCGTTGTCGACGAGGTAGGCGTCCTGGTACTGCACCGCCCCCCGAGCGGTCCTGGTGTCGATGACCGGCTCCACGGTCTCGAGCTCCGCTGAGCCGAAGACCCGCGGCCGTCCCGTGCCGAAGAGCCCGATCCCCCAGTACGCGGTGGCGCCGAGCGCTGCGAACCACGGCCGGTAGGGCGCCGTCTCGTCGAGCGTCGCGAGGAAGGGGATCTCCTTGATGTTGTCCGGGTAGGCCTTCATCAACCGGTTGCGCGAGCGACACAGCCCGAAGACGAGGGGCAGCTCGTAGTTCTCGAGGTACTTGAAGCCGCCCCAGACGAGGTTCGAGGACTCCTGGCTCGTGAACCCGCCGAAGTCACCACGGTCGATCAGGGCGACGGATGCGCCCCGCCCGGCGAGGGCCGCTGCCGACACCGCACCGTTGATCCCCGCGCCGACGACGATGACGTCGAAGTTCCCTCCGGAGACCCGGGCCAGGTTGGCGCGGCGCAGCAACATGTCTCAAGCCTCCCAGATGAGGCCAGCGGCCCTTGCGGTGAGGTGGCGCTGCTCGGCAAGGTTCGTCGTGAGCCGAGCGGCATCCAGGTAGTGCCTCCTTGCCGCGGTCCGGTCGCCCCGCAGCTCGGCGACATGGCCGCGCACGGCCTGGAGCCGGTGGTGCCCACCGAGGGGGCCCTCGAGCCCGTCGAGGACGCTGTCCGCGGCATCAGGGCCCTCCACCTCGGCGAGCGCGACCGCCCGGGCCAGGGTGACGAAAGGACTCGGCGCGATGCGCTCGAGCAGGCCGTAGAGGGCGAGGACCTGCGACCAGTCCGTGTCCTCGGCACGGGTGGCCCGGTCGTGCACCGCCGCGATCGCCGCCTGGAGCTGGTAGGCGCCGGTCGGCCCGTGCCCCACCGTCGAGTCGAGCAGTGTCGTGCCCTCCCTCACCAGCGAGAGGTCCCACAGCGACCGGTCCTGGTCCGGCAGGGGGACGACCTCGCCGTCGGCGCCCACCCGCGCCGGTCGCCGCGCCTCGAGGAGTAGGAGCAGCGCGAGCAGGGCGGTCACCTCGGGGTCGCCGGGCACCAGCCGGTGGGTGAGCCGCGCCAACCTGATCGACTCGGCGGAGAGGTCGGTGCGGGTCAGACGAGGACCGGACGTCGCGGCATACCCCTCGTTGTAGAGGAGGTAGAGCACCGCCAGGACGCGGGCGACCCGCTCGTCGAGCTCGTCGGGATCCGGCAGCGAGAAGGCCTGGCCGCTCTGGCGCACCTGCCGCTTGGCGCGCGAGATGCGTTGGGCCATGGTGGCCTCCGGGACGACGTATGCCGCGGCGATCTCCGCCGTGGTGAGGCCTGCCACGGCTCGAAGGGTGAGCGCGACCGCTGATGCGGGGGTGAGGACCGGATGGCAGCACATGAGAAGGACGGTGAGGGTGTCGTCGTACTGGACCACGTCGGCACCCCCGGGCTGGGCCGCGACCCATGCCCGCTCGCGCGCGCTCCGAGCCTTCTCGCTGCGCTGGGCGTCGAGCAGCCGGCGGGTGGCGGCGGTCACCAACCAGGCACGAGGCTGGGCGGGGATGCCGTCGCGGGTCCACACCGTGTGGGCCGCGAGGAGCGCCTCCTGGACGGCATCCTCGGCGGACGCGAAGTCACCGGAACGCCGCGCCAGCACGCCGACGACCTGCGGCGCCACCTCGCGCAGCAGGTCCTCGACGCTCGGCCCTCCGGCCGGGGTGCCGGTGCTCAGCGCCCGCCTCCGGCGCCCTCCATCCACGTCACCATCTCCGAGACGTCGGCCGGACGGCTGTCCATCACCCGGCGCACGTGGATCGGCTGTTGGAGCGGGGTGCCGCCGGGCCCGGGGACGGCGGAGATGAGCCCGGCGATCTCGAGAGCCCGCTCCTCGGAGTCGACGTCGACCATCTGGTAGCCGGCGACCCACTCCTTGAACTCCTGGAACGGACCGTCGGTGACGACGTGGTGGCTGCCGTCGGAGGTGACGAGGTGTGCGGCGTCCGGCGGGGTGAGCACCTCCGACTGGAGCAGCTCCCCGGTCCCGACGAGCGTGTCCCGAAGGGCGGCGTAGTAGTCGAGGTGCGCGGTGATCTCCTCCGGCTTCCACTCGTCCATCGGCGTGTCGACGACACCGGGCTCGAACGTGACGATGAGCAGGTACCTGGCCATGGGGCCATCCTTCCGTGGGGCGGGCCGATGGGGCCCGCTGTCGATACTGACACCCCTTGGACGGAGCCGCCGCGACGATCTCGACACACGGGGTGCGCCCCGGGGGGCCGCTCAGGGCGAGAAGCGGACGCCGGTGAGCTCCTCGCTGCGCTCCCAGAGCCGGGCAGCCAGGAACTCGTCGTCCGCCCACCGGCTGCGCCTCGCCGGGCCGACCGGCCCCCGCGTCTCCCCGAGGATGCTCGACGGCCCGGAGTACGAGCCTGGCTCGGCGACCGTTGCGGCGTGGAGGACCGCCTCGGCGCCGCGATCCGGACCGGCGAGCACGACCCGACCCACGACCGGGCCGAGAGCACGGATCACGGGATTGGACCCCATGCCGTCCGTGCTCGTGAAGAGGCGCGTGTTCGAGACGCCGGGGTGGGCGGCCGTCGACGTGACCGGTGAGCCGGACGCGGCGGCCCGCCGCTGGAGCTCCAGGGCGAACAGGAGGTTGGCGAGCTTGGACTGCGCGTACGAGGCCCGTGGGGTGTAGCCCTCGCGCGGGTTGCCCTCCAGGACCGACGCGTTGCCGCCGTGGTGGGCGAGCGAGGAGACGGTGGTGACACGAGGGGCCGAGGCCTCGCGGAGCCGGGGCGTGAGGAGACCGGTCAGGGCGAAGTGTCCGAGGTGGTTCGTGGCGAACTGGAGCTCGAAGCCGTCGGTCGTCGTGCGGTGCCGCGGCGGGGACATGACGCCGGCGTTGTTGACGAGGATGTCGAGCGGCTGGTCCACGCGGGTCGCGAGCTCGTGCACCGACGTCAGGGAGGCGAGGTCCAGGCACTCGACGCCGACCCGGCCGGTGGATGCGACGCCATCGGCCGGGTCGCTGGAGCGGATGAGGTCGGCGGCCCGCGCGCCGGCTGCGGTGTCGCGCACCGCCAACAACACAGCGGCACCATGCCGGGCCAGCTCACGAGCGACGACCAGGCCGATTCCCGAGGAGGCGCCGGTCACGAGTGCGGTTCGGCCGGTGAGGTCACCGATCTGTTCCGGGGTCCAGCGCACGTTCGGCCTCTCGTCGCGATCGCAGGGCCCCAGTATCCGTCGTCCCGACACCAGGTTCCGCCGCGGACGTCCAGGTTCGACACGCCCGTCACTGGGCGCGGGGGCTCACACGCCCCGGCGAGACGCGCCGATGCCGGTGTACGTTCGAGCGATGGGTGAGGAGCCGGACGAGAACCGGGTGGAACGACGGTCGCAGCTGCTTCCGGAGGAACAGGTCGCCGGGAGCGAGGACGCGGAGGCGCAGGCCCGGGCCATCCTCGAGGAGTCGGACGAGCGGACGAACCAGCCGGAACGCACGAGGCGCGAGTCCACCCAGACCCCTGACCCGCGGCCCCCGCGAACCTGAGGCTCGAGGGTTCCGCGGTCCTGCGGCTGTGCTGGGACGAGCTCGCGTGGGGGTGGCCGCCGGCTCAGGAGTGCGGCGCCGGCGCGGCTGCGGCTCGTTCGGCTGCGCTGCGCAGGATGCAGAACTCGTTGCCCTCCGGGTCGGCGAGAACCACCCAACCGCTTCCTGGGCCGTACTTCCCCCGGAGGTCGGCCACCTCCACGGCACCGTGGGCGATGAGCCGAGCGAGCTCGTCGTCCCTGCGCCCCTCGACGGGCTCGAGGTCGAGGTGGATCCGGTTCTTCCCCGACTTGTCCTCGGGCACCTCGATGAAGAGCAGCCGGTGCGAGCCGTCCCGGCTGATGATCATGCACTCCTCGTGGCCGGGCAGGTTGGGGTCGCCGTCGATGTCGACGTAGTCGAGAACGCCCTTCCACCACTCCGAGAGCGTGTAGGCATCCCTGCAGTCCACCGTCGTGTGCGAGACCCGTGCCGTCATGGCGCCACTCTCGCACCAGCCGGCCCCCTGCCGGAACTCGCGGTCGGGGACGTCAGACCTGGATGGCGGCCGCGACGCCGTCCGAGAAGACCCTCGGGCGGGTCGGGCATCGACCGTGACAGACCGGCTGCGCGGCGGGCGGCGGTCCATGCCACCGCACAGGCGTCGAGCACGTCGTCCACGAAGCCGGAGAGGCGGGCGTCCAGGAGGGCGACCGCCGTGCTGGTCTCCGCGAGGCCGAAGCCCCCGCGGCGCAGGCATCCGATGACGGTGTCGTGGGCCCGAGGGTCGCCCGGCCGGCCGTGCGCCGCGAGCCCACGATCCCCACTGCCCACCGGTGCCGGGTCAGCACCGTTCGGCCCGAGACCGACCTGGCGCGAAGCTCGACCCGCCAGTCGCCACCGACGAGCGGGAGGTGGATCTCCCCGACCACGGCGTCGACCACCGCGTCGAGCAGGGCCTCCTGTCGCGGACGTGGTGGTCGAGCGACATCGCCTCGACGCCGAGGCGCGCGGCGAGGGCTCGTCGCGTCCGAGGACGGCACGCGCCTCGCCGCCCTTCCCGTCGGCGGAGACCGTCGGCGGTCATGAGGGCGGGACGTTGCTCGGGGTCCGTGGGGTCCGCAGGTCGCGCAGGTCGCCCTGGTCGAGTCCCGCCAGTCGGGGAAGGTCCGCGGACTCGGTGCGCTGCAGCCGGGTCGTCATCGTGGCGAGGACCAGCCGCTGCACTTCCGGCACGGCCATCGTGGCTCGCAGGGCATCGGCCGGCACCTCCAGGAGGACACTGTCGACGTCGGCAATGACGTCCGCCGTCCGCGGGCTACCGGTCAGGGCGGCGATCTCACCGAAGTAGTCACCCGCCGCCATCGTCGACAGGCCCCGGTACCCACCGTCGACCGGGATGCCGGCCGTGGTCGACCCGTCGAGGATGAAGTAGGCCGAGGAGGCGGGGTCACCGTGCTCGACGATGCGGGTTCCTGCGGGGACCTCACGAACCACCGCGTTGGAGACGAACGAGGTGCGCTGCTGAGGCGTCAGTCGGCCGAACGGGGTGAGCCGGCCGACGAGACGGTCGAAGTCGCGCATGGTGGCCGGTCTGGCTGCCGCGGCCTCCGGAAGCCCCTCGGCGCCACGCAGTCGGTCCTCCGTGGCTCGCCAGGTGGACCGGCTGAGGCCGGGAGCGAAGACGGTGACGAGGGCCGCCACGAAGAGCAGGGACGAGGCCACGATGATGAGCAGCCGGATGTTGACGACGTCGGCCAGGCCGGCTGCCGCCATGCCTGCCACGAGGATGACGTCACGCATGACGTAGAAGGCCGAGAAGACCCGTCCACGCATGTCGCGAGGGGTGTTCCGCTGCAGGAGGACGGAACGGGCGATCGCCGAGGGTGCGTTGAAGAACCCCGACACGGTCACGAGGAGGATGGCGAACCAGATCTCGGTCGCCAGTCCGTAGAGGACCCCCGCGACGCCCATGCCCGCCATGGTGACGATGAGCCACACCGGCTCGGGCAGGAGCGTGGAGAAGCGCGCCATGAAGAACGAGCCGACGACGAAGCCGACGGACGTGAGCGCCTCCTGCAGCCCGTACTGGAACTCGGTCGCGCCGAGCTCTCGCAAGGAGAAGGGCAGCAGCAGGACGTTCCACAGCCCGAATGAGAAGAACATGAACGAGCCGACGATGAAGAGGGAGCGGATCGTCGGCGTGCCGATCAGCGTCCGCAGCCCGGAGCGGAGGTTCTCCACGATGACGTGCACGCCGGCCTCGTCCTCAGGAGTGGGCATCCGATAGCGGCCCATGAGCGAGATGCACGCGGCGCAGAACAGGAACGACCCGGCATCGAGGACGAAGGCCCACATCAGGCCCACGCTGCCGGCGAGCAGCCCGGCCCCGGCGAACCCGATGGCGGTGGAGCCGAAGCTCGCGATCGACAGGAACGAGTTCGCGGCGGCGAGCTCCTCGTCGCTGGCGATCTCTGGGATGAGACTGTCGTGCGCCGGGTCGAAGAACTGCTTCACCCCGGCGTTGAGGAGCAGGAGGAGGAACAGGGCCGGCAACGCGATCGCGTCGACTCCGATGACGACGGCGATGAAGGCCACGATGACCGCCTGGACGAGGCAGGTCCCCATCATGATGCGCTTGCGGTCGTGGCGGTCGACGTAGACGCCGGCCAGGAGCCCCACGGCAAGGCTGGGCAGAGCCGTCACCATGAGCGTCAGCCCGACCGCCAGCGTCGACTCCGTCGCGCGCCACACGAAGATGCCGGCCGCGAGGTCGGTGAGTGCCGACCCCGCCGTCGACACGAGCTGGGCCAACCAGAGGAGCGTGAAGTCACGACGCCGGAACACGGAGAACATGGAAGGAGTCGGCGTGGGCGCGGCGGTCACTCCTGTCTCCTCACGCTGGCTGACCGGAGCCTAGTGGCTCGCTCACGACCGTGACCCGCCTCTCGTGGAACCTGGCGGCTGCGTGGTCGTCACGTCACGGGGACGAGGCGAACGGCATCACCGGGCCGCAGCTGCGCGGCCCGATCCGCGGCGGATGCCGTCAGCACCGCGACGACGGGGTAGCCGCCGGTCACCGGGTGGTCGGCGAGGAAGACCACGGGCTCGCCTCCTGGCGGGACCTGCACGGCACCTCGGACCAGCCCTTCGCTGGGCAGCTCGACATCAGCCCACGCCTCGGCGCGTTCGACGCGGGCTCCACCGAGACGAAGGCCGACCCGGTCGCTGTCTCCGGTGACCGTCCACACCGCCCCGACCAGCCCGCCCAAGCCACCGCCCCACCCGCCGACCCATGCCGCCCGAGGGCCGGGCAGCACCTCGAGCAGGGAGATGCCCTCGTGCCCGGGCGGCGGGAGTGCCACGTGGTCGACGGTCGGGAAGCCGCCTCCGGGGGCCCCCACGGGCAGGACGTCACCGCTGCGCGGCGGCGCCGGTCCGACGAGCGACAGCGAGTCCGTCGAACGCGAGCCGAGCACGGGGTCGACGTCGATCCCGCCGCGGACCGTGAGGTAGGAGCGCAGACCGGTGGCCGGCATCCCGAGCGCGAGGGTCGAGCCTGGCGGGACGTCGACGAGGGTCGCGTGCGCGACCGGGCGCCCGTCGAGGCTCGTCGGTGCCGGAGCCCCGGTGACCACGACGGTGGCCCGGCCCAGCGCGCGAACCGCGAGTCCGCCGAGCAGGACCTCGAGCGCGGCGCGGCCCTCCCCATGGCCCACGATCCGTGCTCCGAGCCGGTACGCGCCGCGGTCGGCCGCCCCCGACCGCCCCACCCCCACGGCCGCGTGCCCCGGGCGGCCCTCGTCCTCGACGAGGACCAGTGCACCGGTCGAGACGACCTCGAGTGCGGGGCTCACGAGTCGCCCCCGACGTCGACGAACCGGACGGCCGTGCCGGGGGTGAGCAGTGCGGGCGGCTGCCGCTCGACGTCCCAGAGCACGGCGTCGCTCGTGCCGATGAGCTGCCAGCCCCCGGGCGAGGTACGCGGGTAGACCGCCGAGAAGTCTCCCGCCAGGGCGACGGAGCCGCCCGGGACGGACACCCGGGGGGTGTCCCGTCGAGGCACGCGAAGCCGCGGGTCGCCACCGACGAGGTAGGCGAAGCCCGGGGCGAAGCCGCCGAACGCGACCCGCCACGGCAACTGGGTGTGCGCTGCGACGACGTCGGCCACCGTCAGGCCGGTGAGCGCGGCGACGTCGCCGAGGTCGGGCCCGTCGTAGCGCACGGGAATCTCGACCACCGCGGCGCCGCTCCCGCCCTGCTCCGGGGAGCGGTCGGCCGCCGCGGCCACCTCGCGCACCGATCGGCTCAGCGCGGCGAGGTCCGCACGTGGTCCGGCGATGACGAGGAGCGATCGTGCCCCCGGAACGAGGTCCGTCACCGCGCTCCACGGCCCGGTTCCCTCAGCGGCCACCGAGCGGAGTGCGGCGTCGAGGGCGAGCACGTCGTCGAGGTCCGCCACCTCGACGAGAACGGCCTCCTCACCGGCGGGCAGGACGTCGACGGGGATGCCGGTCGACGAGTCCACGAGCGACGTCTCCTAGGTGCCGGTCGTGCCGGTCGTGTCGGTCGGTTCGGTCATGACGAAGGGTGCCACCGTGACGCCGGCCGCCTCCAGCCGGGTGCGCACCGCGCCCGCCAGCGCGACCGCGCCGGGAGTGTCCCCGTGGGTGCACACGGACCGCGCCGGCAGTGCTACGAGCGACCCGTCGACCGCGATGACGGTGCCCTCGGTGGCGATGCGCAGGACCCGGCTCGCCACGGCATCGGCGTCGGTGACGAGCGCGCCGGGGAGCGACCGTGGGACGAGCCGTCCGTCGGGGAGGTAGCCCCGGTCGGCGAAGGCCTCTCCGACGACCGTCACATCGGCCTGCTCGGCGACGGAGTGGAGCACCGAGCCCGGCTGGCACAGGACCGGCAGCGCCGGATCGTAGGCGAGGACGGCCTCGACGACCGCCCGGGCCTGACCCTCGTCGACCGCGGCAGTGGTGTACAGAGCACCGTGCGGCTTGACGTAGGCCACCCGCGTGCCGGCCACGCGGCACATCGCCTCGAGGGCGCCGAGCTGGTAGAGGACGTCCGCGGTGAGGTCTGCGGCCTCCATGTCGATCCGGCGGCGCCCGAAACCGGCGAGGTCCCGGTAGCCCACCTGCGCACCCACGACGACGCCCCGTTCCGCGGCCCGGGCCACGGTCCGGCGGATCGCCGTCGGGTCACCGGCGTGGAAGCCGCAGGCGACGTTGGCGCTGGTGACGACCTCGAGCATCGCCTCGTCGTCCCCGAGGACCCAGGTGCCGAAGGACTCCCCGACATCGGCGTTGAGGTCCATCCGCACGGTCATGCCAGAACGCTAACCGCCCCTGCCACGCACGCGCACGACCGCCGCCCGGAACCCGGACGGCGGTCGTGTGAGGTGCCCGTGAGGGCGGAGGCGGAACGTCAGCCGATGACGGTGATGTTCGCTGCCTGCGGGCCCTTCGCGCCCTGCTGGGTCTCGTACTCGACCTTGGCGTTCTCGTCGAGCGAACGGTAGCCGTTCGAGTTGATCGCCGAGTAGTGGGCGAAGACGTCGGCTGCTCAGTCCCGGCGGGACGTTCTGCAGCTACCTCACAACGGAAAGCTCAACAACTCCGGTCAGCCTAGCGGGCCCTCACCCCAATCGCGCCATCGGGCGCGCCTGGTCTTCTCCGATGACCAGTGAGCCCACCGCGGGACCGGCATCCCGACGGCACCAGCGCGTGCGGGTCAGGGCTGCGCCGCTCGCCCTTGACGACGAACGACGTCGGCACCCAGTTCGGGGGTCGCTCTTCGCCATGACGGACCCCTTCTGGATGGTCATGGTGATGCGCGACGTCGCCCGTCCGACGGCGGACGGCTGAGCCCGAGGTCGCGGCCCATCGGCGCGCGACGCGCCTCGAGGAGCAGCGCGGCCCCCACGGCCGTGATCGCCGCGAGCCCCACGACGTAGCCGACGCCCGGGACGCTCGACCAGTCGAGCTCGTCCCCGTACCTCACGAGCGCCACCGTCTGCAGCCCGCCGAACAGCACACCGGTGACCCCGATCGGCGTCAGGGACCGCGCGTCGTCGACGAGCCAGGCGTGCCCGGCCGCCACGCCGAGCCCGACGTTCCAGGCCCCGACGGCCCGCGCGGTGAGGGGGGTCAGCGGCCAGGGCCACGCGGCATCCGCCCAGCTCGGGGCAACGAGCAGCGCGATCCCGAGGGCCACGAGACCCACCGCGAGGACTGCCAGGGTTGCTCGCACCCACGTGGGCAGTCCCCGTGGCGGCGGCACGGCCGTTCCGGCACGGGACTGCAGCCACCAGGCGAGCGCCAAGAGGACCGGCACGACGGCATACACCGCGATCCAGCCCCAGGTCACCGCTCGGGTCACCGCTGTCAGCTCCGGCGTGAGGTGGAACAGGTCCAGGTGGACCATCGTGACGACGAAGGTCAGGGCGGTGAACACGAACACCGCGGGAACGGCGACGCGGGCGACGGTCCAGCGCTTGGCACGCGCCCCGCTGAGCTCCAGACCCATCGCCGACCAGTACGACGCTCCGAGGAAGACCGCCGTCATCGGTGAGCCGATCGTCCACGCGAACCTCGTGTCGGTGTCCAGCGGGAAGAGGAACAGCTGCACACCGGCGAGGAACACGAGCACCGCGGCGAGCCCGAGGAGCCAGCGCATCGCCGGCACGACGGGGTCGCCGTACTCCTCCTCGGACGGGGACGTCATCGGGGGATCCGCTCGGCCAGGTGCTGGTGGACGGCGGCGACCACGGCCGCGCCGTCGCCCACCGCGGTCGCCACCCGCTTGACCGAGCCGCGCCGGGTGTCGCCGATGGCGAAGACCCCCATCCGGCTGGTCTCGAGGGGATGCCGCAGGTGGTGTTCGTCGTCGGCGTCGCCGATGGCGTCCTGTCCGACCTTGACGAACCCCGCGTCGTCGCGCGCGACGACACCTTCCAGCCATTCGGTGTGCGGTGAGGACCCGATGAGGACGAAGAGGCCGTGGCACGGGCTCCACTGCTCCGTCCCGCTGATGCCGTCGGTGATCTCGATCTCCGTGAGGCGGGCGTCGACGGCCCGCCCGCCGGTGACCGTCGCGTTGTGGACGATGTCGACGTTCCTCGTCGCCCGGATCTGCTCGATGAGGTACTCCGACATGCTCGCCGCGACGTCGGCCCGGCGGACGAGGAGGGTGACGTGCCGGGCGTACTTGGCGAGGTGCAGCGCAGCCTGACCGGCCGAGTTCCCACCGCCGACCACGTGCACCGGCTGCCCGGTCATGGACCGCGCCTCCGTCACCGCAGCCCCGTAGAAGACCCCACGACCGCTGAGCTCCTCGAGCTCGGGGATGCCCAGCCGCCGGTAGTCCACGCCGGTCGCCACGATCGTCGTGCGGGCGCGCGCCGAGGTCCCGTCCGAGAGCTGTACGCGCTGCTCGTCGCCGTCGGCCTCCAGCCCGGTGGCCCACCGGAAGAAGTGGAAGACGGCGCCGAACATCCAGGCCTGCTGGAAGGACCGGAAGGCCAGGTGGTTGCCGCTGATGCCCCGCGCGAACCCCGGGTAGTTGCGGATGAGCGAGCTCGTGCCCGCCTGGCCCCCGATCGCCTCGCGCTCGATGACCAGGGTCGACAACCCCTCCGAGGCGGCATAGACGGCCGCTGCGAGGCCAGCGGGACCGGCGCCGATGATCACCGTGTCCCAGACGGTGTCCGGGTCGAGCTGCGTGGTGAGGCCGAAGGCCTCGACGAGGTCGGTGTCGCTCGGGTTCGCGAGCGCGCGAGGCGGTGAGGTGAACCTCAGGTCGAGAACGGGGAACTCCGGGTCCTCGAGTCCCAGACCACGCAGCAGGCGGCGGCTGCTGTCCTCGTCGGCCTCGTAGAACCCCACGGGGATGTGGTTGCGGGCAAAGGCGTCCCGCAACATGTGGGTGCGCTCGTCGTCGTGGCCGAAGATCCGGACCGCCTCGAAGCCGCTGGTTCCCTGCGCCCAGTGCCAGTCATGGAGCAGGTCGCTGACGCCCCCGTGGAACTCCTCGTCCCGCGGCCGCTCAGGCCGCACGAGCAGGTTCTCGAGGTGTCCCTCGGCGATGGCGCGGAAGACCGGACCCCGGCTCTCGAAGTTCCCCCACTCCACGACGACCACGCGCTTGGCCGACGGGTGGATGGAGCGCGCCCGGCGCAGGTAGTGCAGGCCTTCGCGGTCCCGAGGGCCGTAGAACGACAGGATGAGGGCGACGTCACGCTTCCAGCGCCGCAGGCCGTCGAGCACCGCGTGCGCGTGCGCATAGCTCTGGCAGGTGATGACCTCGTAGTCGGTGGCATAGCGGCGACGCATCTCGGCGTCGAGGACGGACAGCGAGTCGTCGTCCGCGGTGGCCAGCACGATGACCGGCATCGGGCGGTACTCCGGCCCACCCGGGGAGCCCGCCCCTCGCCCGCCTGCCGCCGTGTCGTCGGTGCTCGGATCGGGCTGGAGTCCGGACATGCGACCCACCATCGCAGAGGTCACCCGCCACTGTCACCGCCCTTTCACGGGACCAGGTGGTGGCCGCCCGGCATCCCCCGCTCACGTACGTGGGCACCGCCCGCGTCGTGCGGGACGTGTCCGGGGTCGCGTCGGCTCGACGTGCCGTCGTCGCGAAGTACGGCCTTCCGGCCCGGCTCTCGGACGTCGTCGCGAAGGGCGCGAGGGTGGCCGGCATCCGCCGTGCACCACGTGCGGGCATCCTCGTCGAGGTGGAACCGGAGCCCGTCACCCCGGAGTGACCAGCCGGCCGAGCGAGTAGCGCGCCACGGGGGCATAGCCCAGGGCCACCGGCCACAGGGCGTGCGTGACGAGCCAAGCCGTGCTGACGTGCCCGGAGCCCTGCTCGGCGGTGTCGACGCCGTGGTCGAACGAGAGCCGCAGGGGGCCGGACCGGACGCTCCAGGACCAGGTCCGGGCGATGTGGTCGACGGCGTCGATGCGGAAGAGGGCGACGACGCCACCGACGCCGGTCACCCGGCCGGTGGTGCCCGGCGTGACGACGGCCTGCGGGTAGTCGACCTCGCGGATGTGCGGAGCCCAGTGCGGCCACCACACCGGCTCGGTGTAGCGCTGCCACACCTCGTCGACGCGCAGCGACCCGCTCGCCGAGAGGTGGAGGTTGCCGGACAGGACGGAGCTCACGGACCAAGTGTGGCGTCCACGGTGGCCGGTCCAGCGTTCACGGTCCCTGCCGGCCGGTGGTGACCGCGACGTGGACCGGAGTCCCGGGTTCGACAACGGGCGGTCCGACCACCGGCGTGCTGGTCCTCGCTGGGCGGCTGGGGCTAGCGTGATCGCGTGAGCCTGCTCCGAGTCGACCGTTCCTGGCGGGAGGAGGTGCGCGGGCGCGTGCCCGTGCGCTACCTGCCGCAGACCACTCCGGACCACCTGCGCGGCACCTGGCGGGAGGCCAGGCCGGCGCGCATCGCGGCTGCCCTTGCGGACGCGCTCCAGCGCCCGACCCACGGGTGGCTCGTGGTCGCGGCGTCCTCCGAGCTCGGGTCCGACCGCACGCTGCTGCGGACGGTGGCCGGGCGCGAGGTGGTGCTGTGGCGGGACTCCGACGGTTCCCTGCTCGCCGGACGAGGCGCGTGCCCCCACCTCGGTGCCCGGCTGGCCGACTGCCTGGTCGTCGAGGGGACGGTGCTCTGCCGGTGGCACGGGATGCAGCTCGGCCGCGACACGGCCACCCCGTGGGCGACCTACGCCGCCTTCGACGACGGTGTGCTGCTCTGGGTGCGCGTCGGTGAGGTCGAGGAGGGGGTGGAGCCGACCGACCGCCCGGTGCTCGCGGCTCGCCCACGCATCGAGGAGTCGCTTGCGTCGGTCATCTCCCTGGCGGCCGACTGCGAGCCCCGGGACATCGTCCAGAACCGCCTCGACCCCTGGCACGGGGCCTGGCTGCACCCCTACGCCTTCAGCGACCTCGCCGTCGACGACGACGCCTCGAGCAACGACCGCCTCGTCCTCGACGTCGCCTACCGGCTGGGCCGCACCTTCGCCGTGCCCGTGCGCGCCGAGTTCACCTGCCCGGACTCGCACACGATCGTCATGACGATCACCGGCGGAGAAGGCACCGGCAGCGTCGTGGAGACGCATGCGACACCCCTGACCGCCCCGGGCACGCACCCTGCGCGCACCGTGATGACGGAGGCGGTCGTCGCCACGTCGGACCGGATGGGGTTCAGGGTGGCCAGGGGCATGGCCCCGCTGGTCCGGGTCGGTATGCGAGCGTCCGCCACACAGCTCTGGGCCGATGACCTCGTCTACGCCGCGAGGCTCTACGAGCTGCGCCGTTCCGCGGCCGAGCGATAGGCGCGGATGCCGCGGCGGGCGAGTCGCGGCACCGGGCCGAAACGCGAGCCCATCGGCACCGACCACACGCCATGGCCGGCGTGGCCCCAGCTCGCGAGCAGCTGGTCGGCCGCCATCCACCCTGTCGTCGCGGCGCGCTCCATGAGGGCCACCGGCAGGTCACACCGGACCGTGTCGCCGGCGAGGACGACGCTCGGGTCCGGAGTACGGACTCCTGGCCGCGACAGCCACGGCTCCAGCCCCACGAGGACGCAGTCGCGTTCGAGGAGCCACTCCTCGTGGACGACCTCGAGGTCCGAGGTCTCCGGGTAGACGCGGTGGAGCTCGGTCAGCAAGGTCTTGCGCAGCAGGCCCTCCTCGGTGCCCTCGGGCAGCGCGTACGCGTGGAGCTCGACGACCGAGCCGTCGTGCTCGTCACTCCAGCGGGTGGCGTGGTCCTCGAACTTCTCGAGCACCGAGACGTTGTCCAGGGGTCCGTAGCCGCTCGTGCCGAGGAACGGGGCGCGATGGGCGGCGACCCTGCCGGACAGCCACAGCCGCCACACGGCGAAGGCCGGCGCCGACCGGACGCCGGCCACCCGTGCGCGCCACGCCTCGCCTGCCGCATCCCCTCCGCCGAGGGTGCCCGAGCTCCCGACGACCGCTCGCAGGCCGATCGGGTCAAGGGCGAGGACGACGCCGTCCGCCGGGAGGGCAGTGGACCCGGCATCCTCGCCGGCGGCGCAGTGCGTGACGACCAGGCGGTCCGGGCCCCGTGCCACGGAGGCGACCTCGCGCCCCGTGAGCACGGTGACCCCCAGTCGCGACAGGTGGCCGGCCAGGGGACGCCACAGCGTCGAGTCGTAGTCGTCGCGCGGCACGTCGAAGAGCAGACCCTCCGCCGAGCCGACGAAGTACATGTGGAACATCGCGACGAGCTCGGCGCCCGAGAAATCCCGCGGGTCCGCGAAGAAGCTGCGTGCGAAGACCTCGAGCGCGAGGTGGCGTGCCTGCTCGGGGAAGCGGAGCCGGTCGAGGACCTCGGCCGCGCTCACCCCGTCCAGGAGGGAGAACGTGGACGGGAAGTCGACGTCGAGGAGCCCGAGGGCCGCATCGACGTCGACCGCGGCGAGACCGGCGAGGTCGAAGCTCGGGCTCCGCGCGACGAAGGCCGCGAGGTTCCACGGCGGAGTGCGCGGGATCCGCGCGAAGGAGTCCGCACCGCCGCCGTGGCGGACCAGGGGGTAGTCGGCGAGCGGGCGAAGCCGCGCCAGGGTGGGGTCGGTGCGGCGCAGCACGGCCCGCAGGTTGTAGTACTGCCGGAAGAACGCATGGAAGCCACGGCTCATCTGTGCCTGACCACCGTCCGGCAGTGTCACGGGCCAGGACCGCACCCTGCCGCCGAGCTGGTCGGCGCGCTCGACGACCGTGACGCCGACCCCGCGCTCGGCGAGGCCCAGCGCCGCGGTCAGCCCCGCGATCCCACCCCCGACGACGACGACGCGCCGGTCCGCGCCGACATCGGTCACCTCTGCCGGCGCGGGGGGCGGATGGAAGACGGCCCGGCTGTCCAGGCCGGGGCGCCACCGCGGCCGACCGGGGCGAGCGATCATCACGGCCGTGACCCGACGACGGTGTGCACGAGGTCGCGCTGCCACCCGCCATACGACTCGTGGTGGAGGTCGACGACGCCGGCCAGGAGAAGTCGCTCGCAGATGCGTCCGACGGAGTCGAAGTCGCGCACGCTCGTGTAGAGGTAGCGGTGGAGCGGCACGTCCGAGCGCTTGAGCGCCGCGAGCGGGATGATGACCCCGTGGCAGATCGCCGCCCAGGTCACCCGGGCCCGGATGTTGCCGACCACCGAGTAGTCGTGGATGGCGACCGCCCCTCCGGGGCGCAGGACCCGAGCGACCTCCCGAACGAGGCGCTCGCGGTCAGGGACGTTGCGCAGGAGGTATGCCGCCAGCACACCGTCGACCGAGGCGTCCGGGAGGGACTCCAGGTGCTCCACGGCATCCGCCACGAGGAGCTCGACGCCCATGGGCCACCGCTTCGCTCTGGCCTGAAGGACCATGCCCTGGGAGGCGTCGACGCCGCGGACGGTGAGGAGGCCCGGGGTGCCCGCCTGACCGGCCCACGCGTCGAGCAGAGCCCGGGTCGAGGCCCCGGACCCGCAGCCGACGTCGAGGACACTGACCGGCCGGTCGCCGGCCTCCGGCCGCGGCAGCCGCTCGACGAGGAGCTCCGCCGCCGTGCGCAGCTGTGCGTGATAGCCGGGGGAGAGCGCCACCATCGCGTCGTAGGTCGGTGCGGCCCGGTCGAAGGCGGCCGCGAGCCCCCATTCCCCGGTGCGCTGCTGCTCCGTGGTCATGTTCGCTCCTCGGTCGTGCGGTCGCCGCCCCGCGTGACAGGGATGTCGTCGCCGGAGGTGTGGCCCTCCGTGGCCTCGACACGCTCGTCGTCGTCGCCGATGGCGAGCCATGCCAGCAGCGTCAGGGTGATCATGCTGAACCCGAAGAGGTAGTCCTCCACGGGGATGTCCCACGGCACGCGCAGGCCGATGATCTCGCCGCTGTCGTAGATGACGATCGGCGCGGAGAGCTTGGTGAGCCACCCGTCGACGAGCACGTGGAAGAGGTAGACGATTCCCATGGTGATCCAGTACTGGCTCGTGCGGAAGACGCCGGTGCGCAGCCAGAAGACCTCCACCGCGATGGTTCCGAGCACGGACGCCACGGCGAGCAGGGTGTACTCACGCATCGCGGCCTCGCCACCGGTGCACCCACCCGAGCACCGTGCCGACGGCCTCGTACGTCAGCAGGCCGCAGAGCGGGATGACGACGAAGAACACGTACTCCTCGAGCGGCACGCGGGCCGGGCGGATGCCGGTCGTGTACTCGGGGCTGTACCGCCAGTGCCCGCGCCAGATCCCGAAGGCGTCCCAGGCCAGGAAGAGGACAAGCATCGGGAGCAGTGACAGCAGGAGGCGGCGCGGCCGACGGTAGACCCGGGCGCGGAGGACGAACTCCAAGGGCAGGGTGATGACCAGGCAGCCAGCCATGAGCAGGAGGTACTGGTAGCGGTCGTCCACGGTGGTCCTCAGGCCGCCTCGGCGTCGGGCCCGAGCGCGGCTGCCGGTGGGAGCGCGGTTCTTGGCCCGGCCGGCCATGACCTCGGATCCGGCCCCAGGACAGCGAGCATCGGCACCTGCTCGGCACACCACGGCGAGACGGTGCGGGCTCCCTCCAGCACGTCGGCGCTGAAGTCGGTCCAGGGAACCCATTCCGCGCCGTCGACCTCCTCCGGATCCGGGCTGATGGACGCGTCGTCGACCCAGGCGACGAACACCGGGCACCGCTCGTGCTCCACGACGCCGTTCATCACGGCGCGGTAGCCAAAGCCCGGCAGGACGAGGCGCAGGTCGCGGAGGTCGACGCCGAGCTCGCTTCTGGCCCGTCGACGCACGGCAACCGCGAGGTCCTCACCGGGCAGGGGGTGCCCGCAGACGGTGTTCGTCACCACCCCGGGGAAGCTGGGCTTGCTCGTGGCCCGGGTCGTGACGAGGAGGCGTCCCTCCGGGTCCATGACGTAGCAGGAGAACGCCAGGTGCAAGGGGGTGTCGTCGTGGTGGATCGCCGACTTCCGAGCCTCACCCACCGGGGCTCCTGCCTCGTCGAGCAGGACCACCGGGTCGTCGGACACCCAGGCACCGTTCGACGGCTGGCGAGCGGCTCGGTCCGCCCGGACGAGACGCATGGGCTCGCGTGACGCGACCATCCGCACCGCGAGTGCGGCCTTGAGCGGGGTGGGGACGCGTGCCCGGGAGCCGAAGACGTCGTAGTCCGCCGCCTCGATCCGCTCGAGGATGCGGGCGTAGAGGACTCGCGCGGTCGCGACGCACCGGCGTGACGCGCCGGGAAGAGCGGGGATGCCGTCGTCCGCCTCGCGGTAGAGCCTCCGGTTGCGCTCGATCTCGAAGGCCATGAGGGCGCGCCACTCAGGGGTCACCCTTCGCTGCTGAGGGTCGGCGCCGAACCGCCGGATGTCCTCCTGCGGCACGTAGACCCGGCCCCGGTCGAGGTCCTCACCCACGTCCCGGAGGAAGTTCGTCAGCTGGAAGGCGAGTCCGAGCGACCGCGCCGGCGCGACGGCATCCGTGCCGGGTCGCAGCACGGGAAGCATCATCTCGCCGATGACGGCGGCGCTGCCGTCCATGTAGCGGAGCAGGTCTCCCCAGCTCTCGTAGGTCCGCCGTGTGAGGTCGGTGCGCATGGCGCCGAAGAAGCGGGAGAAGCACTCCTCCTCGATGCCGCACTCGCGCACGGTGGTGACGACGGCGGCCATGATCGGGTCCGCCGACCCGCCGGCCGCGAGGGCATCCCAGAAGGACTGCTCGAAGGCGTCGAGGGCGGCGGCTGTGTCACGGCCGGGATCCGGCCCGGCGAGGTCCACGATGTCGTCGGCGAGTCGGGCGAGCGTGTAGACGGCGTGCACGTGTCGGCGTGACGCGGCCGGGAGCAGTCGCGCACCCCAGTAGTACGTCGTGCCGTGCTGGCGGGTGATCGCTGCGCACCGGGCATAGCCCAGGGCGAGCACCTCCGGGGAGGCGACCGGGGCGGGTGGGCTCACCGGACCACCGTACGCGGCACCGGCCGCGCGTCGCGGGCGTACTCCTGGACCCGCTGGGCGGCGAGCTTCCCGCTCACGAGGACCATGGGGATGCCGACGCCCGGCTGGGTGCCCGAGCCGGCGAACACCAGCCCGGGCACCCGGCGGTCCACGTTCGACGGCCGGAAGGGCCCTGACTGGAGGAAGGTGTGCGCGAGGGCGAAGGGCGTGCCGAGGTGCAGGCCCTGGGCCTGCCAGTCCTCGGGGGTCACGAGCAGCTCCTCCCGGATGTCCGTCGGGTAGCCGCCCGCCTCGAGGAAGGTGTGCAGCCGCTCCCGCATGGGCCCCGACTCGCGCCGCCAGTCGATGCCGGCGCCCGTGTGGGGAACCGGCTCGAGGACGTAGAGCGCGGTGGATCCGGGCGGGGCGGCGGTGGGGTCGGACACGGTGGGGACGGTGACGAGCCGCGACGGGTCGGGCATGAGCTCACCGCGGTCGATGATCGCGTCGAAGGAGCCGTCCCAGTCGTCGCCGAAGTGGATGTTGTGGTGGCGGACGTGGGGTTCCGGCGTCCCCGATGCCCCCACGTGCCACACGACCGCCGACGGTGAGAAGGCGCCGTTGCGCGCGACCCGCGGGGCGGTCACGCCGGGCAGCATCCGGTCGTAGGCGACGGGAAGGTCGACGGTGCACACGACGGCATCGGCGTGGAGCTGGTCACCGTCGACGAGGGCCACACCGGCGACGGCCCCGTCGGAGCGCCGGAGGATCTCGCCGACCTCGACGCCGAGGTGGATCGGCACCCCGGCGTCCGTGAGCGCCTGGGCCATCGCCCGGGGGACCGCGTGCATCCCGCCCTCGGGGTAGAACACGCCCCGCACGGTGTCCATGTAGGTGATGACCGCAAGGACGGCGCGAGCCCTGGCCGGTGCGATGCCGGCGTACAGGGCCTGGAAGCTGAAGATCCGGGTCAGCCGGTCGTCGGTGAAGAAGCGGTCGACGGCCGGGCCGAGCGCACCGAGACCACCGAGCCGGAGCAGCCTGAGAGCGGTGGCCGGCGAGCGCAGGAGGTCGAGCGGGGAGGAGTAGTTGGCATCGACGAAGGTGTCGAACTCCGTCTCGTAGAGGTCCTCGAGCCAGCCGAGGAAGCGGTCGAACCCGGCTGCATCGGCGTCGCCGACCGTGGTGCGGATCTCCTCGCGCAGGTCCGCCATGTCGGCGCGGATGTGGAGCTCGCTGCCGTCGGAGTACACCGCCCGGTATGCCGGGTCCAGTCGCTGCATCCGGATCAGCTGGTCGGGGTCCCCGCCCACCGCGCGGATCGGGTCGTGGAGCAGCTCGGGCATCGTCATGACGACCGGGCCGGGATCGAGGCGGAAGTCCCCGAGGCGGAGCAGTCCTGCCCTGCCACCGACCACGGACTCGCGCTCGAGGACCGTGACGTCGTGCCCGGCGCCGGCGAGGTGGCATGCGGCGGCCAGGCCGGAGAGCCCGGCGCCCACGACGACCACCCTCATGCAGACCGCCAGGCGATGGCGTCGGCGAGGTCGCGCAGGGCCGCGTCGGCACGGGGCTCGACCGCGAGCTCGTCGAGGGCGCGGTGAGCGCGGGCCACGAGGTCGGTCACCGTGCACTCCGCGCGCTCCCGCACTCCGGCGTCGGCCATGGCCTGCTGGAGGGCCTGGACGCCGTCGTCGTCCAAGGTGCCGGCATCGCACGCGGAGAGGAGCGGTCGTGCTCGCTGGGGGAGCAGCTCGGCGGCCCAGGCGAGCAGCGCCGTGGGCTTGCCGGAGCGCAGGTCGTCGCCGGCGGGCTTGCCGGTGCGCGCCGGGTCACCCCACACGCCGAGGACGTCGTCACGCACGGCGAAGGCGTCGCCGACGAGGTCCCCCCAGGCGACGAGCCCGCGGACGAGATCGCTGTCCGCGCCCGCCACGAGTGCGCCCAGCTGGAGCGGCCGGGTGATCGTGTAGCGCCCGCTCTTGAACCGGGCGATCCTGTGGGAGGTCGGCAGGTCGCGGCGGCGGCCCGCCGTGTGGGTGACGTCGAGCAGCTGGCCCTCGACGAGCTCGACCGCCATGAGGCGCCAGGCAGCCCGGACCGGCGGCGGTGCGGGTGCGACGAGCAGCGTGGCCTCGCTGAGGGCGAGGTCGGAGACGAGGGTGGCGACGCTGTCCCCGAAGAGGGAGGGGTCCCCCAGCCCCGCTGCCCTGCGGTGTCGCTCGCTGGACACGACGTGGAGAGTGGGCCTGCCCCGACGGGAGTCCGAGCGGTCCATGACGTCGTCCTGGATGAGGGCGAAGAGGTGCAGGAGCTCGAGGGCCCCGGCGATGCGCACGAGGTGCGGGTGCGTCTCGCGCCCTCCACCGGCGAGAGCCCAGCCCCAATGGGCCAGGACCGGCCGCAGGCGCTTCCCGTGGTTCCGGGTGCGCTCGGCGAGCTCGCGAACGAGGTCGACGCCGAGGGGTCCGGGCTCCGGGTCGCTGCCGGACGGGAATCCGTCGACGGCGGCCCGAACGAGGGCGTCCGACAGCTCGACGAAGGTCGTCTCCAGCAGCACGTCGGCCTCGGCGAGCGTGTCCTCGGGTGACGTCACCCGACGTCGGGCGTTGAGCGGCGGCGAGGTCACCTCGGTACTCATCGACACAACCGCCTTGCCCCGTTCGTTCGTGGGCCTCGATTCAACCAGAGGCCCGGTCGGTGGGTACGAGCGTAGGACCTGCCGATCAGGCACGGGCAACATTAGACAAAGTCTCGTCGAGCGGGCGGCGCGCATAGGGTCGCGGAGTGGACTGTGACGTCGTCGTCGTGGGTGCCGGCCTCGCTGGACTGCGCTGCGCCCGACGCCTCGCGGAGGGCGGCCGGTCGGTCGTGCTGGTCGAGGCGGAGGACGCCGTCGGCGGCCGCCAACGCACCGAGGAGGTCGACGGCTTCCTGCTCGACCGCGGCTTCCAGGTGCTCAATCCGGCATATCCGGCGGTTCGCCGCTGGGTCGATCTCCAGGCGCTCGACCTGCGCACCTTCGGGGCGGGGGTGCTCGTCCGCCGCGCAGGCGGGCTCGTTGAGGTGGCGCACCCCCTGCGCCACCCGTCCGGGGCGTGGGCGACGCTCCGCAGCGGCCTCATCGGGCCGCGGGCGGTGCTCGCCCTGGCCCGGTGGGCAGGGCCGGCGGTCGCTGCGCCTCGCCGTGTCGTCCGCGGTCCCGACCGTCCGCGTCGGGACGGACTCGACCGTGTCGGACTGCGGGGGCCGTTGCGCACCGAGGTGCTGGAGCCGTTCCTCGCCGGCGTCCTCGCCGAGGAGGGTGGCGAGACCTCCGACGCCTTCACCCGGCTCCTGGTGCGGATGTTCGGTCGAGCTGGCAGGCGGCGCGCGGGTGAGCGGTCGCGCGGTGGTCGTCGCCGTCGGGCCGGAGGCAGTGAGCAGTCTCGTGGACCAGCCCACCCCGCGCACCAAGGGACTGCAGACGTGGTGGTTCGCGGCCGATGAGCCTCCGACGCGGTCGACCATGCTCGCCGTCGACGGCCGACGCAGCGGCCCCCTGCTCAACACCGTGGTCCTGACGAACACGGTGCCCGGCCTCGCTCCGCCGGGCCGACACCTCGTGCAGGTGACGTGCCTCCTGCCGGGCGTCCACGACGATGGTGGCCCGAGCAGTGCGGGGGGCGTGGCGGCGCGCGAGGCGGAGGTGCGGCGCCAGGCCGGCGAGGTGTTCGACGCGGACACCCGTCGGTGGGAGCTCGTCCGGCGCCACGACATCCGGCACGCCCTCCCGGAGCAGCCCGCGCCCCTGCGCACGACGTCACCTGCTCGGGTCGCCGACGGTGTCTACGTCTGCGGCGACCACCGCGACACCGCCTCGATCCAGGGTGCGCTCGTCTCCGGCAACCGGGTGGCCGAGGCCGTTCTCGCCGACCTCGTGGCCACCTGACTCCGCCGGCAGAGGTCAGCCGAGCTCGTCGGCGAGAAGGGGGATGGCGGCATACCCCACCGGCGCAGGAACGGCCTCTCCTGCCTGACGCTCGAGGTCCTCCAGTGGGCGCGGGTTCCCCTTGTCGGCGCTGAGCTCCACGACCAGACCGATGACCGCCGGTCGTGACGACGACGCCGCGCTCAGCGGGACCAGCCGGTCGAGCGCCGGCAGCACCTGGTCGAGGCTTCCCACAGCGACGACCACAGGCTCACCCCGGTAGTCCGTCCACGCGAGCCGTCCACCGCCGAGTGCGTCGACGCTGAAGTCGGGGACGTGGGTGTTGTCCAGCGTCTCACTCCTCGACCGGGTGCTCGACGATGTCACCGGGAGTCGACCCGCACGTCGCGTCCACCCAGGCGGCGAGGTCCGGAACCGGTGGCGGGAGGGAGCGCGCGGGGCCGTCTGCCCCGATGGCCCGGAGCCCGGACAGGAGCTCGAGGCCGTCCACGGCGCTCCCGGTGGCCTCCCCGACGGGGAGGACGCTCACGAGGACGTCCCCCGTGAAGAGGGTCAGCTCCCCACTGACGCTGGCGGCAGGGACGCCCAGTTGCGGCTCGAGCCGCTGACACGTGATGCCGGTGACATCGGCCCGCCATGCATGGGTGCTGACGCTCAGGGGGTCCGCGTACCCGCCGTCCTCGAACATCCCGACCTCACACCGACCGTAGGACGCCCAGAACTGGAAGTCCGGCCCGTTCTCGGTCACCCTGTCGACGTTGGTGAGGGCGAGACCGTTCGCCTCGGGTCCCAGGTAGTAGCCGGCGCGGCCCTCCTCCTGCAGCTCTTCGGCCACCGACGCCACGGCGTCGTTCCCGACGTAGTCGCCGGGGGAGGGGCCACCGCTGGCACATGCTCCGAGGAGGCCGAGGACGACGACGACCCCGAGGCGACCAGCAGACCGCGGACCCGCGTGGTGGCTGTGCCCGACGCCATGGTGGCCCTCGATCCTCGACGCCCCAGTCTGCGCGCCCTCCCGGCACCGCGGAAAGGCTCGGTCGGGCGCCCCAGGTCGACGGAACGTTGGACAGGCCCCACGACCCCTCGATGGGCTGCACGCAAGGCCCTGTCCGGCATCCGCGGTCGTTAACGTCGATGGCCCGAACGGCACGAGCTGATGCGAAGGAGCACCATGTCTCACCACGAGAACGGCGCCGACCACGTCCACGACCTCATCAAGGACCAGCGGACAGCGATCCTCACCACCGTGCACGACGAGAGCGGGAAGCTCACGGCCCGGCCCATGGCGTGCCAGCAGGCCGACCTCGACGGAACGCTGTGGTTCCTCGCCTTCGTCGACTCGGAGAAGACCTGGGAGATCCGCCGTCGGCCCGACGTCAACGTCGCGTTCACCGAGGAGGGCAAGTGGGTCTCGATCTCCGGGAGCGCCGAGGTCCTGCGCGACCCGGCGAAGGCACGCGAGCTGTGGAACGACTTCGCCGAGGCCTGGTTCCAGTGCGAGCCCGAGGACCCCAGGGTGGCGGTCATCCGGGTCGACGGGGAGAGCGCGGAGTACTGGGACAGCCCGGGCAAGGTCGGCCAGATCGTCGGCGTGCTCACGGCGAAGGTCACCGGCGCCCGCCCCGACGACGGAGAGAACGAGACGGTGCGGCTCTGAGGCCTCCTGCGGTTGCGGGACCGCCGCCGGGCATCGCTCGGTGGACGTGTCAGGACCCGGGCGGCGTCCGGTGCGGAATTCCGAGCCCTCCCGACCCGGAGTAGGGACGACTCCGCCCAAGGTGGCCGTCCGCTCCGACTCCCGGTGTCGGCGCTCCGGCGTAGCGTCCGGGGATGACGGGCGACCACCGCGCCCGCCGTGGCACACGACCGGTTCGAGGAGACGACGATGGCATCACGGCTCAACCCCTACCTCACCTTCCCGGGCACCGCGCGGGACGCGATGACCTTCTACCACCAGGTCCTCGGGGGTGACCTCACCATGAACACCTTCGGGGAGTACGGCCAGGAGGGTGAGGGCTCGGACGGCATCATGCACGCCCAGCTCGAGACCCCGGACGGGTTCGTCCTCATGGCCTCCGACACGGCGCCCGGGCAGGGCGAGGGATTCACGCCCGGCAGCAACATGTCGGTCAGCCTGAGCGGCGACGACGAGTCGCTGCGTCGCTACTGGGAGGGCCTCTGCGAGGGTGCGACGGTGACGATGCAGCTCGAGAAGCAGATGTGGGGCGACGAGTTCGGCATGCTCACCGACCGGTTCGGCATCCCGTGGATGGTCAACATCGGGTCCGTGTCGGCGGAGCCGCAGGGCTCAGCCGGCGCCTGAGACCGCCCCCTCCAGCTCGTCCAGCGCCTCGCCGGTGTGCACGGCGAGGCGCTGGAGGTGCGGCAAGGCGTCCCGGTCGCCGATGAAGCCCACGTCGAGCTTTCCCGCGTACGAGTGTGCGGTGATGTTGAGGGCCATGGAGTGCCCCGGGATGGACACGGGGTAGGTCGCCTCGAGCCGGGCACCGCGCAGGTAGAGGTGCTCCTTGGGGCCCGGGACGTTGGAGATGCAGACGTTGAGGGTCTGGGGGACCGGGATGCGGATGCCGGTCATTGCGCGAACCACCTGGAGGCCGGCCGGAGCGAGCAGCAGTGCACTGTAGGCGATCACCGAGTCGGCGCTCATCCCACTCATCCGAGCCTTCGCCGCACGGGATGAGGCGCGGATCGCGGCGAGGCGTGCGAGGGGGTCCTCGACCTCCGTCGCGAGCGACACCAGGGTGGCGCCCACGGCGTTGCCGCCACCGTTGCTGTCCTTGGGCCGCACGTTGACGGGGACGAAGGCGATGAGCGGTCGCTCGGGAAGCGCCTCCAGGTCGGAGAGGAACCGCCGCAGCCCGCCGGCGCAGATGGCCATGAGGACGTCGTTGAGTGTGGCGCCCTGCGCACGGGCGATGCCCCGGAGCCGCTCGAGGTCGTACTCCTGGGTCGCGAACCGTCGCGCTCGCCCGACGCGCTGGTTGAGGATGGACGACGGTGCCTGGTAGGAGGTGACGGCCTTCGTGGAGGTCAGACCTCGACCGAGCTGGGTGTCGAGGACGGTCCGGGCCACCGATGGCATCGCCCCGACCGACTCGGCCATCCCGCGCACGACGGACGTGACGTCACCGACCGGATCGGCGTCCCGCGGTGGGCGTGACGGCTTGGTCAGGCCGAAGAAGAACGGGTGCCCCCGGTCGCCGGGGTCCGGGGAGAGACCGCGCTGGAGGATGCGCATCCCGGTGTAGCCGTCGACGAGGGAATGGTGGATCTTCGCGTAGATCGCGAACCGGCCGCCCCGGAGTCCTTCGATGACGTGCATCTCCCATGGCGGCCGGCGGAAGTCCAGAGGGTTGGAGTGCAGCCGGGAGACGAGGATGCCGAGCTCCCGCTCGCCCCCAGGGCTCGGAAGGGCCGAGTGCCGGACGTGGTAGTCGATGTCGAACGCCTCGTCCTCGACCCAGCGGTGCACGGGCTGGCGCATCAGCCTCCGGGTCTGCAGGCGGAGGTTCCAGGGCTCCTCGATCGGCCCCGCGCGCAGGTCCGCGAGCAGGTCGCGGAGGTAGGTCCTCTGCTCGCCGGCCGGGAACGTCAGGTGCAGCAGGGACGCCACGTGCATGAGCGTCTCCGGCGTCTCTCCCATGAGGAAGATCGCGTCGAGCGGCGAGGCCCAGCGGGAGTGGGCCACGCTGCTCAGCCCGCCTTGCCGCGCGCCCGGCGCCCGTGCTCGTGTGGCTCGTCGGGGTCGACCCCCGTGCCCACGTCGGAGGGTGCGGCCGGCGGGGCGGGTGCCTCGAGGCCGACGGGTGCGGCGGCGTCGTCGGGAGGGGAGGCCGCGTGTCCGGCATACGGTTCCCACGCCCCCTCCGGCTGGGCGAGCCGGTCGGCGATGATGCGCAGCGTCTCGTACTCGTGGCCGTACCCGAGGTGCGTGGCGCGGACCTCGATGTTCTCGGTCTGCGGGGCGGGCACGGACGTGCAGCACTCCCACGCGACGATGCCGTCGGCCCGGGAGTAGATGCAGGTCGTCGGCACGGCGAGCGGTGACGCCCGGGTCATTCGCGCCTCTTCGGTGAAGAGCGCCTCGTGGTGGTCGCCACGGTTCATGAGGGTGTACATCCGCCAGGCACGGGAGGCCGCGGGGTTGCCCCGGAAGGGGCTGCCCAGCGTGATGACCGAGCGGGTGTACTCGGGCAGTGCGCGGGCCATCTCGCGGGCGTAGATCCCGCCGGCGCTCCAGCCGACGAGGCTCACCGTGCGGCCGTAGCGGTCGTGGATCTCCAGCAGGACCTCCTCGAGGGTGTCGGTGAGGCCGGGCCGCACGCCCAGGTTGCGGCCCTGACGCCAGTCGTGGGCGCGGTAGCCGAGCCGGCGCAGATGGGAGCGCAGGAAGACGGTGGACTCCGGTCCCGCGAGGAAGCCGGGCAGGACGATGACGGGGTGGCCGTCACCCTGTGGCCAGCGCTGGAGGTCACGGGTGCGGACGGCCGTGGACGCGAGCTCGAGCGCCATCCGCCACTCCCGACGCACCATCCGGCGCGTCGGTGCGAGGGCACCGTCGGCATCCGGGAGGTCGACGATGTCCGCCATGGCGCTCTCCTGGTCCGGGCGCCGCCGAGCCGTCACCGGATCGCGACGCTGCGAGTCGGGTACCTGAGAGTGTCTCAGATGGCACCGCCCTCCCGGCCCCGACCTGCCGTGATGGGGAACCATGGGGGGTCGTCACCGGTTGAGAGGTGTGGGTCGGACCGTCTGGGGCCGAACGACGAAAGGGAAGCGCCCATGAACGCCACGGACCAGCTGCGGGCCGCCTTGCGGGACCTCGAGGCGAAGGCCCGCGAGCGCGAGCTCGACAAGAAGATCGAGAGCTTCGCCGAGCAGGCCGACCAGTTCCTCCGCACCGCCGCGGGGCGGGCGGGGGACTTCGCCGCCGAGAACCGCGAGCGCATCGATGCCAAGCTCGCCCAGGCCGGCGCCTCCGTCGACAGCCGCACCGAGGGCAAGTACCACTCCTATGTGGACAGGGTCCGCGCGGGCGTGCTGAGCGGGGTCGACTGGGTCGCCGAGCAACGGGAGACAGCAGCGTCCCCCGGGCCTCGGGCGGACAGCCCGGAATCCCCCGAGTCGAGCGCGTCGGCCGCCTCGAGCGGGCCGGGTACCTCGAGCGGGTCGGGCACCTCGAGTGGGTCGGGCACCTCGAGCGCATCGACATCGGAGGCCGCTGCCCAGCCGGAGGACCGCGCCGAGCGCTGACCCGCTCGTCCCGGTCGAGGCGGCACCGGGTGCGGTCGGCCGGTGCCTCACCTCGCCGGGATCCGGCGAGGCTCGTGGGCCTCCACCGTCGCCCGGGGCGAGGGCAGCGGCATACGGTGGGGGAATGGCCAGCCGCATGGAGAAGGACACGATGGGCGCCGTCGAGGTGCGCGACGACCGCTACTGGGGTGCGCAGACGCAGCGCAGTCTCGAGCACTTCGACATCGGCCGTGACACGTTCGTGTGGGGGCGGGCCGTCGTGCGGGGGCTGGGTCTGCTCAAGAAGTCGGCCGCTCTGGCGAACGCCGACCTCGGTCTGCTCGACGCTGAGGTCGCCCGGGCGGTGGTCCAGGCCGCTGACGAGGTCGCGCGCGGCGAGCTCGACGACCACTTCCCCCTCGTCGTCTTCCAGACCGGCTCGGGCACGCAGAGCAACATGAACGCCAACGAGGTCATCGCCAACCGCGCGATCGAGCTGATGGGCGGGGAGCTCGGCAGCAAGTCGCCGGTGCACCCGAACGACGACGTCAACCGCAGCCAGTCAAGCAACGACACCTTCCCCACGGCCGTGCACGTCGCAGTGGTCCTCGAGCTGGTCGAGCGGCTGCAGCCGGCGGTCGACGGGCTCGTTGCCGCACTCGAGGACAAGGCGAACGAGCTCGGTGACGTCGTCAAGGTCGGCCGGACCCACCTCCAGGACGCCACGCCGGTGACGCTCGGCCAGGAGATCGGGGCCTGGGCGGCCCAGATCCGCGACGCGCAGGCCGACATCCGGTATGCCGGGGACCGGGCCCGTGCGTTGGCCATCGGTGGGACCGCTGTCGGAACAGGGCTCAATGCGCCGGCGGCGTTCGGTCCCCTGGTGGCGCAGCACCTGTCGGTGCAGACGGGGGAGAAGTTCCACCAGGCAGAGAACCTCTTCGTGCAGCTGGCCTCGCACGACGCCCTCGTGGCGGTGAGCTCGTCGTTGCGGACCCTGGGCGGTGCGCTCATGAAGATGGCGAACGACGTGCGGTGGCTGGCGTCGGGGCCACGGACAGGGATCGGCGAGCTGCGGATCCCGGAGAACGAGCCGGGCTCCTCGATCATGCCGGGCAAGGTCAACCCCACCCAGTCCGAGGCCATGACCATGGTCGTGACGAGGGTGTTCGGCAACGACGCCACGGTGGGCTTCGCCGGGTCGCAGGGAAACTTCCAGCTCAACGTGTTCACGCCGGTGATGGCTCATGCTGTGCTCGAGTCGATCCGGTTGCTCTCGGATGCCTGTCGGTCGTTCACGGCGCACTGCGTCGCCGGTCTGGAGGCCGACCGGCAGAAGATCGCCCAACACCTCGGCGATGACCTCATGCTCGTCACGGCGCTGGCGCCTCACGTGGGCTACGACACCGCCGCGGCCATCGCGAAGCAGGCCCACAAGGACGGCTCCACGTTGCGCGACGCGGCACTGGCGTCCGGCGCTGTCACGGAGGCCGACTACGACAGGTGGATCGACCCTGCCGCGATGACTCGTCCCGACTGACCCGACCGTCCTCCGACGCGGCTGCCGGGGGCGGTCCGACGAAACCCTCCGGCCGCACGACCGAGGTGCCGCTCCGTCAGGTGGGGCCAGGGTCGGTGACGTCTGCAGGTGTCGCGAGTGCGGCCGACGCGTAGGAGGCCATGTGGTGGGCACGGGCCTGTGCCGTCATCCCCATGAAGTGCAGCGCATGTGGGCGTCGGATCGTCGGACGGTTGGCGTAGGACTCCGGGGACGAGTTGTAGCAGTTCTCGGTCGTCCGGTCCTCCACGTGCGGCTGGTTCCAGCCCGGTGGGAGCCAGCTCGTGCCGTCGAGGAACGGTGAGCCCGGGCCTGGACGGGCCCAGTGGTAGGCGTCGTCGCCACGACACCAGCCGAGGACCGCGAGCACCGCCCCCTGGTCGGCCCACGGGCCCGGCTGCTGGCCTGCGGCCTCGACGGCGTCGAGGAAGTCGAACGCCTGCCGGCACGAGCGCAGCAGCCACACCCCGGTGTTCGGGTTGACGCGGTGCTCGTCCGGGACGTGCTCGAGGGCGAGGGCCTGGAAGTGGTCGGGGTGGAGGTGGTCTGCCACGTCCTCGTCAGTGCGCATCACGAGGACGTCGGCGTCCAGCCACAGCGCGAGGGGGAACTCGCCCAGCGCCCGGCGGAGGAGGGACACCTTCGCCCACTTCGCCCCTTGGGCTGCCTCGTCGGCGGCCACACCGTCGAGCTCGAGGTCGGCGGCCCGCACCACGTAGCCCCAGCGGTCGGCGAAGCGGCGAAACGTGGGGAGTGAGTAGTCATGCAGCACGCCACGCATGTTCGGCCCCGCGGCCGTCAGCACGACGCCACGGCCTGTGGCGTCACCCGTGGGAGGGGTCACCTCGTGCGCATCCTCGATCGGCATCGCCCATCTCCATCCGAGACGTCATCCATGGCACAGGTTGGCAGACTCTTCACCTCGAACACGCTGGCGGGCCCTGCTGTCCGGAACCGCCGGAGACCTATCGCCGCGATGACTGGAGCGCGTGGTCGAGCAGGGGCTCGGCGGGGTCGAGCACCAAGCAGACCAGCGTGCGACCTCCATCCCGCCATCCCGCCTCGTCCACCGTCCACTCATCCATCTCCAGTCGCGAGTCGTCATATGCGATGCCGATGTACTCGGCGAAGACGGCGTCGCACGCAGCGTCCATCGCATCGTCGATGGCCTGGTCGCCGGGCCACTGCTCTGGCCCAGCCAGCTCAGGTGCTCAGGAGCTCACGCAGGTCGTCCGCGCTCAGGGCGGAGGACATGGCCGCCCCCTCGTCGACCACTCGGGCGAAGAGGTCGCGCTTGCGCTCCTGGAGAGCGACGACCTTCTCCTCGATCGTGTCGCGCGAGACCATCCGGTAGACGTTGACGGAGCGGGTCTGGCCGATGCGGTGCGTGCGGTCGATGGCCTGGGCCTCCGCCGCCGGGTTCCACCAGGGGTCCAGCACGAAGACGTAGTCCGCCTCGGTGAGCGTCAGCCCGAACCCGCCCGCCTTGAGGGAGATGAGGAACACCGGTGCGTGGCCCTCCCGAAAGGCCGCGATCCGCTCACCGCGGTTGCGCGTCGACCCGTCGAGGTACTCGTAGGCGATGCCCTCGGTCTCGAGCCGAGCCCGCACGATCCTCAGGAAGCCGGTGAACTGGGAGAAGACCAGCGCCCGGTGGCCCTCCTGGGACAGCTCGCCGAGCTGCTCCACGAGAGCGTCCACCTTGGCCGACGGCGCCAGCCCGGCATACCCCTCGTCGACCAGGGAGGGGTCGAGCGACAGCTGCCGCAGCACCGTCAGCCCGCGAAGGATGGCGATCCGGTTTCCCTGCACGTCGTCGATGAGGCCGAGCAACCGCTGGCGCTCCCGCTGGAGGTGCCGGTCGTACACCGCCCGGTGCCGGGGATGGAGCTCGACCGAGAGCACCTGCTCCTGCTTCGGTGGCAGCTCCCCGGCGACCGCTTCCTTGGTGCGCCGCAGCATCAACGGGCGGATACGCCGCCGGAGGGCCGCCAGCCGCTCCGCGTCGCCCAGGCTCTCGATCGGCCTGGCCCAGCTCTCCTTGAACAGCGCCGGTCTCGGGTGCAGCCCGGGCGCCACGATCGACAGGAGCGACCACAGGTCCATGAGCGAGTTCTCGAGGGGGGTGCCGGTGATCGCGAACTTCGCCCGGGCCGTGAGCCGCCGCACCGCCTGGTAGGTCTTGGCCTGGTGGTTCTTGACGAACTGCGCCTCGTCGAGCACCACAGCGCCCCAGGGCCGTGACCGGAAGACCGCCTCGTCGATCCGCACCACGGCATACGACGCGATGACGACCTGCGCCCCGGCGATCGCGTCGTCCAGCCCCACCCGGGCCTTCGCTCGGGTGCGGTCGAGGACCACGGTGCGCAGGGCCGGCGCGAACCGGGCCGCCTCGCTCTCCCACGTCGCCAACACGGACGTGGGCGCGACGACGAGCACCGGGTCCACGAGCTCGCCCCGTTCGGAGGCACGCAGGACCATGGCGAGCATCTGCAGGGTCTTGCCGAGCCCCATGTCGTCGGCCAGCACCCCGCCGAGGCCACAGTCCCAGAGCAGGGACAACCACCGGAACCCCTCCACCTGGTACGGCCGCAAAGTCGCCTCCAGGCCCACCGGCACGTCGGCCGGCTCGACGGCATCCAGGCTGAGGAGCGAGTCCACCGCCTGCGACCACCTCGCGCTCTGCTGCTCGACCACGCCGAGCGCGGCCAGCTCCTCCCACAGCCCCGCATGCACCACCGAGATCCGCAACGGGTCGCTGGGCCTGTCCTGCAGGGAGCGCGCCTCCTCCACGAGCACCCGCAGCGCCTCGAGCTCGGGCCGCTCCAGCGAGAACCACGTGCCGCTGTCGAGGATGAGGTGCTCGTGGCCTCGGGCGACCGCCTCGATGAGCGGCGCCAACGGCACGTCCTCGCCGGCGACCGTCACCGAGATGCCGAGGTCGAACCAGTCGGTCGTCGCCCCGTCAGCCGGGTCGGACGTCGAGACCTGGATGAGCGGCGCGTCGACCGCCTCGCTGTAGTCGGCCGGCTCTCCGACGACGGTGAGCTCAAGCCCCTGGTGCTCCTCGAGCACCGGGAGCAGGCCGGCGAGGGCGACCGTCGTGAACCCGTGCAGCCGTGTCTCGGGCACGAGCCGCCGCACCCGGGCCACGACCTGCCACAGTGCGTCGAAGGCCGCGACCTCCTCGACCGCGAGCAACCCGTCGACGAGTGCCCGCTCTGCGGCTCGGTCGCGCATCGGATCCGGGTCCTCCACGGACATCGGCACGAACACCCCGCCGCCCACGGCGCCATACCGGAAGCCCCACTCCACGTGCGCCCGGTGCCCCGGCTCGAAGGTGACGGTCAGGGCCAGCCGGGGCGGCACGGCATCCGGCAGGGGGAGGTCCGCGGAGAGGCTGCGCACCCGCGCCTTCCGACGCAGTCCCGGGAGGTGGGTCACGGTGAAGCGAGCCCAGTCGGCCTCGGGCACCTCGACGACACCGAGGTCGAGCAGCCGCTGACGCGTGCCGTCGAGCGGTTCCGCCAGGGCCCCGAGCACGAGCGTGTCGACGTCGCGCAGCCAGAATCCCGTCGCCGGCTGTCCCACGAGGTGGGTCATGCCGACCGAGCCGGTCGGCAGGTCGAGGCGCGGGTGGAGCTCGGCACCGTCGTCGGTGCGGACGACCTCGACGACGAGCTCGGCCGGGTCCGGCGCGAACGCCACCTCGCCCCCTTCACCGAGGTCGGTCAGGAGGCGCACCCCCGCCCGGTCGGCCGCCCGGAGCAGGGCGACCCAGTGGAGGCCGAGGTGGTCGAGGAGGATCGCGTCCGGCATCCGCCCGTAGCCGAACGCCCGCACGGACCGGCGGTGGGCGTCGGCCAGGGCGGTGAGTGCGTCGCGGTGGTCGTCGGCGAACGAGACCCGGCCGAACCCGTAGTACCCGCCGGCGAAGGTCTCCCAGGAGACTCCGGTGCGGATCCAGCCACCACGGGCGCCGGGGACGACGGGCCGCACCCTCAGCTGCTCGCGTGCCCGGTGGTCGCCACGGGCCCGGCCCGGACCCAGTGCCGCGCTCTCGATGAGCAGGCCCACCGGTGTGGTGTCGGGCCGGGCGTCCCCGTCGTCGAGGAGCCCACCGAGCGCACGCTCCCACGTCGGCTGGTTTGCCGCGGGGCGGCCGGCCAGGGTGTCGACGTCGGGCTGGTGCTCGCGGACCGCCGCCACCACCGCGACCGCGTGCTTGCAGTCTCCCGCCACGGGGCACGTGCAGTCGCTCTGCCAACGCCGCACCGGGCGCCGACCCGCGGACGGCGTCGACACCGGGTGCAGCGACACGTGCGTCTGGTAGGTCTGCCCGGCGCTCCCGGCCACCCACCCGGTGGCATCGGTGCCGTCGGTGGAGAGCTCGTAGTCCGCGACTCGCCCCTGCCGGGCGTAGGCGAGGCCGCGAGCGACCGTCACCGTGCCGCACACATCGTCGAGCTCGCGGTTGGTGAGGTCCGCGAGGCGCTCGGCGGTCACCACGCGTCCCAACGTCGCGACCTCCGCAGTGACCTCTCGGGCACGAACACCCGACTCCTGAACCACCCACCGTATGCCGTGCCACCGACATTCCGCGGACGCCGTCCACATCCCGCTGGACCCGGGGCCCGGCCCCGAGGTCGACACCGGGTCGTGCCGCGCGTCGCGTCGCGCCGTTCTCACCAGGCGCCCGGGTGGCGACTGGCCGGATGCCGGTGCCCTACGGCCTGACCACGCCCCGCTCGGGCCCGAACGCCGGCGGCGATGGTGCTCCGCACGCCCTCGTCGCCCCCCGGACGACGAGACGTTCGGCACCGGCCCACTGCTGCTCCGCGCCGCGGCGGAGGGCTACCGAACCGCCGTCTGCTGTGCCGCGCGGGGGGAGGCGGGCGACCCGACGCCGGGCACGGTCGTCGAGGCGGCGGGCCTCGGCGCGCCCCGGGGCCCGCCGACGGGAGCCATCAGGCGGTGAGCCGGTCGGCGACCTCGAGCGCGCGGTCGAGCATGTCGAGGCCCTCGGCCATCTCGTCCGCGGTCGTCGTGCACGGCGGCACCACGTGCGTGCGGTTGAAGTGGACGAAGGGCCACAGACCCTGCGCCTTGCACGCCGCGGCGAACTCGTTCATCGGGCCGGCGGCGTCGCCGCTCGCGTTGAAGGGCACGAGCGGCTCCCGCGTTCCGCGGTCGCGGACCAGCTCGAGCGCCCAGAAGAACCCCAGGCCCCGGACCTCCCCGACGCTGGGGTGCCGCTCCGCGAGCTCGGCCAGCCTCGGGGCGACAACCGTGTCGGACACCTTGCGAACGTTCTCGAGGATGCCCTCCTCCTCGAAGATCCGGATCGAGGCGACGGCTGAGGCGCAGGCGAGCGGGTGCCCCGAGTAGGTGAGCCCTCCGGGGAAGACACGTCGCTCGAAGGTCTCGGCGATCGCGGCCGAGACGACGACGCCGCCGATCGGGACATAGCCCGAGTTGACGCCCTTGGCGAAGCAGATGAGGTCCGGGGTGACGTCCCAGCGGTCGACGGCGAACCACTCACCGCACCGGCCGAAGCCGGCCATCACCTCGTCGGCGATCCAGACGATGCCGTGCTCGTCACAGATCTCCCGGACCCCTGCGAGGTAGCCGTCCGGGGGCACGAGGATGCCGTTGGTGCCGACGACCGTCTCGAGGATCAGCGCCGCGATCGTCGCCGGGCCCTCGAAGACGATGACGTCGCGCAGGTGCTGGAGGGCTCGCTCGCACTCCTCCGCCTCGGACGTCGCGTGGAAGGCCGAGCGGTAGGTGTAGGGCCCCCAGAAGTGGACGATGCCCGGCATCCCCGGCTCGTTGGGCCACCGCCGGGGGTCACCGGTCGCCGTGATGGACCCCGCGGTGGCGCCGTGGTAGCTGCGGTAGGTCGCGAGCACCTTCTGGCGGCCGGTGTGCAGGCGCGCCATCCGCATGGCGTTCTCGGTGGCTTCGGCGCCGCCGTTGGTGAAGAAGACCTTGTCGAGGTCACCCGGGGCCCGCTCGGCGATCAGTCGGGCCGCCTCCGAACGGGACTCGTCGGCGAAGCTGGGCGCGATCGTGCACTGGCGGGCGGCGGCCTCCTGGATCGCCGCCACGAGCTTGGGGTGCTGGTAGCCGATGTTGACGTTGACGAGCTGGCTCGAGAAGTCGAGGTAACGCGTGCCCTCGAAGTCCCAGAAGTGGCTACCCGACGCCCCGGCGATGGGCAAGGGGGTGATGAGCGCCTGCGCCGACCAGGAGTGGAACACGTGTGCCCGGTCGTCCCGAGCCACCCGGGCGCCACGCTCGGCGTCGACGCGGATCTCGGTCTCGGGGAAGCTGCTCATCAGCCGGTCGCCTCTCGGGGTCGTCTGGGACTGGCCGGCTCACCGGGCAGGGTGAAGATCGTCCGGTGCCACGGCTTGTGGGCCACCGCGGTCGTGTCGTGCATGACGTGCTTGACATTCGTGTACTCGTCGAAGGAGTACGCCGACATGTCCTTGCCGAAGCCGCTGTGGCGGTACCCGCCGTGCGGCATCTCGCTGATGATCGGGATGTGGTCGTTGACCCACACGCACCCGGCGGCGATCTCGCGGGTTGCCCGCCCGGCGCGGTAGGTGTCGCGAGTCCACGCCGAGGCGGCCAGGCCGAACGCCGTGTCGTTGGCCAGGCGGATCGCCTCGTCGTCGTCGTCGAACGCGACGACGGCCAGCACCGGCCCGAACACCTCGTCGCACCACAGCTCGGAGTCAAGTGGGACGTCGGACACGACGGTCGGCTCGTAGTAGCAGCCGCGGGACAGCTCTCCGCCCGGGGGGCGACCGCCGGTGACGACCTTGGCGTAGTCACGCGCCCGGTCCACCATCCCGGACACCTTGGCCTGATGCCCCCGCGACGACAAGGGCCCCAGGTCGGTGTCCTCGTCGCCGGTCGGTCCCATCCGTACCGAGGCCATGAGCTCGGCCACACCATCGACGAAGTCGTCGTGGAGCGAGCGGTGCACGATCGCGCGCGTGGCGGCGGTGCAGTCCTGACCGGTGTTGATGAGCGATGCCGCGACGGCACCGTGGACCGCGGCCTCGAGATCGGCGTCGTCGAAGACGACGAAGGGCGCCTTCCCACCGAGCTCGAGGTGCACCCGCTTGCCGGTCTCGGCGGCCACGGCCATGACGCGTCTGCCCACACCGGTGGAGCCGGTGAAGGACACCATCGAGACGTCGGGGTGACCGACGAGGTGCTGGCCCGCGACCGGGCCGGTGCCCGTCACGACGTTGACGACCCCCGCGGGCGCTCCCGCCTCGGTGAACGCCTCCGCGAAGAGGATCGAGGTCAGCGGGGTGATCTCCGCGGGCTTGAGGACGATGGTGTCTCCTGCGGCGATGGCGGGGAGCACCTTCCAGGCCGCCATCTGGAGCGGGTAGTTCCACGGGGCGATCGAGCCGACCACGCCGATCGGCTCCCGGCGGATCGAGGACGTGTGGTCGCCGGAGTACTCGGCCGAGGCCATCCCGTCGAGGCGCCGGGCCGCGGTGCCGAAGAACGCCGTGTTGTCGACCGTGCCGGGCACGTCGAACTCGCGGGCGAGGCGGATGGGCTTCCCCGCCTGCCGCGACTCGAGCCTGGCCAGCTCCTCGGCGCGCCCGTCGAGGAGCTTGGCCGCATCGAGGAGGACCGTCGACCGCTCGGCCGGTGTCGCCCGGGACCACTCCCGGAAGGCAGTGGCCGCCGCGCCCACGGCAGCGTCGACGTCGTCGGGACCGGCGAGAGTGACCGTCTCGACCACCTCGTTGGTGCTCGGGTCGAGGACGTCGAAGGTCTTCCCCGAGGCGGCGTCGCGCCGCTGCCCGCCGATGTACTGGTGCATGGCCGCGAGCATACGCATCCTCGCCGACTCCTGAAAAGAGCGGCTCAGGCGCGGCAGAGATGCGGAATCCGCAGGAATGGCGGCTCCGGCATCCGATCTCGGTGCTGATCGGATGCCGGAGCCGCCAGTCTCCCGGCCGCTGCCTAGCCCTGGGGGCGCGCGCCGCCCGTGAGGGAGTAGACGCGGACGTAGTCGAACTCCGCGGTGATGGTGGAGGTCACCTGGTCGGTGGCGCCCATCGAGACGAGGCCGATGAGGGCGTCGTCACCCAGGCTGGCCGTCCACACCCCGCCGCGCACCCACGTCACGCCGTCCTGGCTCGTGTATGCCGTGTAGCGCTCGGTGTCCCCGCCGGCCTCGCGCTGCTCCGCGCCGGTGAGGCGCTCGACGACGATCCGCAGGTAGGTCCAGTCGTCGCCGGGGGGGCCGACGACGGTGTTGCCGTAGCGGCTCCACCCCTCGGGAACGGGGTACATCTCCTTGGCGAACTCGGTCTGGCGGGTCTCCCAGATCGAGATGTCCGTCAGCTTGATGAAGTTGTCGTCGTCCTCGTAGATGACGAGCCCGGCCTGGGTGTAGTTGAAGCAGCAGCCCTCGTCCGGCAGGCCGGACAGCCGCACCTTCGTCTCGACGACGTAGTCGCCGGAGGGAGCGTCGCGCACCAGGACGGATGCCGTGTTGGAGTCGACGTAGAGATCGGTGTGCTCGACCTCCCACCGGAGGAGGCCGTCGGAGACCGTGACGTCGCCGACGCGGCCCTCGGCCCACGACCACTCACTGCTGAGCGTGCTGCCGGCTGCCGCTGAACTCGTCTCCGTCGAGCAGCTGGTTGACCACCTGCGGCTTGACGAGCTTGGTCCTGTAACGGCTGCGCTCGCCCTCCTGGGCGGCCGGTGACGGCATCTTGGAGTCGGACGCCCATTCCCCGCCGTTGACCGTCGGCCAGCCGTTGACCCAGTCGACCGGGTCGAGCAGGGCGGGCCGCTTGGTGAACCCGGGGTCGAAGGCGTAGAAGGGGTCCTCCTGGTCGACGGCGTGGTAGACCGTCCACCACTGACCGCCCTCGTCGACGAAGACCGAGTTGTGGCCCGTGCCGACCCAGCGGTTGCCGTTCATCGTGAGGAACGGCGTTCCGCCGACTGCGGCGTCGAGGAACGAGTTGCCCTCCTTGTCGAGGAACGGCCCGAAGGGGCTCGTCGACCGTCCGACGAAGACGCTGTACCCGGTGAGGGCACCGTTGCAGCAGTTCGTCGCGGACACGAAGAGGTAGTAGTAGCCGTCCTTGTAGACGACGTTGGCGCCCTCATAGCGGTTCGCGATGGTGATCGGGACGTCGGCCACCGCGTCAGCGGTGACGGCGGTCTCGGTGAAGGTGACCTCGGTGGCGAAGATGCCGCCGTAGTACGAGCCGTAGTAGAGGATCCCCTCGTCCGTGACGGTGTCACCGAGGACGTCCGGGTCGAAGGTCCAGAAGTAGGAGCACGGCCCGCCGTTAGGGTCGAGACGCGGCGCGATCACCGGTTCGTCGGTGAACTCCCAGGGTCCCAAGGGGCTGTCGCCGACAGCGACCCCGATGGCGCTGTCGCCCGTGCACGTGTCCGACCCGCCGCCCGCTGCCGTGGTCTGGGTGACGGTGACGAAGAGGTAGTACTGGTCGGTGGCGCTGGAGTAGACCACCTCGGGCGCCCAGAACGCGGCGCTCGGGTCGATCCACTCGGGGATGTCACCGCCGTCCAGGGGGAAGGCATCGCCGACGTACGTCCAGTTCACGAGGTCCGTGGAGACGTTCATGGGGATGCGGTGGAAGACCGGGTCCCCGTTCTCGTCCACGTCCTCGTCGTTGAGCGGGTCGGTGGTGGACCTGCTCGCCGTCGATCGTCTCGCCGTCCTGGCCCTGGATGATCATCGGGTCGGCGCAGCTGTCGACCGTTCCGTCGCCCGGGATGACCGGGGCCAGGGGGTTCTCGTAGCTCGTGGTCACCGGCCGCGGCTTGGCCTTGGTCGGTGCAGCGCTCACGAGTGCAGTGCTCGCCGGTGCCGCGAGCACGAGCGACAGGATGGCCAGCAGCGGGGTCAGCAGCGCCCAGCGGCGCCACCGCCCGGAGGCCGTCGGTCCTGTCCGTCGTCGGGTCCCTGCCATGACCGCTCCTCCCCCACGCAAGGGCGGCCCTCCCCGTTGAGGGCGTCTCACCTGCGCAGGAGCGAAACGGTACCTGCGACGCATGTCACAGAAGCCACGCAGGAACGCACCAATTTCGCTGGAGCGAGAGGGCCCTCAGCCACGGTTCAGGGACACCGGGACGGGGCGCCGACCAGGAGGTCGACGCCCCGTCCGGGATGCCGTCGGGTCAGCCGTTGACGGCGCGCTTGAGCTGCGCCGAGGCCTTGAAGCCGACCGAGGTCGAGGCGGCGATGGAGATCTCCTCGCCGGTCTGCGGGTTCCGTCCGGTGCGCGCGGCACGGTCGCGGGTCTCGAACGAGCCGAAACCGGCGAGGCGCACGTCCTCACCCTTGGCGAGCTGCTCGCCGATCACGGCGAGGGCCTCGCTCAGGACGGCCTCCGCGGTGGCGGCGGAGACGTCCGTGCGGTCCGCGACGGCCGCCGCGATGTCCTTCTTCGTCATGTCAAATCTCTCCTGTAGCTGGTCATCGTTCTCCCGGGACGCTACCAGCGGGGCGCAGGCGGGCCCGCGTCCGCCCCGCACGGCGCCGCCTGCCGTACCGTACGCGGCTCAGGAGGCGCGTGTGGGCCGAACCGGCCATCCGACGCCCGAGAACGGCGGGGACGGGCTTCGTCAATGCACGAGCGCCTTGAGACCGATGAGGACGAGTCCCAGCGCTCCGGACCCGACTCCCGCCAGCAGGCTCGCCCTCCACGGGCGGGCCCGACGACGCAGGGCGACGATCGGCACGACCGTGAGCACCACGACGCCGGTCCACAGGGCGAGCCGTAGAGCACGAGCATGGAGGTGTAGACGTGCGCGAGCCAGAACACGAGGACCGTCACGGCCGCAACTGCCAGCACCGAGGTGATGGTCCCCCCGTGCACGGATGCCGCGACGATCACCGCGGTGACGAGGAGCACGCCGTTGAGCGCCGCGACCGTCACCTCGGCCTCGTCGAGGAAGTACGGGGAGACCCATCTGCGAAGCTGGCCGGCTGGCACCGTGGTCCTTTCTGCCGACGTCACGGGGGCGTACGCGGGAGTGCATCGTCCCAGACGACGTCGCGGGCCGTACGGTACGCGCTCGGGTCGTCCTCATGGCCGAGAGCCGCGTCCTTCAGGGGCGGTGCAGGGCGGACCGGTCCAGCCGCGCCGCGAAGTGGCACCAGCCCCCCCTCCGACCGGCGACCGGTATGGACCGTCCTGCGGGCAGGGGGCGAGCACGTGCCAGCCCGAGGCCACGAGGAGCGAGCGCGCAGCCAAGACGCCGGCATACCCCCGAGGTGTGCCGGGCTCGAGAACGAGGGCGAGGCGGGACGACGTCCTGTACACCTCGAGGAGCGCTATCGTCGCCGTGCGCAGCGCCCGCCGGTCCACTCCCGCGAGCACCGCCTCGAAGGCCTGGTCAGGGTCGCCGGCACGCCACCACTCTCCCTTGCCGCACGACCCCGGGATCAGGGCGGGCGTCACTGGTGTTGAGACAACGTCCGCGCGGCTGTGGGAACATACCTGTAGGGGTATCCTGTTGACCATCGCGGACGTCTCGAACCCCCAACCAAGGAGTCACGCATGGCCACCGTCGAGCTCACCGCCGACAGCTTCGAGGAGACCATCACGACGAGCGACATCGTGCTCGTCGACTGGTGGGCCTCATGGTGCGGTCCCTGCCGCCAGTTCGCCCCGACCTACCAGAAGTCGAGTGAGAAGCACACCGACGTCGTGTTCGGCAAGGTCGACACCGAGGCGGAGCAGGCGCTGGCGGGCGCGGCGCAGATCACCTCCATCCCGACCATCATGGGCTTCCGCGACGGGATCCTCGTGTTCCGCCAGTCCGGTGCCCTGCCGCCGGCCGGCCTGGAGCAGGTCATCGAGGGCATCAAGGGCCTCGACATGGAAGATGTCCGCGCGCAGGTCGCGGCCCAGCAGAACGCCTGACCCCCGGGTCGTCACCCCTCGCCAGCGCCAGGAGGCCGAGCATGGAGCTCAACCCCGACGAGATGCAGGTCGTCGTCAAGCGGCTTCGGCGAGCCCAGGGCCAGATCGGCGGCGTCCTCAAGATGATCGAGGACGGCCGCGAGTGTCAGGACATCGTCACGCAGCTCGCCGCGGTGTCCAAGGCGCTCGACCGGGCGGGCTTCGCCGTCATCGCGCTCGGCCTGCGGCAGTGCATCTCGGACCCAGAGTCGCACGAGATGGACGTGAGCTCCATGGAGAAGCTCTTCCTCTCGCTCGCGTGAGACCGTCGATGGACGCGGCCGCCTGGGACGACCGCTACGCGGCCACCGACCTCGTGTGGTCGACGGAGCCGAACGTCTGGGTCCGCGAGATCTGCGCCCCCGTGGCGCCGGGGCGGGCGCTGGACGTGGCGGCGGGGGAGGGCCGCAACGCCCTCTGGCTCGTCGAGCAGGGCTGGACGGTCACCGCCACCGACTTCTCGCCGGTGGCGGTGACGCGGATCCGGGAGATCGCCGACCGCCGCCTCCCTCCCGACCTGCGCCGGCGCCTCGACGCCGTCGTCCGGGATGCCACGACGGCGTGGCCGTCGCCGTCGCCGTACGACCTCGTGCTGTTCTCCTACCTCCACCTCCCTCCCGCCGAGTGGGTGCGTGCCGTCGCGGCAGGGATCGACGCCGCCGCAGCCGGGGGAGCCGTGCTCGTCGTGGCACACGCCCGGCGCAACCTCACCGAGGGGGTGGGGGGTCCTCAGGACGCCACGGTCCTCCTCGACCCCGAGGACGTCGTGGCCTCCGTGGCCGGACTTCCGGTCGTCGTGGAGCGGGCGGAGATCCGCGAGCGTGAGGTGGTCGGCGCACCGCGGCCCGCCCTCGACACCCTTGCGGTGCTGAGGAGGACCTGAGCTCCTCGGAGGGCATCCGGGGAGCGGTACTCTCTGCGCACCACCCGCCCGTCCCTGAGGAGTCCTGCAATGTGCCGAGCCGTGACGTGTCCTACCTGCGGCAAGGTGACCTGGGCGGGGTGCGGCGACCACGTGGACAGCGTGATGGGCGGGGTTCCGGAACAGGATCGTTGCGAGGGGCATGCGAAGGAGTCGAAGACCGGCCTGGTGTCGAGGCTCTTTCGCCGCTGAGCCCGCTCCGGCCCCTTGGGGCGGTCTTCTCTTGAAGGGTTCAAGAACGTCGAGCATACTTCGCAGCATGCCGACCACGTCGGAGTTCGAGCGCGTGCTGCGCGACGCGCACTTGCGCGTGACGCGTCCACGGCTCGCCGTCCTCGCTGCCGTGGAGGCGCACCCGCACGCAGACACCGACTCGGTCCTCGGCGTCGTGCGCACCTCACTGCCCGGGGTGTCGCACCAGGCGGTCTACGACGTCCTCCGGGCGCTGGCGGACGCTGGTCTCGTGCGGCGGATCCAGCCGCGTGGGTCCGTCGCTCGCTATGAGTCCCGGGTCGGCGACAACCACCACCACGTCGTCTGCCGGTCGTGCGGGACCATCGCCGACGTCGACTGCGCCGTCGGCGACATCCCCTGCCTGTCCGCCGCCGACGACCGGGGCTTCGCGATCGACGAGGCCGAGGTCATCTACTGGGGTGCCTGCCCCGCATGCCGGGCGGCTTCTCGAAGCAGGATGGCCGACGACGCGTCACACGGCACCGGGGCGGCCCAAGACCTGAAGACCCCCCGGCACGAGCCGTCCATGGACGACGAGACATCATCGAGCACGACCTCACCGACAGGAGATGGACCGACGTGACCGAGTACGACATCGACGGCGTGACCGACCAGGGCAGCGAGAGCGAGAACCCCGCCATCGCTCCACCCACCCCGAAGAAGGGCGGCCGCCCGGCCACGAACCAGGACTGGTGGCCCAACCAGCTGAACCTCCAGGTGCTGCACCAGCACTCCGAGCGGGGTAACCCGATGGGGCCGGAGTTCCGCTACGCCGACGCGGTCGCGTCGCTCGACGTGGAGGCCCTCAAGCAGGACCTCGTGGACATCATGACGACGTCGCAGGACTGGTGGCCGGCCGACTACGGGCACTACGGGCCGCTGTTCATCCGGATGAGCTGGCACTCGGCGGGCACTTACCGCATCGCCGACGGCCGCGGTGGTGCCGGCGACGGCGCCCAGCGCTTCGCGCCGCTCAACAGCTGGCCGGACAACGCCAACCTCGACAAGGCCCGACGGCTGCTGTGGCCGGTCAAGCAGAAGTACGGCAGCGCCATCTCGTGGGCCGACCTTCTCGTGCTCGCCGGCAACGTCGCCCTGGAGTCCATGGGCTTCAAGACCTTCGGCTTCGGGTTCGGCCGCGAGGACGTGTGGGAGCCCGAGGAGATCTTCTGGGGCCCGGAGGACACGTGGCTGGGCGACGAGCGGTACAGCGGGGACCGTGAGCTCACCGGACCTTTCGGCGCCGTGCAGATGGGCTTGATCTACGTCAACCCGGAGGGCCCGAACGGCCGGCCCGACCCGCTGGCCTCGGCCCACGACATCCGCGAGACCTTCCGCCGGATGGCGATGAACGACGAGGAGACCGTCGCGCTCATCGCCGGTGGCCACACCTTCGGCAAGACCCACGGGGCGTGGGACCCCGACCTCGTCGGCCCCGAGCCGGAGGCCTGCCCCGTGGAGCACCAGGGGCTGGGCTGGATCAGCGCCCACGGCACCGGAAAGGGCAAGGACACCATCACCAGTGGTCTCGAGGGTGCCTGGACGCCGACGCCGATCACGTGGGACAACAGCTACTTCGAGACCCTGTTCGGCTACGAGTGGGAGCTCGCCGAGAGCCCGGCCGGCGCCAAGCAGTGGCGACCCAAGGACGGGGCCGGCGTCGACGCGGTGCCCGACGCGCACGACCCCGACGTGCGGCACGCGCCCATGATGGCCACGACCGACCTCGCGCTGCGGGTCGACCCGGCCTACGAGAAGATCTCGCGGCGCTTCATGGAGAACCCCGACCAGCTCGCCGACGCGTTCGCGCGGGCCTGGTACAAACTGCTCCACCGCGACATGGGGCCGGTCACGCGCTACCTCGGTCCCTGGGTCCCGGAGCCGCAGCTGTGGCAGGACCCCGTGCCGGAGGTCGACCACGAGCTGGTGGGGGAGGCCGACGTCACCTCCCTCAAGGCGAAGATCCTCGCGTCGGGCCTCACCGTCCCGCAGCTCGTGTCGACCGCCTGGGCTGCTGCCGCCAGCTTCCGGGGCACCGACAAGCGGGGTGGGGCCAACGGGGCCCGCATCCGGCTCGAGCCGCAGCGGAGCTGGGCGTCGAACGACCAGGCCGAGCTCTCGGCCGTGCTGCCCGTTCTCGAGCGGATCCAGGCGGACTTCAACGGATCCCAGTCCGGAGGCAAGAAGGTCTCGCTCGCCGACCTCATCGTCCTCGGCGGCTGCGCCGCGGTCGAGAAGGCGGCACGGGACGCCGGCCACGACGTCACGGTGCCGTTCGCGCCGGGCCGAACCGACGCTTCGCAGGAGCAGACCGACGTCGAGTCGTTCTCGGTGCTCGAGCCGCACGCCGACGGGTTCCGCAACTACCTGCGGGACGGAGAGAAGCTGCAGCCCGAGACGCTCCTGCTCGACCGGGCGAACATGCTCTCGCTCACCGCCCCGGAGATGACGGTGCTCATCGGTGGCATGCGGGTGCTCGACGCCAACCTCGGCCGGTCGCCGCTCGGCGTGTTCACCGAGCGCCGAGGCGTGCTGACCAACGACTTCTTCGTCAACCTGCTCAGCGCGGCGACCGAGTGGAAGCCGTCGGTGAACGACGAGAACGTCTACGACGGGCGGGACCGCTCCACCGGCTCGGTCACCTGGACCGCCACGGCCGTCGACCTCGTCCTCGGCTCGAACTCGCAGCTGCGGGGGATCGCCGAGGTCTACGGGGCGGCCGACGCGCAGGAGAAGTTCGTCCGAGACTTCGTCAGGGCCTGGGACAAGGTCATGAACCTGGACCGGTTCGACCTCGCCTGAACCGGGAGGAGGGTCGGTCACCCTGTGTAGCCGACCCTTCTCCGTTCTCGGGCCACGGGCGCCGACCGGAGGGTCGTCGGTCTGCCGCCGGCGCCGGAGGGGGTTCACGCCGGTGTGGCGGAGCCCGTCACGAACCGGCTCCACGGTGCGGCCGGGCCACCCGCGACGTAGCCCGAGTAGGTGAGGTCCACGGCGTAACCGCCGTCCTCCAGGAGGCCGACGATGTCGCGGTCGACGTGGCAGCCGCCCGACACCCGCCCCCACAGGGGCTGGATCGCGCGCTGCACCCCTGCGACCCGGGGACTCGGAGCGAGCGTGTGCTCCACGAACCGCAGGGTGCCACCGGGGCGGAGCACCCTGCGCACCTCGGCCAGCGCGCTCTCGATGGCCGGGACGGTGCACATCGTCCACGTCGAGACGACGGCGTCGACCGAGGAGGCCTCGACCGGCAGCCGAGCCGCGTCCACCCCCACCCTGTCGACCGTCCCGCCGAAGGCAGCGATGCGCTCGCGAGCCCTCTCCCACGCGATCTGCGACGGCTCGACCGCGAGGACCCTGCTCACGGCATCCGGGTAGAACGGGAGGTTTCGCCCGCTGCCGAAGCCGATCTCCAGGACGTCGCCCCGCAGGCCCGCACACACCGTGGTGCGCCACCGCCCGACGGTGGCGTCGGTCAGGGCGAGGTCGACGAGGCACGGGACCAGGTGCTCGGTCCACCAGCGTGCGATGCCCGGCTGCCCGGTCACCGGCGTCATCGCGAGGGGTCCACGACGACGATGCCGCGCGAGGCGGTCGTGCCCATCGCGCTCAGGGCCGCCCCGGCCTCCGCCAGGCCGATCGGCTCGCCGGGAGCCAGCAGGTCCCCGAGCACCAGCCGGCCGGCCACGACGTC
>JAQSWG010000094.1 GCA_029266735.1 Ornithinibacter sp.
GGCGAGCCGCGCGGCGCACGATGAGCCCACACCTGAGAACGCCGGTCCGCCCGAGTCGGGTGAACCGGCGATTCCGGAGGTGAATGGCGGTGGCGGTGGGATTTGAACCCACGGAGGGCTTGCACCCTCACACGCTTTCGAGGCGTGCTCCTTAGGCCGCTCGGACACGCCACCGCCGGAGAGGCTACCCGAGCCGACGGCGAGCCCCGAAATCAGGACCGAGCGGCCGGCATCCCGGTCCACGACCCCGGGATCAGGCGCGGTGGGTCTCGAAGAAGCGCCGCACGACGGCCGCGCACTCCGCCTCGAGGACCCCGCCCACGACCTCGACACGATGGGTCGCCCGACGGTCTCGCACGACGTCCCACACCGACCCACAGGCACCGAGCTTCGGGTCCCACGCGCCGAGCACGACCCTCGACACGCGGGCGAGCATCAGCGCCCCGGCACACATCGGGCACGGCTCCATCGTGACGACGAGGGTGCACCCCTCGAGACGCCACGAACCGAGCACCACCGACGCCGCCCGCAGGGCCACGATCTCGGCGTGCCCCGTCGGGTCACCGGCCGCCTCACGGACGTTCCATCCCTCTGCGAGCACGGCTCCGTCGTCGCCGACGACCACTGCTCCGACCGGCACGTCGCCCACCTCCGCGGCCCGCGCGGACAGCGCCAGGGCATGCTCCATCCACCCGGCATACCGAGAATCGAGGGCGAGAGTCACCCGCTAAGTTTCACCCATGCGCGTTCTGAACCCGGACCACCGGCTCATCGCCCACAAGCTCACCTACCTCCGGGACGAACGCACCGACTCACCGACCTTCCGCCGGCTCGCCGAGGAGCTCATGACGCTGCTCGCCTACGAGGCGACACGTGACGTGCGGGTCGAGCCGTTCGAGATCCGCACGCCGGTGGCGCCCACGACCGGGATCAAGCTGTCGAACCCGAAGCCGCTCGTCGTTCCCATCCTCCGCGCGGGGTTGGGGATGCTCGAGGGGATGGTCCGACTGCTCCCGAGCGCCGAGGTGGGCTTCCTCGGCATGCAGCGGAACGAGGAGACGCTCGAGGCGGTCACCTACGCGAACCGGCTGCCCGACGACCTCTCCGGCCGGCAGGTCTACGTGCTCGACCCGATGCTCGCCACCGGCGGGTCGATGGCCGACGCCATCCGCTTCCTCCTCGACCGCGGTGCCGACGACATCACGGCGGTGACCTTGCTGAGTGCGCCGGAGGGCATCGCGCACCTCCAGGAGACCCTGGCGGATGCCGTCCCGAGCATCACCCTCGTCACCGGCGCCATCGACGAGCGCCTCAACGAGGTGGGCTACATCGTGCCCGGCCTCGGCGATGCCGGCGACCGGTTGTACGGCCTGGCCCAGTAGCTCGGTGCGCGCGCTGAGAGCCGTACGACACGCCCGCCTGTTCGTATCAGCCGTCACTCCGGTCACATCTGCGACGATGACGCAAGGCGTGCACTCAGCATGCCCTGAGGCAGGAGGACGCGCGATGCCCCCGATCAAGAAGATCGTGATGTGGCTCGTCGTCATCTTCCTCGTCTACGCCATTCTCACCGCGCCCAACGAGGCTGCCGACATGTTCTCGGCGGCGTGGGACTTCACCGTGCGCGCCGTCAGCAACATCGCCGAGTTCTTCGACTCCCTCATCAACGAGTGACATGGCCCGCCGACCGCGGCTGGACCGTGAGCTCGAGCGTTACCTCGTCGCCGACGAGGTCGTCATCGTCTCGGTGCGGCGGCACTGGTTCCACCTCTTCCGGCAGATCTCCCTGGCCGTCGTCGCCACCCTGGTGGCGTTCTGGGTCGAGGCCAACGTCCCGCTGAACGGCGGCGGACAGATCCTGCAGAACCTCAGCTGGCTGGGGTGGTGGCTCGCCATCGGGTGGCTCGTCTGGGAGGTGCTCAACTGGCGCCGTGACTGGTTCGTCGCCACGGACAAGCGGTTCCTCCTCTTCTTCGGCTTCATCAGGCGCAAGGTCGCGATGATGCCGCTCCTCAAGGTCACCGACATGACGTACGACCGCTCCCTGCTCGGCCGCATCGTGGGGTACGGCACGTTCGTGCTCGAGTCGGCCGGGCAGGAGCAGGCGATGTCACGGATCGACCACGTCCCGGACGCCGACCAGCACTACAAGGCCATCTGCACCCAGCTATTCGGACCCGGCTCGCAGATCCGCCTCCAGAGCGATGGCGGCTTCCCGAGCGGGGGCAGCTTCCGACCGCCGGCGCCTCCCGAGGGAGGCGGGCCGCCCGGTGGCGGCTTCCCGCCCGATCCGTATGCCGGTGGGCCGGCTCCCGTGGCTCCCGCCGCTCCCGCGGCTCCAGCACCGCCCCCCGCCGAGCCCGCGAACGAGGAGAACGGACGGACCGATGGGCCGGAACGGCCCGAACGGGTTCGGCAGGGACAGGGCGGCGAACCGGGCCCGGGCGTCGTGCCCGAGTCGTGGTACCGCTCCTCGAACGCCGACGGCCCGTCCCGGCTGGGCGACACCGGTGAGATCCCCATCGTGCACGTGCCCCGGGACGACGAGGACGGCGACCCGCGGCTCTACCCTCCGCGGAACTGGGTGGACTGAGCGCTCCGCGTCGGCGGGACCGCTGAGCTTCCGGGGTCCAGCTCGTCCCGTCGACCACGCACGACCCGGCCCGTCAGGACCGCCACGACCTCAGGGCCGGAGAACCGCCTCCGCCGCTCCTCCGGCCACGGACGTCGGGACGCCGTCGACGTCCAGCGGCAGGTCGACGTCCAGCACCGGCACGTCGACGATGGGAGCGTGTCGTTGCGGATGCCGCGGGCCGGTCGGCCGCTCCGGCGCCGCCGCTGCGATCGGCAGCTCCAGCTCCAGCACCCCCTTGCCGAGCCGGCCGTCCTCCGGCAGGGGCACCGGGTAGGAGCCGGTGAAGCAGGCGGTACAGAGGCGGTCGCGCGGCTGCAAGGTCGCCTCGATCATCCCGTCGTCGGAGATGTAGCCCAGCGAGTCCGCACCGATCGAGCTGCGCACCTCCTCGACCCCCAGTCCGGTCGCGATGAGCTCGGCGCGGGTCGCGAAGTCGATGCCGTAGAAGCACGGCCAGCGCACGGGCGGGGACGAGATCCGCACATGGACCTCGGCAGCCCCGGCCTCCCGCAGCATCCGCACGAGCGCACGCTGCGTGTTGCCGCGGACGATCGAGTCGTCGACGACCACGAGGCGCTTGCCGCGGATGACGTCCTTGAGCGGGTTGAGCTTGAGCCGGATGCCGAGCTGGCGGATCGTCTGCGACGGCGCGATGAAGGTGCGTCCGACATAGGAGTTCTTGACAAGTCCCTGCCCGTACGGGATGCCGGACTCCTGGGCGTAGCCGATGGCCGCCGGCGTACCGGACTCCGGGGTCGGCATGACGAGATCGGCGTCGACCGGGTGCTCCCTGGCGAGCGCCCGGCCCATCTCCACCCGGGCCTCGTGCACGACCCGGCCGCTGATCGTCGTGTCGGGCCGGGCCAGGTACACGTACTCGAACACGCACCCCTTGGGTGTCGGCGCGGCGAAACGCTGTGAGCGCAAGCCGTCCTCGTCGATGACGACGAGCTCCCCCGGCTCGACCTCCCGCACGAAGGAGGCGCCGACGATGTCCAGGGCCGCGGTCTCGGACGCGACGACCCAGCCACGCTCGAGCCGGCCGATGACCAGGGGGCGGATGCCGTGGGGGTCGCGGGCGGCATACAACGTGTGCTCGTCGATGAAGACGAAGCAGAACGCCCCCCGCAGCCGCGGCAGCACGTCGAGCGCCGCGGCCTCGAGGGTTCGGTCGGCGTCGTCTGCGAGGAGCGCCGTGACGAGGGCGGTGTCCGTCGTGTTGCCGCGAGCCAGCTCCCCGCGGTGCGCCTCGTCGCCGAGGCGGCCCTCGACGAGGTCCCGCAGCTCCGCGGAGTTGGTGAGGTTGCCGTTGTGGGCCAGGGCCACCGTGCCGCCCGCGTGCCCCCCGAGGGTCGGCTGGGCGTTCTCCCACGTGCTCCCACCGGTCGTCGAGTATCGGCAGTGGCCGACGGCGAGGTGTCCGCGCAGGGAGGCCAGCGAGCGCTCGTCGAAGACCTGGGACACCAGCCCCATGTCCTTGTAGACGAGGAGGCGCTGGCCGTCGGACGTCGCGATGCCGGCCGACTCCTGCCCGCGGTGCTGGAGGGCATAGAGGCCGTAGTAGGTGAGCTTGGCGACGTCCTCGCCGGGGGCCCACACCCCGAAGACCCCGCAGGCGTCCTGCGGGGCCTTCTCGCCGGATATGAGGTCGTGGGTCAGGCGTCCGTCACCGCGTGGCACGAGCACCATTCTCCCACACGCCCGGTCAGGACCTGTCGGTGCGCCGGTCCAGGACGATGGCCAAAACCGCCGCGGCGAGTCCGACGACGAGGGCCCCGAGGAAGCCGAGGTAACCCACCACCGCGGAGGCCGGGTAGTTCGACGGCACCACCGGGTCGGGGTCCTCGAACCAGCCGAAGGCCGCCAGCGCCCCACCGAGCAGGAAGCCCAGAACGGCGCCTGTGACGATGAAGGGGAGGAAACGCGGCCGCCGGGCAGGTGTCACGCTCATTACGGTACGGGAGGTGCCCGGTGCCGCGGCCCGCCGATGAGCGCACACTGGGTCCGTGCTTCCATCCACGCGAGCCACCCGCGCCGAACACGCAGCATGACGACGGGCCTGACGACCAGCGGCACGACGACCCCTGAGCCGTCCGGCTCCAGCCGCCGCCCCGCCGGTCGGTGGTATGCCGGCGGCGCGGTCCTCGCGGCGGCGGCCGGCGCGGGAGTCGGCCACCTCGTTGCCGGGTTCGTGTCCCCCGAGGCCTCACCGGTGCTCGCCGTGGGCTCCACCGTCATCGACCTCACGCCCACCCCGGTCAAGGAGTGGGCGGTCGCCACCTTCGGGACGGCTGACAAGCCCATTCTCATCGGCTCGGTGGCCATCGGCGCGCTCGCCGTCGCGGGGATGATCGGGGTCGTCGCCCGCACTCGCCGCAGCGTCGGGCTGGCGCTGCTCGGGGCACTTGCGCTGACCTCCGCCCTGGCCGCCACCCTGCGGCCAACCAGCATCGCGGTCGACCTCATCCCGGGGTTCGTCACCGCGCTCGTCGGAGTGGCTACGGCGAGCTGGTTCTTCGGGCTCCTCGACCGGTGGGGCGCGACGGCGGTGGACCCGGCCGCCGGGGCCGGCGCCGACGACACCGCCCGCGGCGACGGCAGCAGCGGTCGCCGGCACGTGCTCGCCGCTGCGGCCGGCCTGGGCGCCCTCGCCGCGACCGCGGGCAGCCTGGGTCAGGCGCTCTCGCGCTCCGGCTCACCCTCGACGGTCACCCTGCCCCCAGCTGCCGAGCCGCTCGCGCCTCTTCCGCGCGGCCTGGAGGAGACCGTCCGCGGGATCTCGGCCTTCCGAACGCCGAACAAGGAGTTCTACCGGATCGACACCGCACTGGTCATCCCGCGCGTCTCCGTCGAGGGGTGGAAGCTGACGATCGACGGTGAGGTCGACCGGCCGTACACGGTCACCTTCGACGACCTCCTCGCGATGCCTCTCGTCGAACGCGACATCACCCTCACCTGCGTCTCGAACGAGGTCGGCGGTCCCTACATCGGTGGCGCCCGCTGGCTCGGCGTGCGCACGCGTGACCTGCTCGAGCGGGCCGGGGTCCGGACGGGCGCCGACCAGATCCTCAGCCACTCCACCGAGGGGATGACGATCTCGACGCCGGTCCAGGCGCTGACCGACGACCGCGAGGCGCTCGTCGCCGTCGCGATGAACGGTGAGCCACTGCCGGCCAGGCACGGGTTCCCGGCACGACTCGTCACCCCCGGCCTCTACGGCTTCGTCGGCGCGACGAAGTGGCTCACCCGCATGGAGGCCACGACGTACGCCGCCAAGCGCGCCTACTGGACCGAGCGCGACTGGGCCACCGACGCGCCCGTCCTCACCCAGTCCCGGATCGACACCCCGCGTGGGCTCAACCGCCTGGATGCCGGTCGGGTCGTCATCGGCGGCGTCGCCTGGGCCCAGCAGCGGGGCATCGCGAAGGTGGAGGTCCGAGTGGACGGCGAGCGCTGGCAGGACGCCCAGCTCGGGCCGGACGCCGGCATCGACTACTGGCGCCAGTGGTTCCTGCCCTGGGACGCCCTTCCCGGGCGACACGACCTCACCGTCCGCGCGACGGACCTCAACGGTGACGTCCAGCCCGAGGGACGTACGGCACCCTTCCCCGAGGGCGCCCGCGGGTGGCACTCGATCGTCGTCATCATCGACTGACCCCACCCCGCCTCCCCGACTTCGTCTGTCGCCGGGTCGCCGACACGCCGCCCCTGGCGGGTTCGAACGGCATCCCGACAGACGAAGTCGGGCACGACGAGATCGCTCGCTCGGCGGGGCTGCTCACCGCGGGAAGCGACGGTCGCGGCGAGCTGCTCCTCGAGGGCGACGCCAACGCGGCCGCGGCGGTCGGGATGACCCTCGAGCCGGTCGGCGGCTCCCAGCAGCCGACCACCGAGCCGATCGTCGTCCTCTCGCTCACCTGACCACCCCCGGCACCTCCCGCACCTCCCCGACCTCCCCGACCTCGTCTGTCAGATTGCGCCGACACGCCGTCTTGCGCCCGATTTTCCGGCAATCTGACAGACGAAGTCGGGGAGTCAGGGACCGGGGTGGATGAGGACCTCGGCCGCGACCGCCTCGAGGACTCCGACGTCACCGGCATACGGACCATCCGGTCGCGGCCAGTGGGTCACGACGTCGGTGAAGCCGAGCTCGGCCGCACGACCGGCCAACTCGGCGTAGAGCTCGACCGACTCGAGCGAGAAGCGCGGCGAGGAGTCGAGCGAGAGGTACCGGTCCGCCGGGCCGCGCCCAGCCGCCGCCAGGGCGTCATCGAAGCGTGCGACGAGCTCGCCCACGTGGGAGAACCACTCGTCGAGCGTGTCGCCCTGTCCGCCATAGGTCATCCAGCCGTCCCCCACGGTCGCGGCCAGCCGGATGGAGCGCGGCCCGTTCGCCGCGACGAGCAGCGGCACCCGGTGCCGGATCGGCCCCGGGAGGGTGCGGGCCTCGCGCGTCGTGTACCAGGCGCCGACGTGGTCCACCCGGTCCTCCCTCAGCAGCCGCTCGAGGAGCGGCACGAACTCGTGGAAGCGGTCGACCCGTTCCCTCAGCGTGTGGTCCTCGCCGAGGATCCCCGCGTCGAGGTCGCCGCCGGCGCCCAGCCCGCAGAGGAACCGACCCCCCGACACGTCGTCCAGAGTCAGGACGTCTCGGGCGAAGGTGTACGGATGCCGGTAGTTCGGCGACGACACGAACGTTCCCAGGCCGATCGTCGACGTGACGCCGGCTGCGGCCGCCAGCGTGGGCACCGCCGCGAACCAGGGCGAGTCGGGGAGGTCGGCCCACACGAGGTGGTCGTAGGTCCAGGCGTGCGAGAACCCCATCTCCTCCGCCGCCGCCCACAGCGGAGCCGCCTCCTGCCACGGGCGCTCGGGAAGGATCGTGATGCCGTGGCGAACCCCGCCCGCCGGACCGCCGTCCGCCGGACCCTCAAGAGCCGGGTCCTCAGGTGCCGGGCTCACGGCGCCGCCGCCGCGGGGTCGGGGTCGGGCTCCGGGTCCGGCAGGGGAAGCAGGCCGTCGAGGTGGGCGCGGGTGCCGCTCACCCGCAGGCGGCCCTCTGCGAGCGCCTCGGCCCACGGCTGCACCCCCGTCGCGAGCCGAAGCCATGTCTCGGGGTCCGACTCGACGACATTGGGTGGGGTGCCGCGGGTGTGCCTCGGGCCCTCCACGCACTGCACCGCGCCGAACGGGGGCACCCGGACCTCGACGCTGCGCCCGGGTGCCAGGGCGCCGAGCTCGTCGAGGGTGAAGCGCACGGCCGTCGCCACGGTCGTGCGATCGCTCCTCTCCGGGTCCGCCCGCCATGCGGCGAGGGCAGCGCGGCCGGTGACCGGGTCGGTGCGTCGGCGGGCGGGCATATGCGCATCGTAGGTGGCGGGGCACGCTGAACCGGACGCGTAGCCTGCCCTCGTGGGCGAGCCCGAGTTCGAGCACGACGGATCGCTCGTCACGGTCGTCGTCGACGGTCAGCCCCAGTCGGCGGTCGACCTCGACGACCCCAC
>JAQSWG010000095.1 GCA_029266735.1 Ornithinibacter sp.
GCCTTCGCGACAGGCTGCGGTCGGCGGGGGTGGAACGCGCTGCGGCGATGACGTGGACGGAGGTCGCGCGCCGCCACGTCCTCATGTACGAGCGCGCTACTCACACGCCGGTTCCAGGGCCGCGACGGGTGGAGGTGCTCGTCGTCGCCTACGGTTCGCCCGACCTCCTTCGCCGCTCGCTGCTCCCCCTCTCCGGGCTGTCGGTCACCGTCGTCGACAACGGGTCGTCGGCGCAGACTCGGGCAGTGGTCGATGAGGTGGGGGGCCGGTACGTCGACGCCGGGCGGAACGGCGGCTTCTCCGCCGGTGTCAACCTCGGCCTCCAGCAGCTTCCCCAGGACGCAGACGTCCTGCTGCTCAACCCCGACGCCGTCATCGACGAGGCCGGTGTGCACACCCTCCACAGCGCCCTTCTGGCCGAGGCGGACGTGGCCAGCGTCGGACCACGCCAGGTGGATGAGCACGGTCGCCCGGCACGCACGACGTGGCCCTTCCCCTCGCCGACTGGGGCGTGGCTGGAGGCGACCGGGCTCGGCCGCCTGCGGCGTCGGACCGACTTCGTCATCGGGTCGGTTCTCCTGCTGCGCTCGGAGGCACGGGCCCAGGTGGGCGGCTTCGACGAGCGGTTCTTCCTGTACGCGGAGGAGACAGACTGGGCTCGACGTGCCAGCCTGCTCGGCTGGCGCCACGTCCTCGTGCGGGAGGTCTGCGCGACCCACCTCGGTTCCGCGACGAGCTCCGACCCGGAGCGTCGAGACGCCTACTTCCACGCCTCCCAGGAACGCTACCTCCGCAAGCACTTCGGCGCCCTGGGGTGGCAGGTCGCCCGCGCGGGGAAGGTCGTGGGGGCCGCTGTGCGCAGCCTCGTGCTCCCCGGCGAACGCGGGGCGGCAGCACGGGCACGCATGACCACCCTCGCCCGGGGCCCCGTGCGGGTGGAGCCGCGATGAAGGGGGACAGCACACTTCGTCGAGGTGTGCAGGTGACCCTCGGACTCGCCGTGCTCCTCACGGTGCTCGTGGGAGTCGGTCTCCTCGTGCCGAGCCACCCCAGGCTCGCGGTGGTGGGTGCCGTCAGTGTCCTCGCTCTCGGCATCGCGTCGATCTCGCCGAGCTTCATCCCCCTGCTCTGCATACCTTTGCTGATCCTCGTTGCCCGGGTGTCGGTCGGTGGCGTCCAGCTGTCGGTGTCGGACGTGGCCCTCGCCGCAGCCACGATCCCGGCAGTGGCTTTCGGTCAGCGCCCGTACTCCACGCCCATGCGGACCCTCCTGTGGCTCAACGCCGGCTACCAGTTCGCGACCCTGTTCACGGTGGTGAACAACCCGTACACCGCGAACGCGGTGGAGTGGGTCCATGCGTGGTTCCTCATCTCGGGGGCCCTCGTCGTGGGGTGGACGGTCGGACGTTCCGGTGCCGGCCGGCTCGGCCTGACGCTCCTCATGGGGTCGATCGTCCTGCTCGCGCTCGTGACGCTCGTCCAGGCGACCCGGCAGTACCTCACCGGCGACTTCAGCGAGGTCTACGTGACGTGGCCGTATGACATGCACAAGAACTTCGTCGGGACGATCTGCGCGATCGGAGCCACCATCGCCTATGTGCGCCCGGAGTGGATGCGGTGGTCCTCCCGGGTGGCACTCCCCGTGTTCGCGTTCCTCGTCGCTGCCATCCTCGTCACGCAGTCCCGCCAGGCGCTCATCGGCCTGGTCGCGGCGCTCGTTGTCGTCGTTCTTCGCACCCGAAGCGATCGGCGACGCTCCAAGCTCGTCCTGTTGCTCACGGTGCCGGCGCTGGTCGGCGTCACACTCATGGTCCGTGACCAGGTGCGGTCGGGCAACCAGTTCAACTCGGTCTTCCAGAGGCTCAACTGGTTCCAGGACTCACTGACCGTGTGGGGAACCGACCCGTGGTTCGGCGCGGGCCTGCGATGGTGGTACACCGACCGCTTCACGGTTCGGTTCCAGCCACCAAATGCGGAGATCGAGGTCCTCACCACCGCGGGAGTGGTCGGACTCACCGCCTTCCTCGTCATGGTCGTCGGAAGTCTCGTCGTCCTGGGCAGGATGGAGCCGCTGTACGGCACGCTCGCCCTTGCCGTGCTCGTCTGCCGACTTGCCCAGACCCAGTTCGACCTGTACTGGGTCGCGTCGCAGGCGTCGATCCCCTTGGTGGTCGTTGGAATCTGTCTCGGGATGCAGGCCCATGCGGCAGCCGCAGCACCGCAGCCGGTGGGGAGATCCGTCAAGGACGGCTCCACCGACCACGAGCCGACCCGCGTCCTGGACCTTCCCAGGCCGCGGGGGCAGGTGACCTGGGTGCGGCACGTCCCTCCGGTACGCAGTGCGGTGGGGCCGGCGGAGTCGCGCAGATGAGCCGCACCGGTCTCCGGATCGTGCACGTCGTGGCGACCGACGCCTTCGCCGGAGTCGAACGCCATGTCGCCCGGCTGGCCGCCTGCCAGCACGACGCGGGCCACGACGTGTCTGTCATCGGAAGTGCGCCCACGCCCATGACCGCGGCGCTCGGCCGACCGGCGGTGCGCTGCGTACCGGCGACGACGCTGACGGCGGTGGTCCGTGCTCTGGGCAGGGCCGGCCGCGTCGACGTGGTCAACGTGCACATGACGGCAGCCGAGGTGGCCGCCGCCCTGTCCCCAAGCCTGCGGCGGGTCCCGATCGTGGCCACCCGGCACTTCGCCGCGCGTCGCGGATCGACGCCGGCCGCAAGGTTCTTCACGCGATTGACCTCACGCCGCATCGCTGCACAGATCGCGGTGTCCCAGTATGTCGCCGAGCACGTCGAGGGTCCCAGTACGGTCGTCGTCAGTGGGGTGCCTGGACGATCCGACACTCCGAATGACGAAGGGCGTCGTCGTTCCGTCCTCGTCGCGCAGCGCCTGGAGGTCGAGAAGGCCACCGAGGTGGCGATCGAAGGCTTCGTCGCCTCCGGCCTCGCGGACGAAGGGTGGACGCTGGACGTCGCCGGCGACGGTTCTCAGCGGGCGAAACTCGAGCGACTCGCCGCTGATCGTGGCGCAGGGGCTGCCGTGCGCTTCCTCGGGTTCCGGATGGACGTCGACGATCTGATGGCGGCCGCCGGCATCTTCCTCGCACCCCGCCCCACGGAGGCCCTCGGTCTGAGCGTGCTCGAGGCGATGTCGGCGGCCCTGCCGGTCGTCGCCGCAGCGGCAGGTGGTCACCTCGAGACGGTCGGCACGGTCCGCGGCGCCGCCCTCTTTCCTCCCGGTGACACGCAACGGCTGGCCGACGACCTGCGTCGGCTCGCCGCCGACGATGGGGCCAGGGCGGCATACGGGCGAGAGCTGCTCGCCGCCCAGCGCGCTCGGTTCACCGTCGAGGCACAGGCGGAGGCCACCGAGGCGGTCTACCGGAGGGTGCTGTGAAGGACCTCGTCGTCATCTCACTCGAGCCGTGGGACGAGGTGTGGCGGCGGAACCAGCACCTCGTGGCGGGGCTGATGTCGCGCGACCCCGGACTCCGGGTGCTGTTCGTCGAGCCCTCCGCAGACCCGATCCACGCCGCCAGCCGCGGGGCGCGACCCCGGCGCGGTCGAGGCCTGAGGCCGGGACCTCCGTCCGAGGATGGTGGCGCCGGCGACGGGCTCTGGCTCCTCCAGCCGACGAAGTGGCTCCCGAGGAGGGTGGACCGCCGGGCGGATGTCCGGTGGGCGCGTCGTATCGTGGCCGCCGCGTCGCACCTCGGCTTCAGTCGCCCGCTGCTGTGGGTCAACGACCCATCCGGGGCCGAGGTCCTCGACCTCACGGGCTGGCCCGCCGTCTACGACATCACCGACGACTGGATTCTGGCGGACCGGCCCCCAGCCGAGCACGAGCGACTCGTGCGGCTGGACACGACGCTTCTCCAGCGCTGCGAGGAGGTCGTCGTCTGCTCGCCCGGGCTCGTCACGAGCAAGGGCCGCGAGCGCGACGTCACGCTGGTGCCCAACGCGGTCGACGTCGCCTCCTACCGCCTTCCGCGCCCCCGCCCCGACGACCTCCCGGAGGGGCCGACGGCGGTCTACCTCGGCACGGTCCACCGGGACCGGATGGACCTGGCCCTGTGCATCCGGACCGCCCGGGAGCTCGCCGCTACCGGGGCCCGACTCGTCCTCGTCGGCCCGACGCCGCTCGACGCGACGGACCGAGCAGCCCTCGAGGAGGCCGGCATCGTGCTGGTGGGTGCCGTGCACCGCGACCTCGTTCCCGGCTACCTCCAGCACGCGGACGTCCTCGTCGTGCCGCATCGTGTCACGCCGTTCACCGACAGCCTCGACCCCATCAAGCTGTACGAGTACCGGGCGGTGGGTCGCCCGGTCGTCGCGACGCCGGTGGCCGGCGTCCGGGACAGGACCGACCCGCGAGTCGTCGTTGCGGACTCGGAGACCTTCCCTTCCGAGGTGGCGGCTCGGCTCCCCTCGACGAGCGTCTTTCCGGACGGGACGGGGGACGACGTCCCCAGGTGGCAGGACCGCGTGCACCTCATGGCCGGGGTGCTCGACCGGCTACGGGCACAGGCTAGGTTGCGGGCATGAGCCCGGACGCCTCGGCAGATGCGGCCGTCGTCTTCCCGAGTGATCGCACGGAGGACTCGTCGGGCGACGACCTCCTCGTGGACGTGGGGGTGCTCGGAACAGTGGTTCGGATCCGGACCGTGGATACCGACTTCACCGCATTGGTGCGCCGAGCCTGGCACCTGGCCCTCGCGCCGGGAACGGGACGTGAGGTGCCGGAGGATCGGACGATCACCATGACGGACGTCGAGGTCCTGGGGTCCGACGCCCCGTCGGAGCGTCGATCACGGGCCATGGTCGCCCTCACGCAGCGGGTCACCTTCACCGCCCTCCGTGCCCGGGCCGGACAAGCCGTCTTCTTCCACGCGGGCGGCATCTGCGACCCGAGAACGGGAGCGGCCTTCGTCTACGTCGCCCCGGGTGGAACCGGCAAGACGACGCTGACCCGAAGCATCGGGCCGGGGCTGGGTTACCTCTCCGACGAGACGGTCGCGGTCAGAGCGGACGGGTCGGTCACGCCCTATCTCAAACCCCTCTCCATCCGGCGCGGGGGGGACGTCACCCTGAAGGACGAGGTCGCTCCCGGCGAGCTCGGGCTGCGCGCCCCAGCGGCGTCGCCGTGGATCGCCGGCCTCGTCATCCTGCGACGACAGGACGGCGCGCGGCTGGAGAGGAAGGCGGTCACCACCCTCGACGCCATCGCGGCCCTCAGCCCCGAGACCTCGGCGCTTGCCGCCCTCGACCACCCGTTCCGCCGGCTCGCCGACGTCCTCGAGCGCGCGGGGGGCCTCGAGATCGTCACCTACTCCGAGGCCGACCAGCTCCGTTCGCTGATGGACGAGGTTCTCCGGAGGACACGGTGAGTGGACCGGTCGTCTCCAGTGCCCCGGTGCTCGACGAGCTCGTCGGGGAGGACGGCGCCGTCGTTCTCGTCTCTCACGGCAACGGGCACCGAGTCGTTCGGCTCAGTGTTCTAGGCCAGATGATCCGTGAGGTGGCGGCCGACGGCATCCCGCTCAGCACGCTGGGTGCGGTGCTCGTCGAGCGGCTGGGAAGCCCCGCCGGTCCAGACGTCGAGGGCGCGGTCCGTGTCGCCGTCGAGGCCCTCGCCGCCGAGGGGTTGGTCGCGATCGCCGACCCACCGTCGCGCGCGTGACCTGCCCAGATTCCGTTCCGAAAGAATCTGGAATGTCCACGACGCGGGTGCCCATACCCGCTACTCTGGCGGCGGTTAGCACAGCGACGTGCGACTCGCACGTGGGGCGCTTCGGTCCTCGCGTGGGGTGAACGGTTGGTGGTAGGTTCTACGAGGCTTCGGGATCAGTGCGTGCAAGTGCCGACGCGATGAACGTGCCACTGTCAGAGACAACGAGAGAGAAATGGGTCATTCATGACTGGTTCTGAGGGCGCGCGTCCGTCCGGCTCCAACCGACGCACAGTCGTCAAGGGGGCGGCGTGGGCCGTCCCCGCCGTTGCGGTCGCCGCAGCGGCGCCGGCGTACGCCGCAAGCTGTATCCCGGTGATCACCCTGGGGCCCACGAGCTGCAAGTGCCCCGGGCAGTCGACCGGGGACCCGTGGACCTACTTCCTGACCTTCTGCGTGGACCTCACCGGGTGCCCCCCGCAGGACGTGCAGACCTTCACCATCAGCGGGGTGAACAGCAAGTCCGGTGGTCCCGGCGGCACGCCACTCGGCACCCCCAACGGCAACCCGTACCCGATCCAGGTGCCGATCGTGAATGGGAAGGGTTGCTCGACGGAGGTCAAGTTCACCTCGACGAACAGCGCGAACTTCCTCCTCATCTCCTACAGCCTCAACTCCGGCGCCACGCAGGTCGCCGAGGTGCCCTCGCCGCCGGACTGCACCAACTGCGCCAGCCGCGTCTGACGAATCGTCGATCGTTCGCGAAGCGGGCGGGCTCCTCGAGAGCCCGCCCGCTTCGTGCTGTCAGGTGCGTTCCCGTCAGGCCAGCCGCGGGGCGACGCTGAGCGCTTCGCCGATCTCCTCGACGAATGCGGGGACCTCGTCCCTGCCGCTGACTGGCCCACCCGCGAGATGGCCGTCCACCCCGAGCAGAAGCGCCGAGGGCATGGCGCGGGTGTCGAACGTCTCGCGCAGCCAGGCGTCGGAGTCGTGGATGGTCTGCGGCTCGTCGGTCGAGGTCAGGTGCGAAAAGGGTGCGGCGGCGTGGACGACGAGGCGAATGTCGATCTGCGGCATGGCAGTCCGCCACTCGGGCACCGCCGCAATGATGGCGACGCAGCTCGAGCACCCCTCGGAGACGAAGAGGAGGAGCTGCGCCCGGGACTCGGAGAGCTGCCTCAGGGTGCGGGTGGTGCCGTCAGCGAGCCGGACCGGAACCGCAGGGGTCCGGACGCGCAGGTAGTCTCCCAGGTCCTCGTCACCCGCTGCGTACGCCGGCTGGCTCGACTCCGACGCCGCCTCCCCCACCTGCCCGGCGACGACCAGGCCCCCAGTGAGCAGCGCCGCTCCCAGTGCGACGACCCACGACCCCGACTCGGAGCCGGCCACCTCCGCCAACCAGCTCTGACCCCCCAGCGCCGCCCAGAGCGACAGCGCTGCCAGCACCACGAGCCAGGCGTTGCGCCACACGGTGCGCGTGGTGACCCTCCCGGGGCCCCACGCCCCGAAGCACGCACAGTCGACGTCGTCACCTCGCCGCACCGCCCGAGCCACCAGGGCAAGGTAGGCGAGCATCAGACCGAGAACTCCCACGGCGGCGATCACGCGGAGCCAGTTCGGCCCGACGAGCAGCAGTGCGGCCAAGGCGACCTCGACCCAGGGATGCGCCCCGATCATCCACGGCCGCGAGAGCGCGCCCGGCACTCGCAGGGCGGTGAAGCCCTCCGCCGCACCCCCTGGGTCACGCAGCTTGCCGACCGCGCTCCAGAGGAGGACGACGGCGACGAGGAAGGGGGCGGTGATCGACAAAGCCTCGGGCACAACCGCATTCTAGGTGCGCCGCGCACCGTGCCGACCCACCGTCAGTGGGTAACCACCGGGCGACCACGAGCACCCGAAGCCTCAGGGTGTCCCGGGCGCGTCGCCGTCCACGTAGACCCAGCGACCCGCCCGCCGCGTGAACCGGCCGCGCTCATGCAGCTCCCCGCGTCGCACCGGACCGTCGTCGACGCTCACCCAGCGCGCCAGGAACTCGACCACCCCCTCGTCGTCGTCGGGACCGCCACCGACGACGTCGAGGACGTCGAGACCGAGCCACCGGACGCGCGGGTCCGGCGTGGCGTCATCCGGTCGGGTGCGCGCGTGCCAGGTGCGGAAGAGATGCTGACCGTTCCCGAGGACGTATGCCGTGTACCGCGACCGCATGAGCTGGACCGCCGTCGTCGCGAGCCGTTCACCGTCGACCACCGGGCCGCAACAGCCGGCCAGCGGCGTACCCGCGGGCACGCCTCCACACGGACACGGCACTGGCACCTCACCGCTCGGGCGCCGCGCGCCGTCCCCGAACCCAGAGCTCGGCCGCACAGCCGTTCAGCCCCGGCGAGGCGGACGGATCCACCACGGCTCGTCGACCGGCCGCAGACCGGTCCAGCCACGGTCGCGCAGGCTGGC
>JAQSWG010000096.1 GCA_029266735.1 Ornithinibacter sp.
TGCGGTCACGCATGTGAAGGGGCCCGACGTGCTCGTCGACGCCCTGGCCGAGGTGGCGGACGTGGGGTGGTCGTGCACCTGCATCGGTTCGATGGCGGTCGACCCGGCCTATGCGGAGCACGTTCGCAGCCGTGCTGCGGCCCTCCACCTGCACGACCGCCTCCTGTTCAGCGGCCCCCTCGTCGGCCCCGACCTGGATGCCGCGTACGCGGCGGCGGACCTCGTCGTCGCCCCGTCGAGGGCCGAGACCTACGGCATGGCCGTCACCGAGGCACTCGCCCGCGGCATCCCGACCGTGGGCAGCGACGTCGGTGGGCTTCCGGAGGCGCTCGGACGGGCGCCGGACGGATGCCGGCCCGGCATCCTCGTGCCGGCGGGGGATGCCGCGCGGCTGGCCGACGCACTTCGATGCTGGCTCACCGACGCCGGGCTTCGCGCCGACCTCCGCCGAGCGGCCCGGGCGCGCCGCGCCACGCTCACCGACTGGTCGGTGACCGCCGACCGGCTCGCCGGCATCCTCCGGGAGGTGGCGGCGTGACGGACGTGGCGGTGCGGGTGAGCGAGGAGTGGCTGGCGCTCCGCGAGCCGGCCGACGCCGCGGCGCGGTCCACCGACCTGGTGCGCGAGGTGCGCACGGGCCTGCTGGCCGGACCGCTCGCGGTGGTGCACGACCTGGGGTCGGGGACCGGCTCCATGGTTCGCTGGCTGGCCCCGATGCTCGACGGTCCGCAGCACTGGGTGCTCCACGACCGCGACGAGCACCTGCTGGCCGGCGCCGTGGTCGACCCGCCGGCTGCGGCCGACGGCTCGGTCGTCACCGTGGAGGAGCGACAGGGGGACGTGACCCGGTTGCGGCCCGACGACCTGGCCGGCGCGACGTTGGTCACGGCGTCGGCGCTGCTCGACATGCTCACCGCCGAGGAGCTGGACCGTCTCGTGCGGTTGTGCGTCGCGACCGGCTGCCCTGCGTTGATGACGCTCTCGGTCATCGGCCGGGTCGAGCTGAGCCCCGCCGATCCCCTGGACGACGTCCTCGGCGCTGCCTTCGACGACCACCAGCGACGCACCGCCGGCGGCCGCACCCTGCTCGGTCCCGACGCCGTGGGGGTCGCCGTCGAGATGTTCCGCACCCTGGGCACCGAGGTGACCACCCGGCCCAGCCCGTGGCGGCTCGGCCCCCGGAGCCGCCACCTCGTGGCGGAGTGGCTCGACGGCTGGGTCGGAGCCGCCTGCGGGCAACGACCCGAGCTGGCCGAGTCGAGCGTTGGCTACCTCGCTCGACGGGCGGCCGACGTCGAGGAGGGTCGGCTGCACGTGGTGGTCCACCACCTCGACGTGCTGGCCCGACCTCAGGGAGGATCCCGATGAACCGGCCCGACCCGCCCTCCGTACGTCATCTCGAGCTGGGCACCGTGCGCCGCCCGGGTCCGGGCGCCGGCGCACGCCGACGGGCGGAGGCCGGGATCGACGGGTCGTTGTGGCGGTGGCTCCGACCGCTGGGTGGGGCGACGATCCTCGGGGTCGTCGTCGCGACCCTCGGCGGCGGCCCGGTGGTGGACGCCCTGCGGGCAACGGACGGAACCGCCCTCGCGATGGGCACGGGTGTCGCCTTCCTCACCACGGTCTGCGCCGCATGGCGGTGGCGACTCGTGGCCGGACGCCTCGAGGCGGCGCTCACCATGCCGTCGGCGGTCGCCGCCTGCTACCGCTCCCAGTTCCTCAACGTGACCCTCCCCGGCGGGGTGCTCGGGGACGTCGGCCGTGGCGTCCACCATGGCCGCCGGGTGGACGACGTGGGGCGCGGCCTCCGCACGGTGGCCTGGGAGCGGGCCTCCGGCCAGGTCGTCCTCGTCGTGCTCACCGTGTCGGTGCTCCTCGTGACCCGCCCCTTCGCGGCACCGGGTATCGGCAGCCCAGCGTGGGCGCTCGTCGCCGCCGCGGCTCTGGCTGTCGGGGTCGCACTGAGCGCCCGGAGTGGAGGTCAGGGCATCGGCGGGCGGGTCGGGCGCGTGGTGACGGCGGACGGGCGAGCGCTGCTGGGGCCCACGGCATCCGGGGGGATCGTGCTCGCGTCGCTGGCCGTCGTGGGCGGGCACGTGGCGACGTTCGTCATCGCGGCACGGGCTGTCGGCGTGGCCCTGCCGGTCGTCGAGCTCCTGCCCATCGCCCTGCTGGTGCTGCTCGTCTCGGCGGTGCCACTCAACCTGGCGGGCTGGGGGCCACGTGAGGGAGCCGCGGCGTGGGCGTTCGGAGCGGCAGGGCTCGGTGCCGGGCAGGGACTGTCCGTGGCAGTCGCCTACGGGGCGATCGTCTTCGTCGCGACCCTCCCGGGAGCGGTGTTGCTCCTCGTCGGCCCGTCGCGAAGGCCGACTCTGAGGATGCCGCCCGGAACCGGCCCGCGCCGAGGCGCCGGGTCCCCGTCGGTCGGCGACGCGGTGGGCGGGACCGTCCGTGGCTGAGCGCCCCTACACCGTGCTGAGCTGCGCCACGTCTCTCGACGGCTACCTCGACGACAGGTCGGGGCAGCGGCTCGTGCTGAGCACCGCGGCCGACCTCGACCGGGTGGACGCCCTGCGGGCGAGCTGCGACGCGATCCTCGTCGGTGCGGGGACAGTGCGGGCGGACAACCCGCGGCTCGTGGTGCGCAGCCCCGAGCGCCGTGCCCGCCGGCTCGCCGAGGGTCGGGCTCCCACCCCGTGCAAGGTGACCATCACCGGGCATCCGACCCTGGATCCCACGTCGGCGGTCTTCTCACCGGGAGACGGCGACACCCTCGTCTACTGCGCCAGCCCATCGGTGGGCGGAACGCGCGAGCGCCTGGGCGGCGACGCGACGGTGGTCGACGCCGGGGAGTCTCCGACCATGAGCTGGGTCGGCGAGGACCTGGCCGCGAGAGGGGTTCGCCGGCTCATGGTCGAGGGGGGCCAGAACGTGCTCACCCAGTTCCTCGCTCTGGGCCTCGCCGACGAGCTCCAGCTCGTCGTGGCGCCCTTCTTCGTGGCCGACTCCGGGGCGCACCGGGTGGTCGCCGACGGGCCGTTGCCGTGGAACCGTGACCGGCGGGCGCGCCTCGCCGAGGTCCGGCAGATCGACGACGTCGTGCTCCTGCGCTACGCGCTCTCGGCACGCTTCCAGCAGGACGACCCGGAAGGACCGACGACATGACCGACCGTGCACCCGCCGCGACGATCCGGACCGAGGTCATGGTGCCGCTCTCCTTCGCCGACGGTTACGGCACGGTGGCGCGGGTGGTCACCTTCGACGGTCTCGTGGACGGCAGGGAGCACATCGCCATGGGGTTGGGTGACCGCGTCACCTCCGCGGACCCGGCCGCCGTTCCCCTTCCGGTGCCCCTGGTGCGGCTGCACAGCGAGTGCCTGACCGGGGACGTCTTCGGCAGCCAGCGCTGTGACTGTGGACCGCAGATGCGCGAGGCGGTCCAGCGCATCGCGGAGGAGGGCGGGTACCTCCTGTACCTCCGGCAGGAGGGCCGGGGGATCGGGCTCTACAGCAAGCTCGACGCCTACGCGCTGCAGGACGTCGGGCTCGACACCTACGACGCCAACGTGGCGCTCGGTTTCCAGGCGGACGCGCGGGACTACACCGCCGCGGCCCAAATGATCGAGGCGCTGGGAGTGACGACGGTGGCGCTTCTCAGCAACAACCCCGACAAGGCGGACCAGCTCGGCCGGCTCGGCGTCACCGTCAGCGAGCGCGTGCCGACCGCGGTCCACTGGAGCCCCGCGAACGCCCGGTACCTCGCGACCAAGGCGTTGCGCGGTGCACACACCTTCGAGCCGGGAGCCGGGGACGACCGGCCAGCCCGCCCCCGTCCCGGCCCACCTCAGGCTCCAGGGCATGAACCGTCGCCGGCTCACACCGTCGTGAACGGGACGTCGGCTGCGCCACTTGCCGTTGCGGTGGCCGTCGACTCACGGCGGCAGGCACCGGCCGTGGGCGTGGTCGCAGTGGCGGCGGTGCTCGTGCAGGGTGCGCTGTTGGCCGCGATGGCTTCCACCGTCGGGTTGGGTCCCGTCGGGTGGGCGGTCGGTCTGGCGTGCGGGGTCGTCCTCACCGCCCTGGCGGGTCATGGCCTCGCCGTCGGGGGGGAGGACGACGCGGGGGCGGCCAACCGCGTGACGTTGTTCCGAGGGCTCCTCGCCTGCACTGCAGCCGCGTTGGCTGCCGAGTCGCTCATCGGGCGGCACGTCGTCCCCGCCGTGCTCGCCGTGGCGGTCCCGGCACTCCTGCTCGACGCGGTGGACGGGTGGGTCGCTCGCCGGACGCGCACGGTGAGCGAGTTCGGGGGGCGTTTCGACGGCGAGGTCGACGCCTTCCTCATCCTTGTCCTCAGCGTCCTCGTCGCGCCCACCCATGGGTGGTGGGTGCTTGCGGCGGGGCTGGCGCGCTACGCCTTCCTGGTCGCCGGGTGGGTGCTGCCGTGGATGCGAGGGCGGCTCGAGTACCGCCACTGGCGCAAGGTCGTCACGGCGACGGCCGGCATCGTGCTCGTCGTCGCGGCTGCGGATGTGCTGCCGCGCTGGCTGACCGCGACCGGCCTTGTCGTCGGGCTGGCGCTGCTGGCGGAGTCGTTCGGACGGGACGTGCGGTGGCTCTGGCGCCGACGCGACGAGTCTTCGGAGCCGAAGCCGTTGTCCTCTCGGGCGGGTGGCCGCCGAGAAGGCGTGGCGGACAACGGCTCTCAGCCACCAGCCGAGGAGCCCGAGCCGCCACCGGCCATGGACAGGGGGCGGCGCAGGAGGGCGCTCGCGGTCAACGTCCTGGCGGTCGTGCTCGTGTGGTTCGCCCTCCTGTCCCCGAACCAGCCGGACCACATCACCGTCTCGAGCTTCCTCCGCCTCCCGGTCGAGGTCCTGGTCGTCGCCGGTCTTGCGGTCGCCCTCCCGGCTCGGTGGACCCGCAGGACGGCGACCGTCGTGGCAAGCGTCCTTGGCGTCCTGACCTTCATGAAGATCCTGGACCTCGCGGCCTTCCTGGTCCTCGACCGGCCGTTCGACCCGGTGACCGACCGGAGCCTGCTCGGCTCGGGGGTCGGCTTCGTCCGGGACTCGGTCGGCACGGTGGCCGCCATCGGTGCTGCGCTCGTGGCACTGGGGCTCGCCTGCGCGGCGGTCGTGTGCCTGCCCCTGGCGGTCGGGCGCCTCACCCGACCCCTCGCCCGTCGCCGGGCGACGGCAGCTCGCTGGATCGGCGCCCTGACGGTCGTCTGGGTCGCCGCTGCGGTGGCCGGGGTGCGGGTGGGAGCGGGGGGTCCTGTCGCGGCGGCGGGGGTGGGACCCTACGTGGTCGGCAAGGTGCGTGCCGCCGAGGTCGCCCTGCGCGACCAGGCCCGTTTCGACGCGGCGGTCGGGGTCGATCCGTTGCGCGGCAGGGCGGGCGACCTGGCCGGACTGCGGGGCAAGGACGTCGTCGTCGCCTTCGTCGAGAGCTACGGCCGCGTCGCGCTCGAGGGCCAGGGGTCGAGCGACATCACGGCGTTGTTGGACGCCGGGACCACTCGGCTGCGCGCCTCCGGCTACGACGCCCGGAGCGCGTTCCTCACGTCTCCCACGTTCGGAGGCAACAGCTGGCTGGCTCACGCGACGCTGAAGTCGGGTCTGTGGGTGGACAACCAATGGCACTACGAGCGCCTCCTGGCGCGCGACCGCACGACCCTCACGTCAGCCTTCGGGGACGCCGGCTGGCGGACGGTGGGGGTGTTCCCCTCGAACCGCACGGAGTGGCCGGAGGGAGAGGCCTTCTACGGGTTCGACGAGGTCTACGACCGGACGAGCCTCGGGTATGCCGGCCCGAGGTTCGGCTTCTCCACCATGCCGGACCAGTACGCGCTGGCCGCCTTCGCTCGGCGGGAGCTCAGCGCGTCCGGTCGTGCCCCGGTCATGGCGGAGATCGACCTCACCTCCAGCCACGGCCCCTGGGCGCCGCTGCCGATGGTGGTCGACTGGAGCAGCCTGGGCAACGGTGCTGTCTTCTCCGGCATCCGGGACGACGCGGTGACGGCGGGGCAGCTGTGGAGTGACCGTGGCAACGTGCCGGCGGCCTACCGGAGCTCCATCGTCTACTCCCTCACGAGCCTTCTCTCGTTCGTCGAGAGGTACGGGAACGACGACCTGGTGCTCGTCCTCCTGGGGGACCACCAGCCGTCGACCATCGTGAGCGGCCAAGGGGCGAACCGTGATGTGCCCATCACGGTGATCGCCCGTGATGACGACGTGCTCGATGAGATCTCGGGCTGGAGCTGGCACGAGGGCCTGCGTCCTGCGCCAGATGCGCCGGTCTGGAGGATGGACGCCTTCCGAGACCGCTTCCTGGTGGCCTACAGCGACCCGACCTCGATGGGGCCGAGCCGGGGCCCACCGTGAGGACGGACGAACGCGCCCTGCCCGACGAGGCGTTGTGGCTGATGCGCGCGTCCGCCTTTGCCGCTGGCGAGTTCGTCGGGCAGGAGAGCTTCATGACGGCCGGCGAGATCCTCGCCCTGGCGCGCCGAGCAGGCGTCGGGCCGGGGGCCTCGGTGCTCGATGTGTGCTGTGGAGTGGCGGGGCCCGGGCTCCTCATCACGCGCGAGCTGGGATGCACCTACCTGGGTGTGGACGCGAACCCCGCCTCGGTCGCGGTGGCACGAGACAGGGCTCGAGCGGCCGGTCTTGCCGCGCGCTTCGTGGTCGCCCGGATCCCCCCGCTTCCGCGCGGACGGCTCGATGTCGTCCTCCTCCTCGAGACGATGCTCGCCTTCCGCGACAAGCAGAGCGTGCTGAGGGAGGTTGCATCCGCGCTCCCCGTGGGTGGGCGCTTCGCCTTCACCGTGGAGGAGGGCGCGCCCCTCACCGACGCGGAGCGCAGCCGGATGCCGGACGCCGACACGGTCTGGCCCATCCCGCTCCCAGAGCTGCTGTCAGCGCTGGAGGCCGTCGGGCTCCGCATCCGGTGGCAGGCGGACTCGAGCCGCTCGCACGCGGCCACTGTCGATGCGGTGGTCGAGACGTATGCAGCGGCCGCTCGCCGGGCGGGTGGGGCTGTGCCCGGGTCGCTCGTGGAGCTCCTGGCCTCCCACCGGCTGTGGAGCGACTGGCTGCACGGGGGACGGGTGCGGAAGCTGGCGTTCGTCGTCGAGCGCATCGGGTCGACGTGACGGCTCGCGGATGCCCGGATCATGTGCCGTCGCTTCCCACCGGCGACACGAGGACACCGGCGGCCGCCAGGCGCCACTAGGGTTCGCGAAGAGGCCACGCAACGCGTTGCAGGGGAGAAGACCGCTGTGGACATGAAGCTCGAGCTGGTGCCCGTCCCGGTGACCGACGTCGACCGGGCCAGGGACTTCTACGTCCAGCTCGTCGGCTTCGTCCAGGACGTCGACGTCGAGCCGGCCCCGGGTGTGCGCGTGGTCCAGCTGACGCCGCCGGGGTCGTCGTGCTCGATCGTGCTCAGTACGGGTCTCCCGATGGTCGAGATGTCGGCGGGTGCCCTCAGAGGATTGCACCTCGTCGTGAACGACATCGAGGCAGCCCGTGCCGAGCTCGTGGACCGCGGAGTCGCGGTGGGGGAGGTCGACGACTCCGCCGGTGGAGGCGTTCGCTACGCACCCTTCACCGACCCCGATGGCAACGCCTGGGTGCTGCAGGAGATGTCGTGGCGCACCGGGTCGGCCTTCTGACTGCTCGTCCGCGCGGCATCCGACCGCTGCGGTGACGTTCTCGACGTCGACCGAGCGGATCAGCCGCTCCTGACCTGCGCCAGCGGGCTTGCCGGCAGGAGGTGCTTGCGCCCGGTGAAGAAGGCCAGGCTGTAGCAGAGGGCGACCACGATGAGGAGGGCGTTGAAGCCGAGGATGAGGGCCAGGTACTCCAGCGCCCCGCCCACCATGGCTCCGAGCAGGTTCGCCCCGAAGGCCGTCGTCGAGGACCCGACGCCCTTGAACCTCACCGCGAAGAGCAGGTTGGCCAGGAAGATCGGCAGGAAGGCGATGGTCACGCCGGCCGCGAACCGTGGCACCGGCGGCAGGTCGAGCAACGCGTCGCCCGGCACGACCCAGGCGAGCGCGAGCGCCGCGAGCAACCCGGCATACAGCCAGAGGGGTCGGGCGATGTGCACCCGCCGGGCCACCTCGACGGCCGCGAGCACGCTGAGCAGCACACCCGTGAAGACGGCGGCGTTCACCGCCCACGTCGTGCCGAAGAGCAGCGCGAACTGCACGACGTTCTTCGTCTCGAGCAGCAGGAACGCGACGCCCATGAAGAAGAGGTCGGCATACGGGCGCATCTGTCGCAGCGGGCCGCCCACCCATCGCACGAGGACGAGCGACGCGAGCAGCACCAGTGCGAGCATGCCGAGGTAGAACGACGGGATGGTCCGGCTGCCGAGGTAGGGGAACGGGCGGTCGTCGACGGACGGCTCGAGCTCACCGACCCGCGGGGTCCACGTGGTGGTGCAGCCGCCGGTCGTGGCGTCGTCTCGCAGCGAGAGCACCGCCTGCTGGCGTTGGCCGTGGGTCGGGCCGAGCTGCACGCAGGGCGCGGTGCCGTAGACGGTGCGGATGGTGTTGGCGTAGCGGTCGAGCAGCCAGGGCTCGTAGTAGTTGTACATCGCGAACGTGCCGCCCGGCTCGAGCAGCGAGCGCGCACGCTCGAGGGCCTGGGTGGTGAAGAGGTAGTTCTCCAGGCGCAGGGCCGACTGGCCGGTGACGATCGTCGCCGAGTCGGGGAGGGCGAACAGGATGAGGTCGTAGCGCCCGGAGGCGCGCTCCATGAACGCTCGCCCGTCGTCGACGTGCACAGTGACCCGTGGGTCTGAGTACGGCTGGTCCGGATGCCGGTCGCGGCCGATCTGCACGAGGGCGGGGTCGATCTCCACGGCGTCGACGCGCTGGGCGCCCTGGCTCAGCGCGACCGCGACGTCGTTGCCGGTGCCCGCGCCGATGACGAGCACGTCGTCGTGGGCACCGGCGTAGGTGTAGGGGTAGAGGTAGAAGGGAGAGTCCTGGGTGATCTGGCCGACCGAGGCGGTCGTCTGCAGAGGGGTGTTGTTGACGTCGATGCGCACGTTGCCGCCGGCTGCCGTCTCGGTGCGGATCTTGTAGTACGGCGACCACTGGTAGGAGCCGAGGAACGACTCGAGGCCCAGCATGACCACCGTCGCGAGAACGCCGGCCGCGGGCAGCCAGCGCCACGACTGCACCCGCGTTCCCAGGAGCAGGAGGAAGGCCGCGGCCGACAGCACTGCCCAGGCGAGCGGCGGCATCCGGAGCAACGACAGCCCGGCGAAGGTGACGATCCCCAGCAGGGATCCCCCGATGTCGAGGCGGTAGGCCTCCAACGGCGGGAACAGCGCGAAGGTCCGGGCGACCTCCTGCGCGATGGTGCCGAGGGCGGTGACGGTGAGCAGGAAGATGACCGTGAGCGACAACCACCGGGGCAGTGGCTCCAGGCCGAAGGTCCCGACCAGCGCCCAGCCGCCGGAGTTCGTCGTGCCGGTGCGCACCGAGAACAGCAGCACGAACGCGACGAGGCTCGCGAGGAGGACCGGGGCGACCGGGAAGAGGTCGCGACCCGTGGCGCCCCGGAGGAAGCCGAGCCCGATGCCGAGGAAGCTGGCGAGCAGGACGAAGTTGGTGAGGTGGACGAGGTAGAGGTTGTTCGACGACGTCCACCGGATCAGCGCCAGCTCGACGAACAGCATGAGCGCGCTGGCCAGCAGCAGCCGGGCCCGGGACGACAACGTCACCCGCGCAACCCTAGGGTCGGGGCGACCGAGCGAAGCCGTTGGCTGCAGAGGCGGTGGTGTGGGTCCGTCTGCTCCCGTTGGTCGAGCGCCGTCAGCGAAGTACTGGGAAGAGCAGGTGCGTGACCCGGTCGCCGCGGATGCAGACCGTCGGGTTGTCGAGCATCACGTCGGTCAGTCCCATGGCACCGAAGTAGGGCTTCCCCTCGCCCATCACCACGGGCACGAGGTCGACGGCGACCTCGTCGAGGAGGCCGAGCTCGAGGCACTGTCGGGCGATGGTGCCCGCCGCGACCGCAACGGTCTTGTCGCCGGCGATCTCCTGTGCAGCGGCCACCGCCTCCGCGACGCCCTCGCTGACGAACGTGAACGGTGCGTCGGGATGCGCTCGCACCCACTCGGTCGGCACCTCGTGGGTGACGACGACGACGGGCGCGTCCATCGTGTGCCGGCCGCCCCAGCCGTCCGTGACGTCGAACAGCGTGCGGCCCACGATGATCGCGCCGATCGAGTCGAACCAGTGCTTCCACCAGGCGGCGCTCTGCTGGCTCAGGTGGAAGGTGATGTCCGGGCTGGCGGTGGTCACCTCGACGTCACCGTTGCCGAGCGAGTCGAACAGCCGCCCGATCGTGTTGTCCGCCTTGGCGATGTAGCCGTCCAGCGACATCATCGCGGACGAGACGACCTTTCCCACGTGCGGTTCCTTTCGTCGCGTTCCGCCACCAGCCTGCCCGACGGACGCGGCGAGCAGGACTCTTGGCCCTCGACCGGATGCCGGCCGCGCAGCCTTCAGCCCGGCCAGCCGCCGTACGGCACGGTGAGGATCTCGAGGTTGTGGCCGTTCGGGTCGAGCCAGTAGAGGCCGCGACCTCCGTCGTTGCGGTTGACCACGTTCTCCTGCCGGTGGAACGGGTCCGCCCAGTAGGTCAGCCCGCTGGCCACGATCCGCCCGTGGATGGCATCGAACTCCTCCTCCGTGACGAGGAAGGCGTAGTGCTGCGGGTGGATCGCGCCGTGGTCGTCCGCGATGTCGAGTGAGACGCCGTTCGCGAGCTGCACGACGGCGAAGGGCCCGTAGGTCGTGGGCTCCGGCAGGTCGAACAGTGTCGTGAGGTGCCTCGCCGTCGCCTCCTTGTCGCGGGCCTGGACGATCGTGTGGTTGAGCTCGACCGGCATGGGTCACTCCTCTTCTTCGGGCGGTGAACGGCAGGTGGCACCCCTCCAGCACACCTCGCGACCGGCCGGCGGGCAACCTCCCGGGCCACGGGAAGGGTCGACGGGCACCGTCGACAGCGGGAGGATTGCCGGATCACCGGTCCTCGAACGCTCGCTCGGAGGGAGGTCGCTTCGGATGGACACCAGGGCCCACGCGCTCGAGCTGGTCGCTCGCAACAGGTTCCTCGTCCTCGCCACCGCGGACGCGGACGGCCACCCGTGGGTGACGCCGGTCTGGTTCGCCCCGGACGGGCTCGACCGCATCTTCTGGTTGTCGTGGCCGGGATCCCGGCACTCGCGCCTCATCGCCAGCCGGCCGGAGGTCGCGCTCACCAGGCGGCGGCCTTCTACGCCGTGGCCGTCGCCGTCGAGTGTGGCGAGCCCTTGGTCGACGTGGCCCTGGGCCTGGTCAACCAGCGCTCCCAGGAGCACGGACTTCCCTCCTTCAGCCGGGAGAGGGTCACCGAGCCGGCCCGGCTACGGCTCTACGTCGCCGAGGTCAAGGAGGCCTGGGTGCTCGACCAGGACTCACCCGTGGACGAGCGAGCTGTGGTTCCCCTGGACGGCTCTGGAACGGAATCAACTGACAGAGAGGACGGGCAATGGCAGAGCTGATGGTGGACTTCATCACCTCGCTGGACGGTTATGCGTCGGCCGAGGGATGGCCGGGCTGGTGGGGGCTCGAGGGGCCCGAGTACCTTGCGTGGCTGGAGGAGCCGGCGCAGCGTGACCACGTGTCGCTCATGGGTGCCACGACGTACCGACTCATGTCCGAGATGGCCGCGTCCGGGGAGTTCACGGGCCTCGACGAGATCCCCAAGGTGGTGTTCTCGTCGACCCTGGACGAGCCGCTGACCTGGGCGAACAGCCGGCTGGTGGACGGGGACCCGGTGGAGGCGGTCGGGGCTATGAAGCGCGACAGCGCCACCCCGCTGCACACCCTCGGCAGCCTCCGCCTCGCCCGGTCGTTGCTGAGGGCAGGAGTCGTGGACCGTTTCCGCGTCGTCGTCTTCCCCGTGATCACCGGCGCCACCGGCCAGGAGCGGGTGTACGACGGGTACCCCGACCTGACGCTCGAGCTCGTCGAGAGCCGCACCTTCGACGGGCGGCTGCAGCTGCTCGAGTACGTGCCGACAGTGCTCGACCGCCCGCCGTTGGCGTCCTGACAACTGCGCCGGGTGCCGTCGCGGGCCAGCGGGGGTCGGCGTGCCGGATGCCGTCACAGGCATGCGCGGCTCGACGCGCCGGTGTCCTTCCACGCCGTGTCACGAGGGCCACGGCGACTCAGGGCTGACCAGCTCGGTGAACGCGGGCTCTTGGCGTATCGGATCCAGGTCGGAGTCGTCCTTGGCTGACTCGCGGAACTCCTCCGACATCTCGATGGCGTGCCGGAGGTGGTCGAGCGCGTCACTCGGCCGGCCGAGAAGGCTTTCGCAGCAAGCGAGGTTGTAGAACAACATGGGGTACTGCGGAGCGGCGATGACCACGGCCTGGAGCCGGTCGGCGACCTCGGCGTACTCGCCGGCGAAGTAGAGGGGCGCGAGTGGAGCCCACAGCTCCCACCCCCGGGCGTCGTATCCCTTTCCGGGCGTCCCCTCCACCGCGATGATGGTCGTCCCCGGCTCCTTGGCGGATGCCGTTCGCTTGATGCCCGGAGCGACGAACACGAGGGTTCCGGTCGGTGCGTCCACCCGGTCACCGTCGATCTCGAACTCGGCGTGGCCGCGGAGCACGAGGAAGAGCTCTTGGTCAGCGGTGGGGTCGCCCTCGTCGTGCTCGTTGATGACGCGGTCCCCGGCCGCATGGCCCGTCCATGCCGTGACGCCGAATGCCGTGATGCCCAGTTGGTGTCGAATCGGCCGGTAGTGAGCGCCGGCATCCTCGAACTCCTCGATCTCGTCGAGGTGTGCAACCGCGTAGCCAGCCATGCCCTCGCCCTTCCGTCGCCGTTCCCCGCCGCCGGGCGAACTCCCGAACCCGCGAGACGTCCCGGTCGGCGAACTGCCAGTCTGACAGCGAGGTGTGACAGCACGGAGCGGCCTGATGTCCCTCCTTTACCGCACCGGTCCGGGATGTCAGGCTGAGCCGGTGGGGCCGAGGGTGAGGTACACCGACACGCCCGCTGGACGCGTCGCCTACTCCGCCGCCGGAACCGGGCCGGCGCTGTTGTGCGACTCGGGCTGGATCACCCACCTGCGGGGGCAGCTCGACGTGTGCTCCTTCGGCGAGTTCGTGGAGGGACTGGCTGAGGGGTTCACCGTGATCCGGTACGACAAGCCGGGGTGCGGGCTGTCGGATCGGGACAGCATCGACCTGTCGTTCGAGGGGCAGGTGGCCGCGGCGCTCGCGGTGGCCGAGGCCGTCGGAGCCGATCGCTTCCGCCTGTTCGGGGCCTCGCAGGGGGGCCAGATCGCGGCGGCCATCGCGGCGAGACATCCGGAGCGGGTCGAGGCGCTGGTCCTGTACGGGACCTGCGCCAGCGGCAGGGACCTGGCGCCTCCCGAGGTGAGGGAGTCCGTGGTGGCGCTGGTTCGGGCCCACTGGGGCCTGGGGCTGAGGGCGATCACCGAGTCCTTCATCACCGAGCCCACGGCTGAGGAGGTGGCGGCGTTCACCCGGTTCCAGCGGGACAGTGCCTCTGCCGAGGTGGCCGCCCGACTGCTCGAGGTCTACTACGACACCGACGTCACTGGCCTCCTTCCGGCGATCCGGGCGCGCACGGTGGTCGTGCACCGCGAGGCGGACAAGGGCACGCGCTTCGAGCTCGGGCGGCAGGTCGCGGCGCTGATCCCCGGAGCGACGCTGATCCCGCTGCCGGGCTCGAGCCACCTCTTCTACCACGGTGACTGGCGCTCGATTCTCGACGCGATGCTCGGCTTCCTCTCCGAGCCGTCGACGTCGGGACCGCGGCTGACCAGCCGTGAGCTCGAGGTGGCCGAGCTGATCGCCGAAGGACTGACCAACCAGTCGGTCGCCCGGCGCCTGTCCGTCGCGCCGCGGACCGCCGAGGCGCACGTCGAGAACATCCGGCGCAAGCTGGGAGTTCGCTCCCGGGCCCAGATCGCGGCATGGGTGACCGAGCAGCGGCTCGGCGGGGGAGCGGCTCGGTAGTTCACCCGACGCCGGAACGCGACACTGTCCGTTCCGGGGCGCAGACGACGATTCCGCTGGTAGTTCACCCGATGGTCGCCCGGCACTGGCCGACCTAGCGTCGAGGCATGTCACAGACGATGACCTCAGCCGGCCCCCTCGTGCCCGAGCAACGACCACGGGCGAGGGTCTCCGCGCTGGTCATCCTCGGGTACTCGACAGCCGTCTACCTGTCCTTCCTGGCGGTGCTCGGCTACGCGGTGGGCTTCTTCGGGGGCTTCGGCGTGCCGAAGGGGATCGACGACGGTCCGCACACGTCACTGCCGCTCGCGGTGGGGATCGACGTGCTGCTTCTGCTCCTGTTCGCGGTCCAGCACACCGTCATGGCGCGCCCGTGGTTCAAGCGCCAGTGGACACGGATCGTGCCGGCGCCCGCCGAGCGCGCGACGTTCGTCCTGGCCGCGAACCTGGCTCTCGTGCTGCTGTTCTGGCTGTGGCGACCGATCGAGGGGACCGTCTGGGACCTCTTGGGACCCGCCGCGGGCGTGATGTGGGCGGCGTACGCGGGTGGCTGGGGGCTGGCCATCTGGTCGACGTTCCTCATCAGCCACGCCGACCTGTTCGGGCTGCGGCAGGCCTGGAGGCATGCCCGACACGTGAGGTACAGCCCGCCGGCCTTCACCGAGCGCGGCCTGTACAGGCGCGTCCGGCACCCGCTGATGGTCGGCTTCCTCGTCATCTTCTGGTCGGCGCCGACGATGACGGCCGGGCACCTGCTGTTCGCTGCCGCCGCGACCGGCTACATCCTCGTCGGAATCGCCTTCGAGGAACATGACCTCAGCCGGAGCCTGGGGGCCTCGTACACCGCCTACCGCGCCCGCGTGCCCGCGCTCATCCCCCGTCCCTCGCGACGGCATCCCTCGCCTGCGTCCCCACAGACCGCGGAAGTCGGCACGGGGAGGACGTCATGACCGACCAGCTCCGTGGCACCCCGGCAGCAGGCGGAGCAGTCGCGGATGCCGGCGAGGCCGTGCCCACCAGGGTCGGCCTGTTCGCACCGCAAGGGCTTCTCGAGCAGGGGCCGGAGGCTGCCCGCGCCTTCCTCGTGCAGGCCGACGAGGAAGGCGTCGACCACGTCTGCTGCGGTGACCACGTGAGCTTCCTGACCGGCGTGGGGTTCGACGGGCTCGTGCAGGCCACCGCACTCGCGATGCTGCACCCGACGCTGCCCGTCCACACCGGCGTGTACCTGCTCCCGTTGCGCCATCCCGTGCTCGTGGCCCGCCAGCTCGCGGACTTCGGCCGGATCGCCCCGGGGCGGCTGATCTTCGGTGTGGGCATCGGCGGGGAGGACCGCCGCGAGGTCTCCAACGCTGGGATCGACCCGGCGACGCGTGGCCGGAGGATGGACGAGTGCCTCCTCATCGTGCGCCAGCTGCTGGCCGGCAAGCCGGTCACCCACTCCGGCATGTTCTTCGACCTCGACCACGCACTCATCGCCCCCACACCGTCCCAGCCGATCCCGATCATCGTCGGCGGCCGCTCCGATGCGGCCGTCCGGCGTGCGGGCCGGCTGGGTGACGGCTGGCTCGGCCTCTGGTGCTCGCCACGCCGGTATGCCGCCGCCGTCGAGATCGCGGCGGACGAGGCCGCCCGGGTGGGCCGGCCCGACCCGCCGCGCCGGCATGCGATGCAGGTGTGGTGCGGGTTCGCACGCTCCCGAGAGGCCGCCCGCGCGTGCCTCGCGCCGGCGATGGAGGCCTTCTACCACCTCCCGTTCGAGCGTTTCGAGCGCTACTGCCCCTACGGCACCGCCGAGGACGTGGCCGAGTTCCTCGCTCCGTATGCCGCGGCGGGATGCACGGAGTTCAACCTCATCGCCCAGGCCCCCAGCCCTGAGGAGGCGATCGCCAGCTCTGCAGCCGTGAAGCGGCTCCTCGAAAGGTCCTGACGCTTTCGCGGCCTGCCACATGGCCGGCAGAGGTCCTGGCGTCACCTCGGCGCTCCACGAGCGGATCGGCTGGGCCTGCACCAACGCCTCGGAGTCCACCCTGCCGAGGGCTCTGGCCGGGCGAGCCGAATGCCCGAATTGACATGTTGCTTGGGGTGACATGCGTCGGCGATCGGGAGAGGATGCCGCGATGGGCCTCTCCCTTCGGCTCTGCACGGGAGTCGTGGTCGCCGCAGTCGCACTTGCGGTGCCGCTCGTGCCTGCCGCCGCGGCCGCTGTCACCGGATCGGCGGTTGGTGCATCGTCCTCGGCGACGCTGACGGACGAGCAGGTCACCGGCTCCGCCCTACCTGCCGTCGACCCCACGCCCAGCGTGCCGACCCCCGGCCCGTCCGTGCCCAGTGAGGCGGAGGTCTCCGAGGCGCAGGAAGCGGCCGCCGCCGCCGCCAAGGAGGTCGCCGAGATCACGGCGGAGGTCAAGCTCGCCGAGGCACGGCTCCAGACGCTGCAACGCGGAGTGGCTGCGGCGGTGGCCGCCGACGAACGGGCCCAGCAGCAGCTTGCCGACGCCGAGGCGGCGGTGCGACAGGCGACCCAGGACCTGCGGGCCGCCCGCGAGGACCGCGACGACGCCGACCGCGCGCTCTCCGCAAGTGCTGCCCAGATGTACATGCAGGGCGGCGACCTCCAGGACCTGACCACCCTCGTGCTCTCCCCACCCGACGTGATGTCCGACCTGGCGTTCGTGCTCGACCACGAGGCCCATCGGGTGCGCGGGAACCTCGACGCCGCGCAGTCGGCTGCCCGGGACGCCGCGCTGCAGGAGCGGCTGCTCAGCTCCGCCCGTGACAAGCGCGCCACCGCCGTCGAGGAGGCCGGGGTGAGGCGCACCGCCGCCGAGAAGGAGGCCGCGCGTGCCGGCGTGGAGGCGGCCGAGCTCGCGAAGCAGCAGGAGGCGCTCACCGCAAGGCTCGAAGAGCTCGAGAGCAGCGCGGCGAACATCGCCGCGCTCCGGGAGGCCGCGGCCCGGCTGGACACGACGCACCTGCTCGGTCTGCAGGCGCTCGGCTCACCCGGGAGCGGACCTCGAGCCGCCCAGGAGATCGCCCGCTCGATGATGGCGTCGTACGGCTGGGACGAGGCGGAGTTCACCTGCCTCGTCGATCTCTGGCACGCCGAGTCGGGCTGGAGCTGGAGCGCCACGAACCCGTCGTCCGGTGCCTACGGCATCCCGCAGTCGCTGCCGGGCTGGAAGATGGCCAGCGCAGGGAGCGACTGGCTCACCAACCCGGCGACGCAGATCACCTGGGGCCTCGGCTACATCGACGACGTGTACGGGTCGCCGTGCCAGGCCTACGAGCAGTTCCTCGCCCGTTCCCCGCACTGGTACTGACCCGCTCCGTACAGCGCAGCAGAGCACGGACGCCGGGCGCACTGCTCGAGCCGCCCACCCGGCATCCGGCTGTCGCGTCCAGAATCACGCCAGCCGCAGGCCCTCCTCGAAGCCGAGCTCCAGCGCCAGGTTGAACTCCCTGCTGCGTCGGGCGAGGGGCGAGCCGGCGAGGGCCAGCGTTCCCGTGACGAGCGCCCGTCCCGAGCTGAGGCCGGTCAGCCGTCCGGCGGTGACGGTGGCAGCGAGCGCCGTCACGTCGACCGTCACGAGGACCGTCAGGGAGACCCGGGTCAGTCGAGCATCCCCGAGGAGGACGTCGACGTATGGGTGGGCCTCGTGCGAGATGCGGTGCTCGGCCAGCACCACGGTCTCCCGTGTACCAGGAACGTCGCGCGTTCGCCTGCCGGCCGCCCGGAGCTCGGTGTGCCTCTGCCAACCGGATGCCAGGACGTCGGTGAGGTCGAGGTGCGTCAGCTCGACGGCGGCATTCGCGAGTTCGCGGGCGACCGCCTTCCGCGCCTCGCCTCCGACACTGGCCGGGAGGTTGCCGTTCAGCTGCCCACCGAAGTCGAGGGCGAGTCCAGCGGCCGGGTCGGCAACGGCCCCGTCGAACAGTAGGTCGTGGGCGGTCGTTGGTCCGGCGAGCAGCATCATGGCGCGTCCTCGGTGAGTGTCAGGATTCCGACGTCGGCGCCGGGCACGACCCGGATGGCCATGTCGGCGGATGGATTGGTCGAGGTCACCGACACGGCCGGTTCGAGGTCGGCGTGCGGCTCGACGGTGATGTGGGGGGTCGGGTCCGGTGGCGGCCGGCGGCCCGGCTGGAGCGACCACAGGGCGAGCAGCAGCAGGGCGAGCACGGCGGCGCTCGTGGGCCACACCCACCACGCGACCGGGCTCTGGTCATCCACTACGGCGAAGGCGACCGAGACTCTTGTGCCCGGTGCGACCTGGCTGCCCGGCTCAGGGTCCTGGCGGAACGACAGCGCCCCAGCGCCGGTCTCCGAGCCCGTGGGGTCGACGGCCAGGGTGAGCCCTGCGGCCTCGAGCACCCGCTGCACAGCAGCGGCCTCGAGCCCGGTGACGTCGGGTACGGCGACCGTGGGGTCAGGCTCAGGTGTGGTTGACCCGGTCAGGGTGACGGTGACGGCCCGGCTGGCGCCGACGGGGGTGCCGGCTGCGGGGTCCTGCTCGCTGACCCGGCGCTCGCCGTCGCCGGTGGCCGAACCGACGACGAGATCCAGCTTGAGCCCCTCGACTGCTGCCCTCGCCTCCGCTTCGGTGAGTCCGATGAGGCGCGGAACCATGGGACCTGGGGTCGGCGGCGGCTCGAGCCGTGCCACGACGGTCGTGCCGAACGGGACCAAGGTGCCCGCAGCCGGGTCCTGGGTCGCCACGCGCCCCTCGCCACTGGGCTTCAGGAAGAGTCCCAGGGCGTCGAGCATGGCCTCGGCTTCATCGCGGGTGCGGCCGACGAGGTCTGCGACGGCGGAGCCCGGCGTGAGCCGGATGACAGCTTCGAGACCCACGTCGTCCTTGTTGTCCTCGATGTACAGCACGACCTCCTGCTCGACGACCACGGCCTTCTCCGGCGGAACCTGATCGGGGA
>JAQSWG010000097.1 GCA_029266735.1 Ornithinibacter sp.
TGAAGAACGCAGCGGTCATCCGGCCCTTGAGTCCTTCGCCGGTGAAGTAGTCGGACTTCGCCAGGAAGGTCATCCGTCGCGGCACCACGAGGGGCAGGAAGATGGAGTCCGAGAAGGAGAGGTGGTTGCTCGCGAAGATGGCCGGACCGGTCTCGGGGACGTGCTGGGAACCCTCGACCCACGGTCGGAAGAGCAGGCGGAGGATCGGCCCGAGAATGACCGTCTTCAGCACCCAGTAGAACAACGGACCACCCTTCGTTGCGCGTCGCCCGAACTCTAGTCCACCGCCTCGGAATGCCGGTCCGCTGGACGCGCGTGCGAAGATCGTCTCCGCAGCCCCAGACACCGAGGAGGTCCCGTGCCCGAGCGGCCCGGTGACATGGACGAGCGCGACGTCGACGCACGGTTCGCGTCGATCGTCGCTGGCTGGGAGGGGCCGACGTGCGGCCGGCCGAACCGGACGAGCAGCCGGCTGCCGAGCGGCGCGAGGAACCCGACGCCGACCGTGAGGAAGCCGAGGAGCCGCTACGGCCGGCCACACCGCCATCGCCCTGGGTCACCCCGGCGCCGCTCGACGTCGTCGTGCCGGCCTCGGCCTGGCGGGCTGCCGAGGTGGAGCCGGAGGAAGACCACTTCGAGCCGCCCGAGGTGGTGCTCCCGCCACAGGAGGACCTGCACTTCTGGGGCGCGGTCATCGGCCTCGTCACGGGCCCGTTGATGCTCCTGTACGTCGTGTTCGCCCGCCCGTTCCACAGCACCCGCTGGTTCATCGCGGCTGTGGTCGTCTCCCTCGTCGGCTTCGCCCTGCTGGTCCTCCGCCAGCCGTCACACCGCGACCCCACCAGCGACGACGACGGCGCCCGGGTCTGACCCTGACGGCGCCTCGCCCGTCAGCCGTCGAGCTGGAGGTCGACCCAGACGGGCCGGTGGTCGCTGGCCTGCGCCCACACGGCATCCGGGACCAGCACCTCGCGACGGGGCAGGACACGCAGCGCCGGCGACGCGAAGACGACATCGAGCCGACGGCGAGGGGCGCGCGCCGGGTACGTCGGGCTCGCAGGTGAGACCAGGCGCAGCCGCTCCGGCACATCGAGCAGCCGCCACGCTTCCCCGGTGTCGTCCTCGTTGAGGTCGCCGGCGAGCACCACGGGCGTCCCGTCCGGGAGACCGCCCAGGATCCGCTCGGTGTGTGCGACCCGCTCGTGCCGGTCGAGGCTGAGGTGCATCGACACCGCGGTGAGGCCACCGCCGCCTGGCAGCGCCACCCGTGCCGCGGCATAGCCGCGGGTGCGGTCCGGCCACCGCACCGGGAGGCGGCTGTGGCGGCACTCCAGCAGCTCGACGCGTGGCGATGTGAAGATCGTCGTGCCGCCGCTCCCGCGGTGCCGACCCGACCAGTGCATGCCGCACCTCAGCGCGAAGCGGGCGACCCGCGCGCCCGCCCCCAGCCGTCGCGGAACCTCCTGCAGGCACAGGACGTCGGGGTCCATCGCGCGCACGATCCGGGCGGCGAGCCGGTGGTCGTCGAGGAAGTCGCGGGTGTTGTACGACGCGACCCGGAGGGCCGGCACGGCAGGGTCAGCCACCGTGCGCGTCGGCCCCGACAACGGAGTCGGTGCGTGCGAGGTCGGCGGCTCCGACGAGTCCCGCCTCGTTCCCCAGCTCGGCGGTGACGATGGACGCCTCCGGGCGGTAGCCGCGGCCTGTGAGCTGGCGGCGGAACGCCTCACGCGCCGGCCCGAGCAGCAGCTCGCCCGCGGCGCTCACCCCACCGCCGATGACGAACATCCCGGGGTCGAGGGCGGCGGCGAGATCCGCCATGCCGATCCCCAGCCACCGCCCGATCTCGTTGAGGAGCTCTCTCGCCAGCGGGTCACCGTCTCGGGCGGCCTCGGTGACGAGCGGTCCGGTGAGGTCCTCGGGGCGGCCCCCGACCCGGTCGAAGAGGTCCGATACGACCGGGCTCCCCGCCGACATGAGGACGCGCGCCTCGCGCACGAGGGCGTTGCCGGAGGCGTACTGCTCCCAACAACCCCGGTTCCCGCACTCGCAGCGGATGCCGTCGGGCACCACCTGCATGTGCCCGAACTCCCCCGCGATCCCGTGCCTGCCCCGGATGACCCGTCCGCCGATGACGATGCCGCCGCCGATGCCGGTGCCGAGGTTCACCATGACGAGGTGGCTCTCGCCGCGCCCCGCCCCGAAGCGGTGCTCGGCCCAGACGGCGGCGTTGGCGTCGTTGTCGACGAACGTCGGCAGGGGCACGCGCTGGCCGAGGGCCTGCCGCAGCGGCTCGTTGCGCCAGGACAGGTGCGGCGCGAAGACCACGGTGGCCCGGTCGGCGGCCACGAAGCCGGCCGCCCCGATGCCGACGGCCACGATGTCGTCGCTGTCGGCCGCCAGCAGCTCGTCGACGACCGAGACGATCGTGTCCTCGACGACGCGCGGGCTCGTCGAACGGTGTGGCGTGTCGCGGCGCGCCCGCCGAAGCACTCGGCCCCCGGCGTCGACCACCCCGCCGGCCACCTTCGTGCCGCCGATGTCGATGCCGATGGCGAGCGAACCGTCAGCCACGGGGTGCCTCCTGCGGGTCGTCGGCGTCATGGACGGGGATCGGGCGCGGCCCTGCCGCCGGCGCCGGCGTGGGGTCGACCGGCCCCGGTGCGCCCTCGGTCGTCGCGGCGGCGCGGGTGCTCGCGAGGTCGGCCAGGACGGTCGCGGCCAGGCCGGCGACATCGGCCAGGCGGGACAGGGTCTCCGGGCTCAGCGTGCGCACCACGGCCGCGGACCGGCACAGCGGGCACCAGGCGCAGAAGGGTTCGTGGGCAGGCGCGTCGCCCTCGGGGCCGTGCGCCGGACCGCCTGCCGAGTTGGCGGCCGAGTCGGCTGCCGAGGCGGCCGTCGCGGCGGCCGTCGCGACGGGGTCGCCGGTGGGCGGGCCCCCCGGACCGTTGGTCGCCCGGGCCTCGGGTCTCGACCCGGGGGCCGCAGCCGCCGCCGCAGCCGCGTCCCCCGTCGTGCGACGCAGGCTCTCGAGCAGTCGTGCGGCCTCGTCGGCCACCGAGCCGACCTGCTCGTCCCAGCGGTCAGCGCCCACTCGCCCACAGCTCCTCGTCACGCTCGAACCGCACTCGCAGCTCGCCGCCGCCCACTTCGGCATCCTGGACGACGCATCGGCGCAGGACCGACGGCAGGGTGACGAGGCGTCGCTGCCCCTCCACCTCGACGACGAGGTCGTCGTCCCGTCGGGAGAGTGCCACCTGGCTCGCGGAGACAAGGGGCAGCGGCAGGGTGAGGAGGAAGTCGGCACCGTCGGCCGCCACCCGCATCCGCGGGACGTCGACGTCGGCCATGAGGTCCGGGGCAGCGTCGCCGCGCGTGGCCTCGGCGAGCTCGGCCAGAGCCTGCGCCCCGATGGGCTCACCAGAGAGATAGGGCGCGCGCAGCAGCGGGATCCCGGAGAAGGACTCCCGGACCCGGTCCAGGCCCGCCGCCTGTGCGGTGGTCCAGGCCGACCACCACGGATCCTCGTCGCCGACGGGTCCGGGCGGAAGGACACGGTTGACGACGACCGCGTCCACGGCGTACCCGTGCAGCGACAGCGAGGTCAGCACCCGGCGGCTCTCGGCGATGACCACCCGCTCCGGCGTGAGGACCACCCGAACGCTGGCTCGAGGTGAGGTCAGCAGCGTCCGCACCTCGACCATGAGCTCCCGCCAGGCTCGGAGGACGGCGAGCACGTCCGGTCCGGGGGGCGGGACGCCGGTGGCGACGGTGGCCGCAGGACGGAGCACGGTGAGCAACCGCCGCTGCGCCGGCAGGAGCCGGTCGAGGTGCCAGCCGAGCACCTCGGGGAGCCCGAGCAGCCGCAGGGTCTCGGCGGTGGGCGCACAGTCGACGACCACGAGGTCCCAGTCGCCGCTGTGCGCCTGATGGGCCAGGGCCCCCAGCGCGGTCACCTCCTCGGCTCCTGGGAGGGAGGTGAGCTCGTCGGCCACGACCGGGTCCACCCCCATCGCGTCGAGCGCTCCGAGCAGGTAGTCGCGCACCACCTGCCAGTCGGCCTCGACGGCGGTGTGCGCACCGACGGCGAGGGCGTGCAGACGCGTCTCGACCTGGTGGCTCTCCCGCCACGTGACGGCGGTGCGCAGGTCGACGTCGAGGGCGTCGCCGAGGCTGTGGGCGGCGTCGGTCGACATGACGAGCGTCCGCAGGCCGGAACGTGCGGCTCGAACGGCCGTCGCCGCCGCGGTCGTGGTCTTGCCGACGCCGCCCTTGCCGGTGACGAGGACGACTCGGGGCATGTCGGCGTTCAGCCCTCGACGCGCTTCTTGAGCTCGGTCAGGGCCGTGTTGATGATGTGCTTCTCCGCCTTGCGCTTGAGCATGCCGATCATCGGCATGGTGAGGTCGACCTCGAGGTCGTAGGTCACCGTGGTTCCCGTGGAGCTCCGAGCCAGCGCATACGTCCCGGTCAGGCCCTTGAGCAGCGTGGCCCGCACGAGGTGCCAGCTGACGGACCCGGTGCCGTCCTCGGTGACGTCCCAGTCGTACTCGAGGACGTAGTTGTCCTTGATGGCACCGGCGTCGAGGGTGAACTCCACCTGGTCGGCCCAGCCGTCCCCGTCCTCGCTGAGCACGGTGCAGGCCTTGACCTGCTCCGCCCACTCGGGATAGCGCTCGAAGTCGGCGATGACGTCGAGCACCGCGGCGGGCTCGGCGGCGATCTCGACGGAGGACTGTGTGCGGTCGGCCATGGCACGGAGGGTACCGCTCACCCGGCGCCCTACAGTTGAGGTGTCCCACCGCCGCCGAGCCCTCGAAGGAGCAGGACCGTGCACGAGAAGTCCACACCTCTCGTCCTCCCCGCCACGACCGAGGGAAGCCTCGCGGACCTGCCCCTGCGGTGGGCGAGCGCCGAGCCGGGCCGGGTGTCCTTCTCCGTCCGTTCTGCCGAGGGCTGGACGGACGTCACCGCCGCCACGTTCGCCGCGGACGTCTCGGCCCTCGCCAAGGGGCTCATCGCGGCCGGTGTCCAGCAGGGCGACGCCGTGGGCATCATGAGCCGAACGCGGTACGAGTGGACCGTCGCCGACTTCGCCCTGTGGTCGACGGGCGCGGTCCCCGTGCCCATCTACGAGACCTCGTCGGCCGAGCAGGTGGAGTGGATCCTCGCCGACTCCGGTGCCGTGGGGGTGCTCGTCGAGACCGCCGCGCACCTCGCCTCCGTCGAGGCGGGCCGCTCGCGCCTGGAGCGGCTGCGCCACGTGTGGGTCATCGACCACGGGGACATCGACTCCCTCAGCGGCGACAGCGGCACGGTCGACGATGCCGAGCTGGCCGCCCGGCGGGCGGGACTCGACCGGAACACCCTGGCCACGGTGATCTACACCTCCGGGACCACCGGGCGCCCCAAGGGCGTCGAGCTGACCCACGGCAACTTCCTCACCCTCGCCGAGAACGCCGCCCAGGAGCTGGCCGACGTCGTCGCCTCCGCCGGGGCCTCCACGCTCCTGTTCCTTCCGTTGGCCCACGTCTTCGCCCGCTTCATCGAGGTCCTCGCGGTGACCGCCGGTGTTCGGATGGGCCACTCATCGGACCTCAAGGCGCTGCTCGACGACTTCGCGGCCTTCCAGCCGACCTTCATCCTCGCCGTGCCGCGGGTCTTCGAGAAGATCTACAACTCGGCCGAGCAGAAGGCGGAGGCCGGTGGCAAGGGCAGGATCTTCGCCGGGGCCGCCGCCACCGCCGTCGCCTGGTCCGAGGCCAGGGATGCCGGGACGGTTCCGCTCGGCCTGCGGGTGCGGCACGCGCTCTTCGACCGCCTCGTCTACGCCAGGCTCCGCGAGGCCATGGGCGGCAAGGTGCAGTACGCGGTGTCGGGGGGCGCCCCTCTCGGCACCCGCCTCGGGCACTTCTTCCGTGGCATCGGCGTGACGATTCTCGAGGGGTACGGGCTGACGGAGACCACCGCGCCCGCCACCGTCAACCGGCCGAACGCCATGCGCATCGGCTCGGTCGGCCTGCCCCTGCCCGGCGTCGACGTGCGGGTCGCCGACGACGGCGAGGTCTGCCTGCGTGGCGTCAACGTCTTCCGGGGCTACCGCGGGAACCCCACCGCAACCGCCGAGGCCATCCGCGACGGCTGGTTCCGTACCGGCGACCTGGGCGAGCTCGACGCCGACGGGTTCCTGCGGATCACGGGCCGCAAGAAGGAGATCCTCGTGACCGCGGGGGGCAAGAACGTCGCTCCCGCAGTGCTGGAGGACCGCCTACGGTCCCATCCCCTCGTCAGCCAGTGCATCGTCGTCGGCGACGGCAAGCCGTACATCGCCGCCCTCGTCACCCTCGACGAGGAGATGTACCCGTCGTGGGCCGCCAACCACGGGCTCGACGGCGTCGCCTTCGCGGCCGCCCGCACCGACGAGCGCGTGGTCGCCGAGATCCAGGGGGCGGTCGACGAGGCCAACACCGCGGTCTCCAAGGCCGAGTCGATTCGCAAGTTCGCCCTTCTGGAGGGTGACTTCACCGAGGAGTCCGGCCACCTCACCCCGTCCCTGAAGCTCAAGCGCAACGTCGTCATGCGCGACTTCGAGGACGAGGTCGACGCGCTCTACGGTGGCTGACGCCGCCCCAGGACGTGCCGCGGCACCCGCCACGGCGCCGACCGTCGGGACCTCGGTGAGGCGCAGGACGACCTCGATCGCTGCAGTCGTCCTCGGTGCCGCGTGGCTCGCCTGGTTCGCGGCCCTCCAGTGGAGCGTCGTGCGGTTCGAGGTGCCGATCGTCCTCACCCTGACCGCCTGCACGGCACTCCTCGCGTGGTGGCTGGCACGGCGGCTCCGCATCGACGTGCCCCGGTGGGTCCCGCCCGCCGTGGTCGTCGCCTCCGTCGCCATCACGCTCACCGTGCCGCTGTTCAGCTACCTGCGCGGGGGGTGGCTCACTGCCGCGCTCGCGGTGCTGACGACCGGCGGCCTCGGCTGCGCCGCGCTGCTCTCGCGACGAGGACGCACGGCGGCCGTGGCGGCATACGTGCTCGCGGTGCTCACGCACACGGTCATGGCCGTCGTCACGATCCTCGGTGACCGGGCGCCGAGGATCGACGTGTGGGTGATCCTCCAGCAGGGAGCGGACGCCCTCGGACGCGGCGAGAACCTCTACACGCAGCAGTGGGCCGGCTCGCCGGGCGTGCAGGACCACTTCACCTACCTGCCGTGGATGGCGGTGGCGACGGCGCCCGGCCGGTGGCTGGCTGGGGACGTGCGGTGGGCGGTGCTCGTCTGGTCACTCGTGCTCTACGCCGGGCTGTGGGCTCTTGCGCACGGACGCGCCGAGCGTGCCGCTGCGGTGACGGCGGTGCTCGTCCTCGCTCCAGGCACCCTGACCCAGGTCGATCAGGCGTGGACCGAGCCGGTGCTGGCCGCCGCGCTCGTGTGGTGGGCGGTGCTCATCCGGCGTGGCCACGCGTGGTGGGCAGTGCTCCCGCTTGCCCTGGCGTGCGCCAGCAAGCAACACCTGGCGCTCCTCGCCCCGGTGCTCCTCGTCTGGCGGCCGTTCGGGGTGAGCCGAACACTGGCGACGGGGGGGCTCGTCGGAGTCCTCGTCCTACCGTGGGTGCTCGCCGACCCGGCCGCGTTCCTCGACGACACCGTCACGACGTTGCTCACCTTCCACCCCATCCGCTTCGCCAACACGTGGTACGTCTACGCCCTCAACGAGCACGGGGTGACCCTGCCCTTCGCGGTGACCGGCGCGGCGATGCTCGGAGCGGTCACCGGCATCGCGTATGCCGTGTGGCGCCGTCAGCCCGACACCTCCGAGCTGGTGAGGTGGCTGGCGCTCACTCTCGCCGTCGTGAACCTCGTCAACAAGCAGGGCTTCTACAACCAGTTCTGGCTCGTCGCGGCGCTCGTCGCCGCCTCGCTCGCCCTTCCGCAGGGCGGGTCGGCGAACGACAGGCGGCTGCTGCAGAGCAGCACACGGGTCAACCGGCGAGGTCCGCCAGGCGTGCCCGCCAGTCCCGGGTGAGGTCTCCTCGCGTCGTCCGCAGCTCGCTCTCCAGCG
>JAQSWG010000098.1 GCA_029266735.1 Ornithinibacter sp.
CGCCGGGTCAGGCGCTCTCTCGGAACCGCCCTTCGAGATCCTGGCGCAGTGTCCGCACGTCGACGTCGAGCACCCGCAGCAGTGCTCGGGTCTCGTCGTCGTCGGCGCGCAGGATGCCGCGCGCGAGGTGCTCCCCCCGGACCTCCCTGCTCCGGTCGCGGATGGCCTCGCGCAGCGCGAGCTCGATGGACTTCTTCGCGGCGGCGCCGAAGCGCGGGGGCCGCCCTCCCCAGGAGAAGCGCAGGCGACCATGGCGACCGACCGGCCCGTCGGTGATGACGTCATCGGTGTCTGCGCCCTCGCCGGCCCGGGTGGGATCGTCGAGCGCCCCCTCACCGAAGGACGCCTCGACGGCCCGGCGGATCGCGCCCAGGTCGATACCGAGGGACCGCAGCGCGTCGGCGTCGTCGTCGTCGAGCGGATGCCGTGCCGGGCTGTCGTCGGCGTCGCCGAGGCGTCCGAGGCTCGCGATCCGCTCCGCCTCGATCCCGTGGCGCCGGAGCAGCAGGGGGACGGGACCGTCGCCGCGGGCGAGCTCGCTGAGGAGGTGCATCGGGATGACCTCCTCGGCCCCGCGCCCGCGGGCGGTCTCGTGTGCGCCGACGACCGCCGTGCGCACCTCTCGGCTCAGGCGTTCGAACACGGCTACCTCCGGGCGTGCTTGCGATGGACGGTCTGCTTGGTGACGCCGAGGGAGTCGGCGATGTCCTGCCAGGACCACCCCTTGGCCCTGGCGTTCCGGACGTGGAGCGCCTCGAGGTTCTCGAGCAGCCGGCGGAGGGCAGCAACCGCACGCAACCCCACCTCGGGGTCGGTGCTGTCGAGGTCCTCGGCGAGGTCGGTGGGGGAGCGCGACATTCCGTCAGCATATGCTGACAGTGGCTCATGTGTCAACATGTGCTGACGCCCGCGACGCGGACTGTGCTGGACGTGCGGTCGAGCCGACGGTGTTTTGGTGAGGGCGCGCCCCGTCCCCTATGCTTTCCGAGTCCTCGACGGATCCGAGCGCTGCGCGCTGCGCGACCTTGAGGCCCGGTCGAGGTCGGGTCCCCATCGTCTAGCGGCCCAGGACCCCGCCCTTTCACGGCGGTAGCACGGGTTCGAATCCCGTTGGGGATACGCATGGCCTTGGCTCACCAAGGCCCCGTAGCGCAGTTGGTTAGCGCGCCGCCCTGTCACGGCGGAGGTCGCGGGTTCGAGTCCCGTCGGGGTCGCTCCGGGAGGCGCGGTCGGAGAGATCCGGCCGTGTCGTCTCATCCGGCCAGGTAGCTCAGTTGGTACGAGCGTCCGACTGAAAATCGGAAGGTCGGCGGTTCGACCCCGCCCCTGGCCACCAGAAGATGCCGCTGGCATGCCCTTCGTGCCCTCCCGGCCACCACGACGCCACCGGGGCCAGCACGACGGACGTCGCCCCGATTGCCCAGGCCCCCTGGTCCTCGCCGGCTCTGGTCACCCACTCCTTCGCGTCGGACACGATGGCGATCTTGTCCCACCGCTGGACATGACCGGCCCACAGCTTGGTGTCGGCCCACATCGCCCCCGCGGTGTACGAGTCGAAGTCCTCTCCCAACACGTACAGGAGCCGAACGCCTCCGCGCTCCAGGGCGGCTGTGAGAGTGGGAACGAGAACGATGCGGTAGTCCGCCTCGGTGACCCTGCCTACCGCTTCGACACCGACCGTTCCGGCCGGCATACCCTCGATCACCCTGATCATCCTTGCTCCCTGCCGCTGCTCGAACGTGCCACCGACGTGTCGCAGGACTCGTCTGCTGTCAGGGGGTGAGCTCGCCGGCGATGTCATCCTGCATCATCTGCCGGACCGTGTCGGTGCTCAGTCCTTGGCCGAGCAGCACGGCGAGCTTGGTGAGGGCGGCTTCCGATGTCATGTCCAGACCGGGCACCGCGCCGGCCCGGGCGAGCGCTGATCCGGTCGCATAGACGCCAGGCTGCACGGACCCACGAACGCACTGCGTGACGACCACCACGACGACGCCTCGTGAGGTGGCGGCCTCGATCGCTGCCAGGAACTGCAGGTCCTCCGAGGGACCGTTGCCCGCGCCGTAGGCCTCGATGACCAGACCCTGCAACGGCGGGGCGCAGATGTTCGCGAGGATCGAGGCCGAGAACCCGGGAAAGAGCCGCACCGCGGCGACGTTGGCGAGGGTTCCGGCGGTCAGCCCGGGAACGCCATCAGCGGCGCGCACGAGTGCGTGGTTCACGACGATGTCCATGCCGATCTCGGCCAGGGGCGGGAACCGCGGTGAGTCGAACGCGTCGAGGCCGGAGGCGTCGACCTTCATGGCCCTGTTGCCCCGAAGCAGGACCTCTCCGAAGAGGAGAGTGACCTCAGGGACCGCGGGCTGGACCGCGACCTCGAGGGCGCCGATGAAGTTCTGCCTGCCGTCGCTGCGCGTTCGGGCGATGGGGATCTGTGCACCCGTGACGACCACCGGCTTTCCGAAGGACGGCAGCAGGAACGAGAGCGCCGACGACGTATAGGCCATGGTGTCGGTCCCGTGCAGCACCACGAAGCCGGGATGGTCCGCGCGCCGTTCGAAGAGGATGCGCGCGATCTCGCCCCAGCTCTCCGGAGTCGCGTTGGCCGAGTCGATCGGCGGGTCCAGCTCGACGAAGTCGATCGGCGGCAGCTCACCCCTCGACATCTCGACGATCCAGTCGAGATACGGACCCAGAGCACCGGGAACCGGAGCGTAGCCGTGCGGAGTGCCGACCATTCCTATCGTGCCGCCGGCGTTGAGCACGAGCACGCGGTCACCCATCGCGATGCCATGTGTGTCGAGCGGGCTCGAGAGGTCGGCATGCCCCGAAGTCAGTCCCTTCGGACCCGACGATCATGGGATCTCCTCCCTCAGCTGGCTCAGGCTAGTTCACCTGGCTGCTGAGGAGCCGACGATCGGCGTCGGGCTCGCCGGTGTGGATCTGCCCCCACGTTGTGTCGGGTTGCCGGCCGCGCCGTTCAGGAGCTCGAGACGCCGGCGTCACGCAGGGCCAGAACGGCTTGGAGGAGTGCGGCATGGGTCAGGGCCTGGGGATAGTTGCCGAGCATGTCCCCCGTGGTCGGGTCGACCTCCTCGGAGAACAGTCCCAGTGGTGACAGGTCGAGCAGCTGGTGCATGAGGTCCACAGCCTGGTCCGCCCGACCGGTGACGGCGAGGGCCTGCACGAGCCAGAACGAGCACGGCAGGAAGGCGCCCTCTCGGCCGGGCAGCCCGTCGGTCTCCGGGGTGTAGCGGTAGAGCAGGGGTCCGCCGGCGGAGAGCCGCTCTTGCACCGCGTCGATGGTGGACCTCAGGCGCGGTGAGTCGGTCGGCTCGATGCCGATCAGGGGGAGCATCAGCACGGCGGCATCCAGGTCGTGACCGCCCCAGGTTCTCGTGTAGCTGCTCGATGCCTGGTCGAAGGCGCGGTCCCGCACCGCCAGGCCGATCGCGTCGCGTGCGGACTCCCAGCGCCGCACGCGTCTCGGGCTCGCCCGGTGCGCGCGTGCCAGCCTCAGCGCCCGGTCCACGGTCAGCCATGCCATGAGCGTTGAGTGGGTGTGGTGACGGGCTTCCCCGCGCTCCTCCCAGATCCCGGCATCCGGCTGGTCCCACCGCTCGGCCGCGAAGTCGGCGAAGCCGGCCACGGCGCGCCAGGTCTCACCGTCGATCGGTGCGCAGCCGCTGTCGAAGACGTGCGCAGCGTCCACGACCCATCCGTACCCGTCCAGCTGATGCTGGCGACGCGCCCCGTTCCCGGTGCGGACGGGCGTGCTGCCGCGGTATCCGGGCCAGCCCTCGACACGGCGCTCCGGCGGGGCGTGGCGGCCGTCGAGGGTCAGGAGTACCGGCAGCCTGGGCCGGTCCAGGCGGCTGGCGTGCAACAGCCACCGCAGGAACATCCGCGCCTCCTGCGTCATGCCCAGTCCGACGAACGCGGCGACGCCGATGCTGGCGTCACGCGGCCACGTGTAGCGGTAGTCCCAGTTCCGTTCGCCGCCCACGACCTCCGGGAGGGACGTGGTCACCGCCGCGACAGGAGCCCCGGTCGGTGAGTGCGTCAGCAGCCGCAGCACCAACGCGGATCGCCCGGCGGCCGCGGCGAAGGGCAGGTCCGAGGGGATCCGGGAGGTCCACTGCCGCCACCGGGCCGCATCCTCGAGGAGGAGCTGCCACGCCCGGTCCGGTGGCACGTGGACGAGCGGCTCGCCGGAGACCGCACTGATCGCGACGGTCAGGTGCTGCCCCGGAGCAAGCGTCACCACACCGTCTTCAGCCCGATCGGTGGAGAGCACCCGCGACGGGTGCACGGACAGCGCCAGGGGCCCGCCCGTGAACACGATGGCCTGGCCGTGTTCCCGACGCAGCAGCCTGTCGCGGGTCCACCCATGACGAGGGGTGAGTGCCCAGCGCACCTGAACGGCGTGGTCATCAGCCTGGATCCGGCGGACCAGCAGGGTCGAGGGCAACAGCCGCCCACGGAGCTCGGACACCATCCCCTCGGTCGACGTCAGCCGCCCTCCCGCGGACTGCCACCGCGTGCGAAGCAGCGGCGTTCCGGGGAGGTACCCGCGGTCGACGAGGGTGGCGGGCTCCGCGGGTCCGAGGCTCAGGTGCCCGGCGGCAGGGCCACCGAGCAGGCGACCACACACCGGGCTGGAGTCGAACCGAGGGAGGCACCACCAGTCGATGTCACCGTCGGGGGAGACCAACGCCGCCGACCGGGTGTCACCGAGCAGGGCGTAGTCGCCGATTCTCGGGGGGGTACCGTTCACCCGACCTCCAGGAGCAGCCCGAGGACGGCACCGTAGAGGACGTGTGCGATGGCAGCCACCAGCGGGGTCTGGTAGCCGTAGTTGAGGGCGAGCAGGCCCGGGGGTTCGAGGACGGCTCGGCTCTCCAGCCCCGCACGGAGCGAGCCGATCCGAGGGTGAACTCCGGCGAACAGGGGGATGATGGCGGTGAGGGCGACACCCCCGTGAAGGCACCCGAACAGCGCTCCGAGCCACCACGTGGCATGTCCCAACACAGCGAAGCCCAGCGCGTACAGCAGGGCGAACACCTGGCCCGCGCCCAGATGCAGCAGGAAGCCGACGGCGCGGGCGTGGTCGGGGTCCTCGACGACGAGGGTGCCCAGGAGGAGCGGCAGGTCGAGGCGGGTCCACCCGGCCAGCTGCGCGGCGATGAGCACCGAGGTCAGCGCCGCAGTCGCCGCGAGACCGAAGACCGCCCAGCCAGCCCAATCCACGGCGCACACCCTCCTTCGAGGCGACTCGAACCCAGGCCTAGTGGTCCCGGGCGAGGGTGCGCCCGGGGTGACGGGGGCAATGTCGAGGCCGGGGCAGATGAACCAGGCGTCGTAAGGGCATCGTGACGAGGGCGGGGTGAAACAGGGCTGCCCTACGGACCGGCCAGCACGGTCCCGGGCTGCTCGCCTGAGCCCCTCGCGGCCTTGCCATTCGAACCTCCTCTGCCGACCCCTCGGGCGCCGGCGCGGACATCTGTCATGACAGTAGCCAGTGAGGGCGCCCGAAGGACGCTCGGGCGAGAGCGCCGACCGCCGCGCGGTCCACCGACGGCCGCGCTGCATCGATGGGCGCCGTTGCGGCGACAACCCTGCTGGTCCGACGAAAGGAACGATGATGAACCACACGAGAACCCCTCGGCCACGCCTCGTCGCGTGGGGGGCGATCGTCCTGAGCGCCCTCTTGGGCGTGGCACTCGCCACCGTGCCCGCTGCCGGCGCCCTGGGCACGACACCCCATGCGCACCCCGAAGCCGCGGCCGTCAGCACGCCGAGAGTCGCTCGCAGCGACTTCCAGGACCAGATGCGCAAGCTGTGGGAGGACCACATCACCTGGACCCGTCTCTCGATCGTCACCTTCGCCGACGAGTCCCCCGGCTTCGGGGCGACGGCCGATCGGCTCCTGCAGAACCAGAGCGACATCGGTGATGCCATCGCACCGTTCTACGGCCGTGCGGCTGGCGACCAGCTGACCGCCATGCTGCGCGACCACATCACCATCGCCGTGGAGCTCCTGAGCGCAGTCCGAGCAGAGGACACCGAGGCCTTCGACGGCGCCCGGACGCGCTGGTACGCCAACGGCAACGACATCGCCGACTTCCTGTCCGCCGCGAATTCCCGCTCCTGGCCGGACGACCTCATGCGCGCCGACATGAAGCAGCACCTCGACCAGACCCTGGCCCAGGTTGCCCATGAGCTGAACGCCGAGTGCACGGCGAGCGTGGCCGACTACGAGGTCCTCCACACCCACATCCTCATGATGGCCGACCGGCTCAGCGACGGGATCATCGCCCAGTTCCCGTCCCGCTTCCGCTGAGCCAGCCGGCCCGGTGGCGGCCCTGCCGGCGGTCGGTCGGGCGTGTGCGGCGACGTCCTAGGGGTGGCGATCCAGCAGACGGAGCTCGTTGCCGTCGGGGTCCGCCAAGGCCAGGGTGTCTCCGCCCCCTGTGCCAGCGCCGAGTCGAGTGGCCCCGAGGGAGACGAGTCGCTCGGCCTCTCTCGCTGGGTCGCCCTCGGTGGGGACGAGATCGAAGCGCTGTGCCGTCGTCTGCACTCGTGCGGACATCGGCGGTCCCCCCCATCCGATCTTGGTGCCCCCTTGCGCAGACTGGATGGCCGTCTCCTCATCCTGGTCCCACACCAGCGGCCAGCCCAACGCGTCTGACCAGAACAGGCCGACCTCGCGACTCCCGTCACAGGCGAGCTCGCCCAAGAACCCGCAGTCGGCGAGGAACGAGCTGCCGGGCGGGATCACGCAGAACTCGTTGCCGCCCGGGTCGGCAAGGACGACGTGGCCTTCCTCAGGGCGCTGCCCGACGTCCAGATGGCTGGCGCCGAGCTCCACCGCCTTCGCCACCGTCTCCTGCTGGCCGGAGGCGCTGACGCTGGTCAGGTGCAGGTGCATGCGGTTCGGTCCGACCTTGGCGTTGCGGGTGGGGGCGAAACCTAGGCCGAGCTGGGTGCTCGTGCCGGGCAGGAGTGCGCCGCCGCTCGTCTCGAGCACGGACCGGCCGAGCATGGCCGCCCAGAACTGCGCCAGTCCAGCCGGATCGTGGGCTTCGAACGTCACCGCAAGCAGTCGCGAGGGCATGGCGTCCACGGTAGTTGGGCCGGATGCGCGCGAGCCGCCCGCCGACAGCACGATGCCGTCGCGAGGCGTGGAACGCACGAGCCCCGCGGGTGTCAGTCCAGGGTCAGCTGGGCCCGGTGATGCCGGTGGTGGAGCACGGGGTACGCGTAGACGTCGGCCAGGGTCATCGAGGGCGTGAAGTACGGGTCCCAGCTCGTGGGAAACGCCATGCCGCGGGTCAGCCGCTCTTCGGGCTCCTGCCTCAGGCTGCGCACGAGGTGGTCGATGGTCCGGTCCAGCAGCCAGCCCATCCGCGCGTGGTTGAACACCAGCGCGCCGCCGCACGAGCCGGCGTAGTTGACCCAGTGGAACGGCCGACGGCCGGCGTCGAGCAGGCGGGCGAACGCGCGACGAACCGAGCTCGGCCTGGCCGACATGAACCGAACCAGCGGCAGGAGCCGTCGCACGACGAGGAAGCCGAAGACCATGTGGAAGAGAAGCTGCTCGTTGGTCCACGCGGTGCCGTCGCTGCGGGCGCGCAGCCGCTCCGGTGTCGCGCCGCCGAGGAGCTCATGCAGGTCCGCTCGACAGGCGAACAGGTCGGCCTCGATGGCACGACGGTCGACGAGCGGGCTCGTCTCGTCACC
>JAQSWG010000099.1 GCA_029266735.1 Ornithinibacter sp.
GCCCACCGAGACCATGCCCGGCCCGGTGCGGGCCTTCGCCGAGAACCAGCCGGTCACCGCCATCGTCGACGCAATCCGCAACCTGCTCGCACAGCAGCCCGTCGGCAGCGACATCTGGGTCGCCCTGGGCTGGTGCCTCGGCCTTCTCGTCGTGGCCCACGCGCTCGCGATGCTCGCCTACCGCCGCCGGTTCGCCTGAACGGACATCAGGACCAGGTGGCCTGCTCGACGGTGCCGTGCCGGACGCACGTCGCCGTCCAGGCGCCCGGGGTGACCTGGACGGTCATCCGCCGGCGGCAGTGGACGCACCACCGCGGCGGCTCGAGCTCGGCCCGGCCGGCGCACCGGAGGTGCTCACCCGAGGCGACCGGCTCCCCGCACTGACCGCACCACGTGCCGGGGGAGGAAGGACGTGCGACCGGCTCCACGGCCATGCGCTGTCAGAACGTCTCGTTCAGGGCCTTGATCGGCATCTCGAGCTCGTCGAGCAGCGCGAGGTCCTCACGGGGGTCCCGCCCCAGCGTCGTGAGGTAGTTGCCGACGATGACGGCGTTGATCCCGCCGAGGAGGCCGTCGCGGGTGCCGAGGTCACCCAGCGTGAGCTCGCGGCCGCCGGCATACCGGAGGATCGTGCGCGGCAGGGCGAGCCGGAAGGCCGCGATGGCGCGCAGCGCGTTCGCGGTCTCCAGGGGCTCGAGGTGGCCGAAGGGCGTGCCGGGGCGCGGGTTGAGGAAGTTGAGGGGCACCTCGTGCGGCTCCAGCTCGCCCAGCTGCGACGCGAGCTCGGCGCGCTGTTCGAGCGACTCACCCATGCCGACGAGCCCGCCGCAGCAGAGCTCCATCCCGGAGTCCTTGACCATGAGGCAGGTCTCCCAGCGCTCCTCGAACGAGTGCGTCGTGACCACCTGCGGGAAGTACGACCGACCGGCCTCGAGGTTGTGGTTGTAGCGGTGCACACCCATGTCCACCAGGGCGTCGACCTGGTCACGGGTCAGCATCCCGAGGGAAGCGGCGACGTTGATGTCGACGGCTGCGCGGATCGCGGCGACGCCTTCGCGCATCTGCCGCATGAGCTTGTCGTCCGGACCGCGCACGGCGGCGACGATGCAGAACTCGCTGGCCCCTGTCGCGGCGGTCTGCTGGGCAGCGCGGACCAGCTCGGGGATGTTGAGCCACACCGAGCGCACAGGGCTCGTGAACTGCCCGGACTGCGAGCAGAAGTGACAGTCCTCTGGGCAGCCTCCGGTCTTGAGCGAGACGATGCCCTCCACTTCGACCGCCGGGCCCTGGTACCTCATCCGCACCTCGTGGGCGAGCGCGAGGAGGTCCTGCAGCCGGTCCTCGTCCGTGCGCAGCACAGACAGCACCTGCTCCTGGCGGAGGGGTACCCCGTGCCCGAGGACCTGCTCCCGCGCCACGTCGAGGATGTCGGTCCCGGTCGCCTGTGCCGTCATGCGACCGATTGTTGCGTACGCGGGGCGGCCGCCTGCGAGGGGTCGCTACTGCAGGAAGCCACCGAGCATGCTGCCCGGGCTCTGGGCCTCGTGGCCGCCCTGCGGCACGGACTCGCTCGGCTGCACGAGGACATACCCCTGGCCACCGAAGGCCATCTGCAGGAGCTCACCCGTTCCGCCGCGCACCATCGAGGCCAGGCCGCCGGTGTCGACCCGGATGTCCATCGAGACCCCGGCCGTCCAGAGCACCACGGCCTGGGCGTCGGCGAAGGTCGGCGATGCCGCCACGTCGAGTGCGACCGGGTCGCCCTTGGTCGTCACCGCGACGTACCCGGTGCCGCGGAGGGCGACGTTGTAGAGCCCTCCGGTCATCGTTGCTCCGCGTGCCTGGATGCGGTGGATGTCCCACTGGATGGAGCTGGAGAAGGCGAGGACGTTGGCCCCGTTGACGGAGATCGCGTCGTTCTCCAGGTACATCACCTGGATCTCGGAGGCCTCGTCGGCGACGAAGAGCTCGCCGGTGCCCGAGCACTGCATCATCTTGACGCCCTCACCGGTGGTGGCCGCCTTGAGCATCTTGCCGATGCCGCCGGAGCCCTTGTTCGCGAAGCGCACGTCTCCCTGGTAGGCGACCATCGAGCCCGTGCGGGCCCACACCTCGCCGTAGTGCATGTCGATGCGCAGAAGCTTCTTGTTCTGGAGGGCGAAGGGGTCCTGCGTCTCCTTCTCGCGGAACTCCTGGAACAGCGACCCGTGGATGGTCATGGGCTCAGCACCTCTCGATCGGCGCGTGCGAGCACGCGGATGTCGGCCTTCTCACACGCTAGGCGCAACGCCTGACCCCGTCCTGGGGTTTCTCCCGGGAGCATGCCCCTCTCGCTCACGTCCACGCCAGGACCAGGAGGATGAGCGGCAGGGTGAACGCGAGGGTCGCCCACGCGTAGGCGGTGGCCGACAGGACAGTGGGCGGCGGACCGTCCGCAAGCAACCGCAGGCGGACCGGTGCGGTGGTTCCGGCTCCGAGCGCCGCCTCCGGTGCCCGGCTCCCTGCCAGGGTGAGCAGGGCTCTCGCGGTGGCGAGCTCCCCGCTGCGCCGGACGGCTGCCCGGTCTGCGAGTGCCTCGACGAGCAGGCGGACCTCGAAGAGCGCGGCATCCGAGGGCAGCGGACGGGGGACCGCCTCGTGGACCACGGTGAAGAACTCGAGCAGCAGGTCGTGGCGGCTGCGGAGATGGGCGTCCTCGTGCGCGACGACGGCGTCGAGCTGGTCCTCCGGCAATGCATCCAGTACCCCCTGGGACAGCACGACCCGGCTCTGTCGGCCCGGGATGCAGTAGGCCGTCGGCGTGGGGTGCTGGAGGATGCGCACCCGGTCCCGGTCGTGGGTGGCGATGATGTCGACGAGCTCGCGGTGGTCCGACCGGATCCGGCGCAGGCGCGTCCCGACGCGGTGGCCCGCCCACAGCAGTCGGGCGAGCACCGCCGTGCTGACGAGGAGGGCGAGGACGACGAGCTCCGCCTGCATGATCGGGTCGTCCCCGTCGAGGAGTAGGGGAAGCGCGGCAGGGGCGGCCGCCAGTGCGGCGAGGATGCCGCCAACCGAGACGGCCTGCCAGGCCACCAGCGCGGCTCTGGGTGCCCGGCGGAACCGCTTCTGGCGGGCCATGAGACCCGGGGCGACCCACGCGAGGAGCACCGCGAGCCCCGCGAGCACGAACGGGATCACGAACTCCATGGTGGCAGGCGTGGCCCGTGTGAGGGGCCGACCCCACCCTCAGGGCCTGCGCCGTGACCCAGCGCGCGACTCGATCTCCGCCAGGGCCGCCTTGAGGTCGTCGAGCTCGTCGCTCGTCGCACCGTCGAGGAAGTGGAGCAGGGCGGCCCGGCGGTCGGTGACCTCCATGTCGTCGAGGGTGCGCCGCATGGTCTGGGCCGTGAGCGCCTCACGCGTGTCGGCCGGGAAGTAGCGCCAGGCCCGGCCGTCCCGCTCGCGGGTGACGAGGTCCTTCTTGGCCAGGCGGTCGAGGACGGTCATGATGGTCGTGTACGCGATCTCGCGCTCGCCCGAGAACCGGTCGTGCACCTCGCGCACGGTCGCTCCGCCGAAGCCGGCACCGGCGGCGGTCGCGGCCTCCCAGAGGTGCTCCATGACGACGCGCTCGAGGTCGCCGAGTCGGGGGGCCGAGGTCGAGTGGGGCACGGCAACTCCTTCCGGGAACGCTCCTCCCAAACTACACCGCGTCGTAGAGGACGCGAACGCCATCGGACTGTGAGGCAGCGCACGGGCCGTCCCTGTGGCACGGTGGTCGGGTGCAGCGAGATGACCTCGTCCGCCTCCGCCGGGCACGTGACCGGATGGACCGGGACTACGCGGAGCCCCTCGACGTGCCGGCGCTCGCACGAGAGGCACTGATGTCGACGGGGCACTTCCACCGCGCCTTCCGGGAAGCCTACGGCGAGACGCCCTATGCCCACCTCATGACCCGTCGGGTCGAGCGCGCCGCCGCCCTGCTGCGGCGGGGAGACCTGTCCGTCACCGACGTCTGCATGGAGGTGGGCTGTACCTCGCTCGGGTCCTTCAGCGCCCGCTTCACCGAGCTCATGGGCGTCACCCCGAGCGAGTACCGAGCGGCGTCGCACGAGGCGGCACGCGGCATACCCGCCTGTGTCGCCAAGCAGGCCGACCGCCCACGAACGAGGCGGTCAGGATCGGAGAAGCGCCCGGAGGTGGCCGGTGTCTAACGTCGAGGACATGGACACCACCACGACCACCACCGCGCGGGCCACCGCATCGCTCGCCGTCGCCAACTGCTTCCTCGTCGTCGACGACCACGACAAGGCCCTCACGTTCTACCGCGACGTGCTCGACTTCACCGTGACCCAGGACGTCACCAGCGGGGACTATCGCTGGCTGAGCGTCTCACCACCCCGCCAGCCCGACCTCGAGATCACGATCCAGTCGGTCGGCATCTACCCCGGGTGCAGTGACGAGGACCGGGCCGCCATGGACACGTTGCTGGCGAAGGGGCTGCTGTCTCCTCTCATCTTCCGGTGTGACGACGTGGACGCGCTGTTCGAGCACGTCCGCGCCGCCGGCGCCGAGGTTCTCCAGGAGCCGATGGACCAGTTCTACGGCGTGCGGGACTGCGCGTTCCGGGATCCCGCGGGCAACATGCTCCGCTTCAACACCAAGCTGCCGCAGGGCTGACGCGCCCTTCGTGCCGTCACCCGTCCGGGTAGCCGTGGGGGTTCTTGCTCTGCCAAAGCCAGGTGTCGGCACACATGTCGTCGACGGTGCGGGTGGCGCGCCAGCCCAGCTCGGCCTCGGCACGTGAGGGGTCCGCGTAGGACGCCGCGACGTCGCCCGGCCGGCGGTCGACGACCTCGTAGGGCAGCTCGTGGCCGCAGGCCCGCTCGAACGCCGTGAGCAGCTCGAGCACCGACGTCCCATGGCCGGTGCCGAGGTTCCACGTCGAGACCGGGTCGGAGGTGCTGCCGAGCCGGTTCAGGGCGGCGATGTGCCCGGCGGCGAGGTCGTCGACGTGGATGTAGTCGCGCACCCCCGTCCCGTCGGGAGTGGGGTAGTCACCTCCGAAGATGGACAGCTTGTCCCGGCGGCCCACGGCGACCTGGGCGATGTACGGCATGAGGTTGTTCGGGATGTCGGAGGGGTCCTCGCCGATGGTGCCCGACGGATGCGCGCCGACCGGGTTGAAGTAGCGCAGCAGGGCGATCCGCCACGACGGGTCCGCCTTGGCGACGTCCCGAAGCACCTGCTCGATCATGATCTTGGACCAGCCGTAGGGGTTCGTCGCCGAGGTCGGGAGGTCCTCGTGCATCGGAACCGGCGCGTTCGCCCCGTAGACCGTTGCCGAGGAGGAGAAGACGAGCTTCGGGACACCGTGCCGTCGCATGGCGCGCACGAGGGAGAACGTCGAGACGAGGTTGTTCTCGTAGTACTCCAGGGGCTTCTCGACGCTCTCGCCGACGGCCTTGAGCCCGGCGAAGTGGATCACGGCGTCGAACGGCTCGTGGGCGAAGAGGTGCTCGGTCTTGTCGTGGTCGGTGAGGTCGAAGGAGCGCACGTCGAGCGGCTTGCCGGTCAGGGCCTCGAGGCGGCCGACGACCGAGGGCTTGGCATTGGCGAAGGAGTCGACGACGACGACGTCGTGCCCCGCGGCGACGAGCTGGACGACCGTGTGGGAGCCGATGTAACCGGCTCCGCCCGAGACGAGGACGCGCATGCCGCCGAATCTACGGGAACGGTGTCCGTGGTCAGTCGTCGTCGGGAAGGACGAAGTCGAGCACCCACGACACGACCGAGATGATCAGGGCCGCCCAGATGGCGTCCCACCAGAACTCGTCGATCGTGAAGGGCAGGTCGAGCCACTCGCAGATCCACTCCAGCAGCTGCAGCATGAACGCGTTCACCACGATGAGGAACAAGCCCAGCGTGAACAGGATGAACGGCAGCGACAGCAGCCTGGCGATGGGTTTGACGATCGCGTTGAGCACACCGAAGATGAGGGCGACGAGAACGATGGTCAGCACGTTCTTCGCCGTCGAGTCCGTCCCCTCGCCGAGGCTGACACCATCGACGATGAGGGCGGCGACCCAGAGGGCGATGCCGTTGAGAACGACGCGGATGAGGAAGTTCTTCACCGGGGCATTGTGGCAGACCGAGGGGAACGGACGGGCCGGTCGAGAGATCACGGCCCCGGCGAGTCGCCCTACAGTGGTGAGCATGACTGACGAGCGCCGGGCGACCGGCACCGGACCCGTCACCCCCGTGGGTCTGCGCGCCGCACTCGACGCGCTCCCCGCCTACACGCCGGGCCGTCCGGCCGGCGCAGGAGCCGGCGTCACGGCATACAAGTGCAGCAGCAACGAGAACCCGTACCCACCGTTGCCCTCGGTGCTGGAGGCCGTGCGGGATGCCGCCGGGTCGATGAACCGGTATCCCGACATGGCGGCCACCGAGCTCACCGCTGCCCTCGCTGCGCGGCTCGACGTGCCGCCGGAGCGGCTGGCCCTCGGGCCGGGGTCGGTCGGCGTGCTGGGGCAGCTCATCGCTGCGACCTGTGACGCCGGGGACGAGGTCGTCTTCGCCTGGCGCTCGTTCGAGGCCTACCCCATCCTCGTGACGCTCGCCGGAGCGGTGCCGGTACAGGTGCCCCTCACCGAGGGCGACCGGCACGACCTCGGGGCGATGGCGGCGGCGATCACCCCGCGCACGCGCGTCGTGCTGGTCTGCACCCCGAACAACCCCACGGGGACGACGGTGGGTGACGCCGAGCTCGAGGCGTTCCTCGACCGGGTGCCGTCCGACGTGCTCGTCGTGCTCGACGAGGCGTACCTCGAGTTCGTCACGGCGCCCGACTCACCGGACGCGCTCGCCGTGGTGCGATCCCGGCCGAATGTCGCTGTCCTCCGCACGTTTTCGAAGGCCTACGGGCTGGCGGGGCTACGGGTCGGGTATGCCGTGGCCCACGAGCCGGTGGCCGAGGCACTCCGGAAGGCCGCGATCCCGTTCGGGGTCAACTCGTTGGCCCAGGCGGCGGCCGTCGCCTCCCTCGAGGCGGTGGACGAGCTCGGGGTCCGCGTCAAGGAGCTCGTCGCCGAACGTGAGCGGGTCGTGGCCGCGTTGCGGGAGCAAGGGTGGCGGCTCCCGGACGCCCAGGCGAACTTCGTGTGGTTCGGACTGGGTGCGGACACCTCGGCCTTTGCGGCCGCCTGCCACGAGGCCGGGCTCACCGTGCGTCCCTACGGTCACGACGGGGTCCGGGCGACCATCGCCGAGCGTGAGGCCAACGACCGGCTGATCGAGGTGGCTGGTGCCTTTCGGGCGCGCCGCTCTGCCTGACGCCTCCGTGGGCCACAGTGGGGACGTGGCAAGCGAACAGCCCGCGTGGTCCGGCCGCGACTGGCGGATGCCGGTGTGGCTCTGGCTTGCCACCACTCCTCGTTCAGCACGATCGACAGGCACTCCTTGACGGGGGAAGGGGCGGGCCGGTGATCGACCTGAGCAAATGGCAGCGCGCAACGCGGAATGAGCGGACGTTCAGGCGGCCGCCTGGCGGCCGGTGATTGCTCCCGGAGTGTGCCGATGGACAAGGAGGTTGACAACGAGGAGGAGGAAGCCCAGCGGGGGCACGAGGAAGAGAAGGGGAGATTACCTAGACGTGGCGCGGCGGCGGGAGGCCCGCCGGAGTCGCGCCATCGCCCTCGCCGGATCCCCCGCTCATCTGCAATGACAGTGCGATCGGCTGCCA
>JAQSWG010000100.1 GCA_029266735.1 Ornithinibacter sp.
TCCATGGTTAGAACAGCTAGGGCGCCGTGCTGAGCGGCATTCCCATGCGGGGGCGGCCCCCGCTCTTCTTGTCACGGGTTCCGGGGGGAAGGCCGCCGGTCAGGAGTCTGCGTCGGCCTCTCCAGCACCACGTTCACCCACTGCCGTACTTCCCTGGGGTACGGACGCGCCGGAGGCCCCTCCCTACTATCGGAAAGGGCCTCTGACCTGGGTGGAGCCAAGGGGACTCGAACCCCTAACCCCCTGCTTGCAAAGCAGGTGCGCTACCAATTGCGCCATGGCCCCTTGCGGCACCACACCCGGTCCTCCGCCCAGCGAGACGAGCCGGGCGGCATACCGGGTGGTGAGCTCAGCCCTTGGGCGTGTCCGTAGCCTCTGCCCAGAGCCGGTTCTCGGCCTTCTTGGACCTGACCTGCTTCTGGACCGCGAGCGCGCCGACGGCCGTCGCGACGAGGAGGAGGATCTTCTTCACGGGGGTCACCACCTGGGAGTGAGGGGATCGGCTGGTGGGCCTAACAGGACTTGAACCTGTGGCCTCTTCCTTATCAGGGAAGCGCTCTAACCGTCTGAGCTATAGGCCCGTCGCCGATCCGGCTGCACCGCCCACGGAAGGTGGCGCGGTGCACGAGGCTACCTCACTGCGGCACCCGCACTCAAAACCGCAACCGGCCCCGCGACCCCTGGTCAGTCGTCGGTCAGGGTCAGCTGGATGCCGCCGACGAGGGCGCTCGAGACGTTGTAGAGGAACGCCCCGAGGGTCGCGATGGCGGTGATGAGGATGACGTCGATGACCCCGATGACGATCGCCAGCGAGACCACTCGGCCCAACCCGATGAAGTCCATGATGTCGAAGCGCTGGTCGCCGTCCTGGACGACCTGGCCGACGATCCCGTTGATCTGGTCGAAGACGCCCATGCCGGCGAGGATCGTCCACAGCACGAAGACCATGACGACGCCGGCGATCCCCAGGGCGACCGAGAGCAGGAACGAGATCTTCATCGCCGACCACGGGTCAACGCGCGAGACCGTGAGACGCACCCGTCGTGGAGCCGGACGGACTGATGCCGGGCGGGCACCGCTGCTCGACATGGCCTCCGGCCGAGCCGGGGTGGTCCGAGCGGCGTCGGCTGCCGGAGCCGCCGCCGAGCCACGGCCGGCGTGCCGGGCGGTGTCGGTGGCCACCGGAGTGGGCACCACCGGAGTGGGCGCCACCGGAGTGGGCGCCACCGGGGGCGGGGCCACCGGAGCGGCGGCCACCGGAGCCGTCGTTCGCGGTGTCACCGCCGGCGCTGGCGCCGGCGGTGTGGTCATCGCGGCGGACGCCCTGCGAGAGTCGGTGCGGTCCGGGGTCACGGGAATCGGAGCGGTGGGCAGCTCCTGTGCCGGCGCGGGGGCGGGCGCCGAGGAACCGGCCTCGGCCATGCGCCGCAGCGCGCTGCCGTCACCCGCGGCCGGGCCACCACCCCCCGCAGATCCCCCGTCCGCGTACGGCGCACGCGGGGCCCCACCCGAGGCGGACCCTGGCGGGCGCAGTGGACGCTCCGCGTGGTCTGCCGTGCTCACTCACGACCTCCTGCGTCGTCTTCGGTGTCCACCGACGGTACGGCATCCGTCGCCTCGGTTGCGACAGGACGGGCGACATGGTCGCCGGTCGAGACCACATCGTCATTTTCGTCGGTAGTGGCAGTGACCTCGTCATTCGGGACCGGCTCGATCAGCCCGGCCTCCTCCTGGGCAGCCTCGATGGCCTCGACGGCCTCCTCGAGGTCCCGCTCGGGGTTGCGCGCCACTCCGACGATGGCGTCACCCTTGCTGGCCTTCGCGAACTGGACCCCCATCGTGTTGCGCCCTGTGAGGCGCACCTCGGAGACCGCCGCCTGGAACACGTTGCCCTTCTCGAAGATGACGAGCACCCGGTCGTCCTCGTCGACGGTGAGGGCCCCGACGAGGTCGCCGTTGCGCTCGGTGATCCGGGCGACGGCGACGCCGAGCGTCCCGCGCCCCTTGGCGTTCCAGTCCGATGACGGGCTGCGCTTGGCCATGCCGTTCTCGAAGACGACGAAGACATGGGGGTCCTCGTCCGCGGGGAGCACGCTCATCGACAGCAGGGAGTCACCGTTGCGGAACCTCATGCCGGTGACACCGGAGGTGGCCCGGCCCATGGGCCGCAGCTGGGCGTCGGTGGCGTGGAACCGCACCGACTGGCCCTTGCGCGATACGAGCAGCAGGTCGTCACCGGGGAAGACGAGGTCGACCCCGACGAGCTCGTCGCCGTCCCGCAGGTTGATGGCGATGAGTCCACCGCTGCGCGGGCTGTCGTACTCGGTGAGCCGGGTCTTCTTCACCAGGCCGGCCTTCGTCGCCAGCACGAGGTACGGCGACTGGAGGTAGTCGCGCACCGCCAGCACCTGCGCGATCTCCTCGCCCGGCTGGAACGCCATGACATTGGCGACGTGCTGGCCCTTCGAGTCGCGGCCGGCATCCGGCAGCTCGTACGCCTTGGCGCGGTAGACCCGCCCGAGGTTCGTGAAGAAGAGCAGCCAGTGGTGGGAGGTGGTCGTGAAGAAGTGGTCGACCATGTCCTCGCCACGCAGCGCCGCCCCGCGCACACCTCGGCCGCCGCGCCGCTGGCTGCGGTAGGCGTCCACCCGGGTGCGCTTGGCGTAGCCGCCCCGGGTGATCGTCACGACGACGTCCTCCTCGGGGATGAGGTCCTCCATCGACATGTCCCCGTCGAACGGCAGGATCCGCGTGCGCCGCTCGTCGCCGTAGCGCCGGACGATCTCGGCGAGCTCCTCGGAGACGATGTCCCGCTGCCGGCCGGGCCGGGCGAGGATGTCGGTGTAGTCCTCGATCTGGGCCGCGAGCTCGTCGTGGTCGTCGATGATCTTCTGGCGCTCCAGGGCCGCGAGCCGGCGCAGCTGCATGTCGAGGATCGCCTGGGCCTGGATCTCGTCGATCTCGAGCAGTCCCATGAGCCCCGTGCGGGCCTCGTCGACGGTGGGCGAGCGCCGGATCAGCGCGATGACCTCGTCGAGGGAGTCGAGGGCCTTGAGCAGCCCGCGCAGGATGTGGATGCGCTCCTCGGCCTTGCGCAGCCGGTATGCCGTGCGCCGCTGGATGACGTCGACCTGGTGGTCGACCCAGTAGCGGATGAAGGCGTCGATCGGCAGCGTCCGGGGCACCCCGTCGACGAGGGCGAGCATGTTGGCGCCGAAGTTCGTCTGGAGCTGGGTGTGCTTGAAGAGGTTGTTGAGGACGACCTTGGCGACGGCATCCCGCCGGAGGACGATGACGAGGCGCTGACCGGTGCGCCCGGACGTCTCGTCGCGGATGTCGGCGATGCCGGAGAGCCGGCCCTCCTTGACGTGCTCGGCGATCTTCTGGGCCAGGCTGTCCGGGTTGACCTGGTACGGCAGCTCGGTGATCACCAGGCACTGGCGCCCCTGGATCTCCTCGACCTCGACGACCGCGCGCATGATGATCGACCCGCGGCCCGTGCGGTAGGCGTCCTCGATGCCCTTGGCGCCCATGATGAGCGCGCCGGTCGGGAAGTCCGGGCCCTTGATCTCGCGGAGCACCGCGTCGAGGGTCTCCTCGCGGGTGGCGTCCGGGTGGGCGAGCACCCACTCGGCGGCCGCGGCCACCTCGCGCAGGTTGTGCGGCGGGATCTGGGTGGCCATGCCGACGGCGATGCCGGCCGACCCGTTGACGAGGAGGTTCGGGAAGCGGCTGGGCAGCACCTCGGGCTCGAGGGTCTTGCCGTCGTAGTTGGGCTTGAACGCGACGGTGTCCTCGTCGATGTCGCGGACCATCTCCATCGACAGCGGCGCCATCCGGCACTCGGTGTACCGCGGGGCCGCAGCCGGGTCGTCACCCGGGCTGCCGAAGTTGCCCTGCCCCTGCACCAGCGGGTAGCGCAGGCTCCAGTCCTGGACGAGTCGCACCAGGGCGTCGTAGATCGCGCCGTCGCCGTGGGGGTGGTACTGCCCCATGACGTCGCCGACGACGCGGGAGCACTTGTTGAACCCACGGTCCGGCCGGTAGCCACCGTCGTACATCGCGTAGAGCACCCGGCGGTGCACCGGCTTCAGCCCGTCGCGCACGTCGGGCAGTGCTCGGCTCACGATGACGCTCATGGCGTACTCGATGTACGACCGCTGCATCTCGGTGTTGAGGTCGATCGGCTCCGTGCGGTCCGTCAACACGGGGGGCTGCTCAGTCATGGGTGTCCTTCTGGGGCGGAGCGGTGCTTCGCACGGGAAGCTTCACGTTCGCGGGGGATCCGTTCCGGTGCGAAGGTGAAGGTTCCGGCATGGGGCGGGAAAGTCGAGGTCAGATGTCGAGGAAGCGGACGTCGCGGGCGTTGCGCTGGATGAACGAGCGGCGCGATTCGACGTCCTCGCCCATGAGGATCGAGAAGATCTCGTCGGCCGCCGCGGCGTCGTCGAGGGTCACCTGGAGCAGCACCCGGGAGTCCGGGTTCATCGTCGTCTCCCAGAGCTCCTGGTAGTCCATCTCGCCCAGACCCTTGTAGCGCTGCACGGGGTTGTCCTTGGGGATGCGCCGGCCCTTGCCCTGCCCCTCGGCGATGAGGGCGTCGCGCTCGCGGTCGGTGAACGCGAACTCGTGCGGGGCGTTGCTCCACTTGATCCGGTAGAGCGGCGGCTGGGCGAGGTAGACGTAGCCGGCCTCGATGAGCGGCTTCATGAACCGGAACAGCAGCGTGAGCAGGAGCGTGCGGATGTGCATGCCGTCGACGTCGGCATCCGCCATGAGCACGATCTTGTGGTAGCGCGCCTTCTCGATGTCGAAGTCCTCGCCGATGCCGGTACCGAACGCCGAGATGAGCGCCTGGACCTCCTGGTTGCCGAGGGCCTTGTCGAGGCGTGCCCGCTCGACGTTGAGGATCTTGCCGCGGATCGGGAGGATCGCCTGGGTGTGCGGGTTGCGGCCGCGCACCGCCGAGCCACCGGCCGAGTCGCCCTCGACGATGAAGACCTCGGAGACCGCCGGGTCCTTGGCCTGGCAGTCACGGAGCTTGCCCGGCAGCCCGCCGGACTCGAGCACTCGCTTGCGGGTGGCCTCGCGGGCCTTGCGCGCCGCCATCCGTGCCGCCGATGCCTGGATCGCCTTGCGGACGATCTCGCGGCCCTCGGTGGGGTGGCTGTCGAGCCAGCCGCCGAACTCGTCGGTCATCGCCCGCTGGACGAACCCCTTGACCTCGGAGTTGCCGAGCTTGGTCTTGGTCTGGCCCTCGAACTGCGGCTCGCCGAGCTTGACGGAGATGACGGCGGTCAGCCCTTCGCGGACGTCGTCGCCCGTGAGGTTCTCGTCCTTGTCCTTGAGCTGGTTCTGCTTGCGGGCGAAGTCGTTGACGAGCTTGGTGAGCGCCGCCCGGAAGCCCTCCTCGTGGGTGCCGCCCTCGTGGGTGTTGACGGTGTTCGCGTAGGAGTGGACGGACTCCGAGTAGGCGTTGGTCCACTGCAGGGCGAGCTCGAGGGCGAGGCTCCGGGACCTGTCCTCCACCTCGATACTGATGATGTCGGCGTGCACCGGGTCGGACTTCTTGGAGCCGACGAGGTGGTTGACGTAGTCGACCAGCCCGTTGTCGTAGCGGTACGACACCGAGCGGGCGGTCGTCGAGCGGGCCTGGCCCCCGGCCTCGTCGTCCTCGTGGTCCTCGACCACCGCGATGTCGGCGTCCACCCCGTCGAGGTCGGGCTCGTCGTCGTGTGCGGGGGGCACCCGCTCGTCGACGAGGTTGATCCTCAGGCCCTTGTTGAGGAATGCGTACTGCTGGAACCGGGCCCGGATCGTCTCGTAGTCGTAGTCGACGGTCTCGAAGATGTCGGGGTTCGCCCAGTACGTGATCGTCGTGCCGGTGCGGTCGGTCTCCTCCATCTTCTCGAGCGGACCGACGGGCACACCGTGGTCGAAGGACATCCGGAAGGCGTGGCCGTTCTGGCGGACGCAGACGTCGAGGCGCGACGAGAGGGCGTTGACGACCGAGGAGCCGACGCCGTGCAGCCCGCCGGAGACCTTGTAGCCGCCCCCGCCGAACTTGCCGCCGGCGTGGAGCTGGGTGAGCACGAGCTCGACCGCGCTGACGCCCTCGGTGGGGTGGATGTCGGTGGGGATGCCGCGGCCGTTGTCCTTGACGCGGACCGCGCCGTTCTCCATGAGCGTGACGTCGATGGTGTCGGCGTACCCGGCGAGGGCCTCGTCGACGGCGTTGTCGACGATCTCCCAGACGAGGTGGTGCAGGCCGCGCTCGCCGGTGGAGCCGATGTACATGCCAGGGCGCTTGCGGACCGCCTCCAGACCCTCCAGGACGGTGATCGAGCCGGCGTCGTATGCCGTGGCCTCACCGTCGAGGACCGGGGTCGCCGCCCCCTCGTCCGGCGTTACCGCCGTCTCGATCGTCTCGCTGGTGAGGTCGGGCTGCTGCTCCGCCACGGGTCTCCTTCTCGGCAGTGCCCGCCGGTGGGACCGGCGGGACGCATGGCACGCGCCCAGGGCGCGAACGCCTTGGGCGCGATGTCTCCCCTCATCCTACCGGTCACCACGGACACGACATGCCCCGGGGAGGCCCGTGCGGGTACTTTTCCCGCGTATGGGGGCCTGAGGCGACCCCCGTCACCAGACCCAGCCCTTTGACGCCGTCGTGGCCCTCCACGGTGACGTCGCCGCGGACGGCTACCTCAGCCCGCCGGGCCTGCCGTCCCGGGGGCGAGAGTGCGCTCGAGGAGGGACCGGACATCCGCGGAGAGGGTCGTCTCGGGCAGCTCGACGTCGATCGGCGGGCGGTCACAGGTGACGGCGTAGCAGAAGGAGTCGGGCACCGGCTGGACCGCCGCCGCCTCCTGCGCCAGCGTGGGGAGGCTGTCGTCGGCCAGCAGCGACTGCCAGGCGCGGGCGTCGGGCCGGGGGAGCTCGGCCAGCGTCACGGTGCGCTCGACGGTTCGGCCGGCGAAGCCCCCCGTTCGTCGGACGCTGAGCTCCGTGGCCGGGGTGGGCGAGCGGTCCTCATCGGGCGGGGAGGTGCCGTCATCCGGTGCGGACTCTCCCTCGTCGGGCGGGGACGGCGCGTCACGCTCGCCTTCGCGCCCCGCGACCGGCGGTCCCTGGCCCACATCCAGGGACACTCCCACCGCCTCCCACGCCGCACGAACAGCGGACACCACGTCGGAGTCGTCGCCGTGCCGCGCCGTCGCGGCGGCCACGGTGAGTTCGGCGAACGTCGGGAAGTCGCAGTCCGCCCGGATGTCACCGGTGACGGTGTCGAACCAGACCTGTCCGGCGACCTCCCAGGCCGGGCCGCCGAGGGTCGTGGCGAACAGGTGGAACGCCTTGTTGGGGATGCCCGAGTTGATGTGGACGCCCCCGTTGTCGTCGGTCGTGTCCACGTAGTCACGCATGTGCCCGGGTTGGGGGTCGACGCCCAGACGTGGGTCGTCGTACGCGGTGCCCGGCGCCGCCATCGACCGGATCGCCACGCCGGCCACGTCCGGGCCGAGGAGGTCCGCGCCGATGAGCCAGTCGGCCTCGTCGGCGCCCTGGCCGAGGAGCCGCTGCTTGACGAGCACACCGAAGACGTCGGAGATCGACTCGTTGAGGGCGCCCGACTGGTCCTGGTAGTTCAGCCCGGAGGTGTACTGGGTGACCCCGTGTGCCAGCTCGTGCCCGAT
>JAQSWG010000101.1 GCA_029266735.1 Ornithinibacter sp.
CGGGACCCCCGGTGGCGGGGTGCTGCGGGACGCGCAGAAGCTCGTCGCCCCGTGGGTGGCGCTCTGCGCCGCCGGAGCCGGCGTGCTGGTCCGCGACCTCCTGGACGCCCGCGTGGCCGGACCGGCCCTGGCTGCCCTCGTCACCGCTCTTCCCGTCGTGCTGCTGCCCTCGCTCGCCTGGGGTGTCGGCGGCCGGATCGACGCCGTGGACGTGCCCGCCGACCTGCGGGCCGTCGCCGCGATGCTCTCGCAGGATGCGCCGGGGACGGTCGGTCTCCTGCCGTGGTCGCAGTACCGCCGCTACGAGTGGAACGGGGGGCGCGTCTCGCTGACCCTGGTCCCACGGATGGTCGACCAGCGCGTGATCCTCGACGACCGCCTCCCGCTCGCAGGCGGGCAGGTGCCGGGGGAGGATCCGACCGCCCGGGCCGTGACCGATCGCATCGAGGCCGGCGTGTCGCCCCTCGCGGCCCTGGCGGCCGAGGGGGTGCGCTGGATCGTGGTCGAGAAGGGCACGGGGCTTCCGGACCCCAGCGTGGACGAACCCCTTCCCGTGGCCACACGCGTCACGCACGACACTCCCAGCGTCCGCGTCATCGAGCTGAGCGCACGGCCTGGGGAGGCCGGTGTCGTGGCCGCTGCTGCCACTGCCTGGGGGTGGGGCGTGACCTGTATCACGTGGCTGGTGGCGCTCGGGTGTGTCGTCCTGTCGCGGGCCCCGTCGCGGCGTCGAGGGCTGGTACAGTCCGCGCCATGAATCCCGGTGTCGGCTCCGCCGCCTCGTTCGTCGTCGGCGTCGTGCTCGCACTCTTCGCGATCCTCGGCGGCGTGTCCGCCGTGACGCCGGACGCCAACCCGGCTGCGGCATCCGACGACGTCGTTCGCTACGACGCCCCCTGACCGCTCACGCGGCCCGACACTCACCCGCCGAGACCAAGCGGTCAGCCTGACGCTTCGCGCAGGAGCACGCGTTCCCACGCGTCGACGCAGTCGTCCCAGCGGAACCGTGACACCCACGCCCTGGCCGCCGTCGACATCCGGTCGCGGAGGCCGCAGTCGGTGAGCAAGGAGCCCAGGGCCTCGGTGTACGCGCTCACGTCCGGTTCGTCACCCGCGTCTTCCACCAGTAGACCCGTCTCCCCGTCGCGGACGGAGTCGGCCGGGCCGCCGGCGGCACGGAAGGCCACCGTGGGCGTTCCGTGCACGCCGGCCTCGACGACGACCAGGCCCCAGCCCTCCTTGAGACTCGGCATCGCGTGCACCCACGCCCTGGCGAGCAGCAGGTGCTTCTCCGCCTCGGAGACGTGGCCGTGGAACGTCACCGCCTCGTGGAGGCCGAGGGCGGCGACGTGCTCGCGCAGCCGCGGCTCCCACCAGCCCGACCCGACGACGTCCAGGTGCAGCCCGGGCACCCGCTGACGCAGCACTGCCACCGCGTCCAGCGCGATCTCCACCCGCTTCTGTGGCACCAGTCGGCCGAGCACCACCACCCGTGGCTGCGGTGAGCGGGGTGCGGTGTCGTCGGCGACGGCATCCGTGCCGTTGTGGATGATCGTGACCCGGTCGGCGTCGACGCCGAGGTCGACCAGCTCACGCTTCGTCGAGTCGCTCACGGTGACGTAGCTGGTCCGCCGGTAGACCCGGGGGGCGAGGGAGGACTCCAGCCACCATCCGAACCGGGCGGTTCGCGGGCCGAAGATGACGGGCCACTGCTCGCGGTGCACATGGTGGACGAGGTTGACGACCGGGGTCCCGGTGGCGAGCGGCGAGAGGTAGGGAACACCGTTCTGCACGTCGACGACCACGTCATACGTGGACCGGGCGTGCGCCACCAGGGCACGGGCATAGATCGAGTAGTGACCGCCGCGGCGCACGTAGCGCACCCCCGCGATCGTCTCCGTCGGGAGCGCACCGGGGTATGCCGCGGTGCGGAACGTCACGTCGTGACCGCGGGCAGCCAGCCCCTCCGCAACGGTGACGATGTACCTCTCGGCGCCGCCGGCCTCCGGGTGGTGCAGGTCGCGCCAGTTCAGCAGGAGGACACGAAGGGACATCTCACCTCGGGGATCAGGGGGTGGGCATGGCGCCGGACTCGGCTGGCTACCATGCCCCAATGCGTTCCGAGCCGACGAGAAGGTACCGCACGCTCGGTCGCTCGGTCCGTCTGTTCCGCTCCTTTCTCGTCGAGCAGACCGACCCGGAACGGTTCTACACCGACCTCGCCGAGGACACCGCCGAGCTGGTCCGCCGGCACGAGCCCCTCACGGACCGTACCGTCGTCGACGTCGGCGCCGGGCAGCCGGCATACCCCCGGGTCTTCGCGGCCGCCGGCGCCAGCTACATCGCCGTCGACGTCGACCGAGACGCACTCCACGAGGTGCCGGGCACCGTGCGCCTCCAGGCAAGGGGTGAGTCCCTCCCGCTGGCCGACGGGGTCGCCGACATCGTCCTGTCGAGCAACGTCATGGAGCACGTGGAGCACCCTGGCGTCCTCGGCGAGGAGATGCTGCGCGTGGCGCGTCCGGGTGGCCTGGTCGTCATCTCGTTCACGTCCTGGTCCTCGCCGTGGGGCGGGCACGAGACCTCGCCGTGGCACTGGCTGGGCGGCGACTTCGCGGCCCGCCGCTACACCCGGCGCACCGGCCACCCGCCGAAGAACCGATACGGCGAGACCCTGCACCCCACCCGGGTCTCCGACGGACTGCGCTGGGCGCGCTCGCGCGAGGACGCCTGGGTCGTCGAGGCGGTGCCGCGCTACCACCCCGAGTGGGCGGGCGTCGTCATGGACCTGCCCGGGGTTCGGGAGGTCGCGGCCTGGAACCTCCTGCTCGTGCTCCGGCGCCGATGACGGAGGGGGTCCGCGGGGCCCGGCTCCGGCTCGGCGCGGCCCTTCTCCTCGTGTGCGCGGTGGCGTGGTCGGTGCCCGCCGGGCGGGTGTCCGAGGACACGAAGAACGACCTCTACGTCGACCCGTGGCGCTTCCTCGGGAGGGCTGCACACCTCTGGGACCCGCAGGTGACCTGGGGGGTGCTGCAGAACCAGGGGTACGGCTACCTCTTTCCGATGGGGCCCTTCCTCGGCGTCCTCGGCGAGGTGGTTCCCGTCTGGGTGGCGCAGCGTCTGTGGTGGAGCGTCATCCTCGCCGTGGGCCTGCTCACCGCACATGCCCTGCTCGGGGCATTGGGGGTGGCGAGCCCGACAGCGCGAGTTCTCGCCTCGCTCGCGTACACCCTGAGCCCTCGCGTGCTGTCCACCATCGGTGGGCTGTCGTCCGAGGCGCTCCCGGTGCTCCTCGTGCCGGCGATCCTCCTGCCGGTCGTGCTCGCGAACCGGGGCCGGATCGGCCCACGCCGGGCGGCCGCGCTCTCCGCCCTCGCGGTCCTCGGGTGCGGCGGCGTCAACGCGACGGCGACGATCCTCGCCGCGGTGCCGACGGGCCTGTGGCTGGTCACGCGCCGCGAGTGGTGGCGGAACCCCCTGACCTGGTGGTGGACCGGCCTGGTCACTGCGGCCAGCGTGTGGTGGCTGGCGCCGCTGGTGCTCCTGGGACGCTGGTCCCCTCCCTTCCTCGACTGGATCGAGCGCGCCGCCGACGTCGTGCGGGAGATCGACCTCCTCGACGTCACCCGCGGCACGACCCACTGGCTGGGGTTCGTCGTCACCTCCGGGGGGGAGTGGTGGCCGGCCGGGTATGCCGTGGCCACCGGTCCTCTTCTCGTCGTCGTGACGGCCCTCGTCGCCGGGCTGTCCCTGTCGGGGCTCGCCCTGCGGGGTCTGCCCGAGCGGCGGTTCGTCCTCGTGACGCTCGCGCTCGGCGTCGTCCTGCTCGGTGTGCCACACATCGGCCCGGTCTCGTCGCCCCTCGCGCCGCTCGCCCAGGCGATGCTGGACGGCCCGCTCGTCGCGTTCCGCAACATCCACAAGGCGGACCCCCTCGTGCGGTTGCCGCTGGCCGTCGGGCTGGCGCACGCCCTCGACCGTGGACTGGGGGCCTTGGCGGGCCGACCGCTCCGGGTGCGCCTGCCCGCGGCGGCCGCCGGGATCACGGTGGTCCTCATCGCCGCCTCTCCCGGTCTGTCCGGCGCCATCGCGCCCCGGGGGACCTTCACCGACATGGCCCGCCAGTGGCGGGAGGCGGGCGCCTGGCTGTCGGAGCGTGAGCACCTGGGACGGGCGCTGGTCGTGCCGGCGGCGAGCTTCGGTGAGTACGAATGGGGTCGCACGATCGACGAGCCGATCCGGCCGCTGTCCCGGGCCGTCTACGCCGTCCGCGATGCCGTGCCGCTCACCCCCGCGGGCACCATCCGGGTCCTCGACGCCGTCGAGCAGCGGCTCCAGACCGGCCGGGACGTGGGGGGCGCCGTCGCCGTGCTGCGTCGGCTCGGTGTTCGCTTCCTCGTCCTGCGCAACGACCTGGACACCGCATCCGCGGGGCAGCCCTCGGTGACCTACGCCCGGTCGGCGGTGCGCTCCACCCCCGACGTGGACCTCGCCAAGGGGTTCGGGCTGACGCGGATCGACTCCAGCGGTGAGCGGGTCTTCCCGGTGGAGGTGTACGACATCGGCAGCGCGGCGCCGCTCGCCGTGACGCAGCCGGTGTCGGACACGGTCGCCGTCTCCGGCGGCCCGGAGGACCTCCTGGCGGTCTCCGACGCAGGGGTGGACGGGTTGGCCGTCCTCGACGGACATCGGGTGCCCGGCGTCGACCCCGGCCGGCGGGTCGTCACGGACGGCTACCGCGCCCGTGAGCGGTGGTTCGGCGCGACGCGGGGGCGCGACACGTCCTCGACGCTGGCGGCGGACCAGCTCGCCGGGACGCGCGACTACCGACCGTGGGACGACCTCTCCCGTCATGCGGTCACGGCCTTCACCGGGGGAGTGGCGGGCGTCAGCGCGAGCTCGTCGCTTGCCACCACCTACACCCTGGCCGGCCTGCGTCCGGCCGACCGACCCGCCTCGGTCCTCGACGGGGACCCGACGACAGCGTGGGTCGTGCAGTACGACCCGCACCCCACCGTGGAGATCCACCTCGACGGCCCGCGCTCGGTGTCCTCGGTCCGGGTGGACGTGCTGGGCGACCGTGACCGGTATGCCGGCCTCGGGGTGCCGACTCGGCTCGAGGCCCGCACCGACACGGGGAGCGTGCGGGTGGACGTGCCCCCGTCGGGACGGGTCGACATTCCGCTGCCGGGTGGCGTCACGCGCACGCTGGCGGTCGAGGTGATGGAGACCGACGACGGGGACCCGGCGGGAGTCGTCACCGGGCTCGTCGCCGTCGACCTCGACGGGATCCGGGCTACCGAGGTCGTCGTCGGTCCCCACGACCGTGCCGACCGCGCCGACGCCGTCGTCCTCACCGGCGGGCTGCCGGGCTCGGACGGGTGTGTCCAGCCGGAGGAGGCCGTGGTCTGTTACCTGGAAGGAGGGCGGGACGCCGAAGCGGGGGCCGTGCTCGCCCGTCGCGTCACCGCGACGGGGGAGGGTCCCGTGGTGGCGAGCGGGACACTGGACGTCTCGCGGTGGGCAGCGGACCCACCGGGTCTGGCCGTGCCGGGCGTGGCCGTCACGGCGAGCAGCAGCCGGACGGTGTCGCTGGGGGGACGACCTGAGGGAGTCGTCGACGGTGATGACCGCAGCGCCTGGAGCCCGGCCCCGGACGACGCATCCCCCACCCTCACCCTCACCCTCGACGAGCCGGCCGACCTGCGTGACGTGACGGTCACGGCCCGGCGTGGCTGGATGGCGCGCCACCGCCCGTTCGTCGAGGTCCGGCTGGACGACCGGGAGGAGGTCGTGCGGGCATCGGCCGACGGGCGCCTGGCTGTCGGCGGACGCGACATCCGTACGGTGTCGATCCGGGTCCTGCCGATCGTCGGTGGTAGTCGCGGCGCTCCGGCAGCCCTCGAGGTCGAGGAGATCCGCCTCACCGGAGCCGAGCTGCCTCGTCCACAGGAGCGGTTGAGCCGGCCCTGCGGAGCTGGCCCGGAGCTCACCGTCGACGCCATTCGGGTGCCCACCCGGGTGGACGGTCCACGGTCGGCACTCTGGGGGGAGGGAGACCTGACGTGGCGGGCCTGTGGGGCGGTGACGTGGGGCGCCGGCACGAGCCACGAGATCGAGGTGCGGGGCGACCCCTCGCTGCGTCCGGCATCCGTGGTGCTGACCCACGCCCCGGCGACGGCGGCAACGCCGGCGGCTTCCCTCGACGTCCTGGCGCGGACCCCCGCGCTCCTCACCGGCACCGTCGCGGAGGGACCGCAACGGCTGCTCGCGCTGAGCATGAACCACAACGACGGCTGGGAGGCATCGCTCGAGGGGCGGACGCTGAGGCCGATCGTCGTCGACGGCTTCCGTCAGGGCTTCGTCGTCCCGGACGGGGCGTCCGGTGCCCTGGAGGTCCGGTTCGCCCCCGACCGGCCCTACCGATGGGCCCTCGGCGTGGGGCTCGCACTCGCCCTCCTCGTGCCCCTGTTCCTGCTCGTGCCCGACCGGTCAGGGCCGCGCGCCAGCGCCTCGACCACGAGGCCGAACGGCACGCCGTCGCCACGAGCGGTGGCCCTGCTCACGCTCGGCGGCGCGCTTCTCGTCGCCGGTCCCTGGGCGGCCCTCGCCGCGGGCGGGGCGCTCGTCGTCCTCCGCCTCCTCGGCAGGCGACGTCCGCATCGAGAGGCGGGAACGGCGCTCACCGTCGTGGCGCTCGTGACGGCATCGGGCGTGCTTGCGGCGATCACCGACCCGGCACACCCAACCCTTCCGTGGGTGGAAGCGGTCGTGACCCTCGCCGTCACCGCGGCAGCGGTGTTCGCCGGTGTGGGACCCGTCGCGCAGCCCACTTCATCGCCGGCACCTCGACGACCACGTGACTGAGCCACGCCAGTCCCAGGCTGACGGGCAGGCCGATCGCGAGGAGCGCGAGGATCCCCCCACTGAACACCTGCCCCCCACTCACCGCGTACACGGCCGAGAAGACCGGCAGGTGCCACAGGAAGAGGCCGTACGACACAGTGCCCACGGCCCGAGCCGGCCGGGAGGACAGGGCCCGGGCATAGGCGTCGCCATGGCCCAGCACCAGCGGCGCGAGGAGCAGCCCGGCGACGACGGAGGACAGGGCGAGCCGGATCGCGAGCTGTACCCCGGACACCGGCCCCAGCGTGAGCGGTCCGGCGATCGGCGTCGTCCCCAGGACAAGCGCGGCACCGGCCAGGACGAGGCAGCCCGATGTGTCGCGCGCCAAGCGCGTCACCCCAGCCGCGAACCTCGTCTGCGGGCGCATGAGCACCTCCGCCAGCAGCATCCCGACGGCGAAGTTGGGCCAGCGGGCGGGGAGCCAGCGCTCGACGAGCACGTCCTCCCCGACCACTCCGACGGGCATGAAGGCGACGAAGAGCATCGAGAGCACCGCCGAGGCCATGAGCAGTGCGACGGGCAGGTCGGGATGGCGGCGCCGGGCCAGCCCGAGCAGCAGGACGACGAACGGGAGCGCGATGTAGAACGCGATCTCGGTCGAGATGCTCCACGACTGCGAGAACTCGTCGATGTCGGTTCCCGGCAGGTAGATCTGCAGGGCCAGCGCCTGCGGAGAGCGCGAAGAAGATGGCGACACCGAAGTCCCCGCGCCCGGCCACTCGCCCCGGCAGCCCCCCGTTGACGGTGAACCCGGTGAGGTATGCCGCGTGCGTCACCACGACGAGGAGGGCCGCAACCGCGCGGAGCCCGTCCAGGGCGGGGAGCCGGGTCATGCGTGGCACTGTAAGGCCCCATTTCCGGCCGAGTACCCGCGGCCTCGCCCAGGAGCAACGAGCCCTACCCGCTGGTAGGGTCCAGCGCGTCCCAAGCCGCCGAGGGAGACGAGCTCATGAGCGGAAGCACCGCAGCACCCGACGCTGCGTCGTGAGTCGCGTCGTCGTCACGGGCGGGGCCGGCTTCCTCGGCTCGCACCTGTGCGAAACCTACGTCGCCGCGGGGCACGAGGTCGTCTGCCTCGACAACTTCCTCACCGGGACGCCGGAGAACGTGGCCCACATCGGGCCGAGCGACCGCTTCCGCCTGGTCCGGACCGACGTGACGGACTACGTGCACGTCGGAGGGCCGGTCGACCTCGTCCTGCACTTCGCCAGCCCGGCGTCCCCCATCGACTACCTGAACCTGCCCATCGAGACCCTCAAGGTGGGGTCGGTCGGCACCTTCCATGCCCTGGGGCTGGCACGGCACAAGGGTGCGAGGTTCGTGCTCGCCTCGACCTCCGAGGTGTACGGGGACCCTCAGGTCCACCCGCAACCGGAGACCTACTGGGGACACGTCAACCCCGTCGGGCCACGCGGTGTCTACGACGAGGCCAAGCGGTTCGCCGAGGCGGTCAGCCTGGCCTACCGCCAGACCCTCGGGGTCGACACCGCCATCGCCCGGATCTTCAACACCTTCGGCCCCCGGATGCGACCGAACGACGGGCGCGCCATCCCCAACTTCATCCGCCAGGCGCTGCGGGGGGAGCCGGTCACGGTGGCCGGGGACGGCTCGCAGACCCGCTCCGTGTGCTACGTCGACGACCTCATCGCCGGGGTGGTCGCGCTGGCCGGCTCCTCCGAGCCGGGACCGATGAATCTCGGCAACCCCCACGAGCTCGCGGTCCTCGACCTCGCGCGCTGGGTCATCGAGCTCTGCGACTCCCCGTCGGAGGTGGTGTTCGTGCCCCGACCGGTCGACGACCCCTCGGTGCGCCAGCCCGACACGACACGAGCCGCGGAACGGCTCGGGTGGCACCCGGCCATCCCGGTCGAAGAGGGGCTGCGCCGCACGATCGACTGGTTCCGCACCCACCCCGAGCTCGTGTGACCGAGGCACAACGCGTCGCCCGAAGGGGCGAGTGGGCGGTCGGCTCGTGAGGGCTCCGGACACGCGTGGCCAGGGGTCCCGGATGCTTGCCACTGCCCATCTACCCACTGGTAGTGTCGCTGCGATCGCCACTTCTCACGACAAGGGCAACGGTGCCATGCGGAAGACCGTCGGCTTCATCCTCTTCGGCCTCGCGGGCTTCCTTCTCACGGCGGCGGTGCTCGCTCTGGTGTACGTCCCGGACCAGGTCAAGAGGACGCCGCTGGACACCGACACGACGACCCGCCTGAGCGGTCAGGCGGCGGTCCTCCCGAGCGGTGAAGGGTCCGCCGTCAAGGCGGTGAGCCGCACCGTCGCCGACGGGGAGGCCTCCGACGACGACGTCATCGTCTTCGACACCTTCTCGTGCCTCATGCGAGATGTCGGCGAAGGCCCGGACTGCACCGAGGACGAGTCCGAGGGCAGTCCTCTCGTCACCGCCGGGACCGACCGGTTCGCCACGGACCGACGGACCGCACTCGCCGTCAACGACGAGGAGTACGTGGGGGCGGCCGCCGAGCCGCACGATGGCCTGGTCAACAAGTTCCCCTTCGACGTCCAGCAGGAGACCTACCCGTACTGGGACGGCCTCGTCGGCCGTGCGGTCGACGCCGAGTTCCAGGCCGACGAGGAGATCGACGGCCTCCCCGTGTACAAGTTCCTCATCTCGCTCACGGATGAGCCCGCCGAGATCAGCAACGGCATCTCAGGTCTCTACTCCACCGAGAAGACGCTGTGGATCGACCAGGGCACGGGCAAGATCATCGACCAGAGCGAGGCCCAGGTGCGTCAGCTCGACGACGGTACGACGGTCCTCGACCTCGAGCTCAGCTTCACGGACGAGACGGTGGCCGCCAACGTCGAGGAGGCAAAAGCGAGCAACGCGCAGCTGAGCCTCGTGCGGCGCGCGCCGATCGTCCTCGGGGTCCTGGCTCTCATCGCCCTCGCTGCCGGGGCGTTCCTCGCCTTCGCCGGAACCACGCCATCCCGGCGCGACGAGGGCCGGGACGTCTCCATGGACGAGCTCACCACCTCCCGCCACGGGCGCTGACGCAACGCTCAGCCGGCTCGGTCCGCGACGACGATGAGCGTCCCGGGCAGCATGCGCCCTCGCAGCGGTGACCAGCCGCCCCACGTGGACTCGTTCCGCGCCGGCCACTCCGGTTCCACGAGGTCGACGAGCACGAGGCCGGCCCCGACGACCTGACGCACGAGGTCGCCGACGGTCCGGTGGTGCTCGGCATAGGTCACGACACCCGCCTCGCTCTCGACGTACGGAGTGCGGTCGAAGTACGAGCTCGTCACGGTGAGGCCGTCGGGCCCTGGGTCGTCCGGGAAGGCCCATCGCACGGGGTGCGACGTCGAGAAGACCAACCTGCCACCGGGGCGCAGCACGCGCGCCGCCTCACGGAAGG
>JAQSWG010000102.1 GCA_029266735.1 Ornithinibacter sp.
CCTGATGAACGGCATCTGGACCCTCGCCGAGGGCCGGCCGGACCTGTTCCCCGGCGTCGAGAACCCTGGGCGCCAGTCCACGGTCGACGTGGTCGGTGCCGTCACCGGGCTGGAGATCGACCACTCCGTCGTCATCAACCTCCACGGCTTCCGCGCCCTGGTCGACGCGATGGGCGGCGTGGAGGTCAACGTCCAGGAGCGGGTGTGCGTCGACTGCTCACAGCGAGCCAACGGTTCCATCCGCTGGACGAACGGCACGGAGGAGTGGATCGAACCTGGCCTGCAGCGTCTGGACGGCAGGCACGCCCTCTGGTACTCGAGGTCCCGCGCCGGCAGCGACGACTTCAGCCGGATGCGCCGACAGCGGTGTGTCGCGGGTGCCCTCATCGAGCAGGCGGATCCGGTGTCCTTGCTCTCGCGGTACCCCCAGATCGCGTCCGTGGTGAAGGACAACGTCGACGTGGACGTCCCGGGCTCCCAGCTGCCGGCGTGGGTGGACCTCGTCCTCCGCATCCAGGAGGGGAACTCGATCCGCTCGTTGCCGCTGACGAGCAACGTCGTGAGCCCGGCGCGGCCCGACTTCGACGAGATCCACGCGCTGGTCCAGCGCTCGCTGAACCCGAAGACACCGACGGCGACCCCCGCCCCGACGGCGCCCACGGAGGCGCCGACCACACGCCCCTCCTCGTCGCCGTCACCGTCGGCGACGCCCGACGACGCCGACGCCGAACAGCTCTCCGCGACCTGTTGACCCCCGGCGTCATCTGACGCGCGGCACGTCCTTGAGCGGAATACACTCAACTTTGGTCCGGTTGCACCCGAGGACACGTATCCCCCTGCGCCCAAGGAGTTCTCCATGGAGCTGAAGCCCACGACGAAGGTCGCCGAGGCGCTCGCCGTCGCCCAGCGCGCGGCCCAGAGCGCCGGGCACCCCGAGATCACGCCCGCCCACCTCGCCCTGGCGCTCGCCGAGCAGGAGGGCACGACGACGGCGGCCCTGCTGGCCGCCGCGGGCACCTCGGCCGAAGGGGTGGCGGCGGCCGCCCGAGGTGTCCTGTCCCGCATGCCCCGCAGCAGCGGTTCGTCCGTCGCCACGCCGGGCCTCGGCCAGGCCGCTCTCGCGGTGCTGCAGCACGCCACCACCCTCATGGCGGCCCGGGGCGACTCCTACCTGTCCACCGACGTCCTGCTCCTCGCCCTCCTGGAGAAGAAGGCCGTCCAGGGCGACGCCGCCGCGCTCGAGGCCCAGCTCGAGCACCTGCGCGGCGGTGCCAAGGTGGCCAGCGAGGACCCGGATGCCACGAGCGAGGCGCTCGAGAAGTACGGGACGGACCTCACCCAGGCCGCGCGGGACGGCAAGCTCGACCCGGTCATCGGCCGGGACAGTGAGATCCGCCGCGTCGTGCAGGTGCTGAGCCGTCGGACGAAGAACAACCCGGTGCTCATCGGCGACCCCGGCGTCGGCAAGACGGCGGTGGTGGAGGGCCTGGCCCAGCGGATCGTCGACGGCGACGTCCCGGAGTCCCTCCGTGGCAAGCGGCTGCTCAGCCTCGACCTGGCGGCGATGGTCGCCGGCGCCAAGTACCGGGGCGAGTTCGAGGAGCGCCTCAAGGCCGTGTTGGAGGAGATCAAGGGCTCCGACGGGCGGATCATCACCTTCATCGACGAGCTGCACACGGTCGTGGGTGCCGGCGCGACCGGTGAGTCCGCCATGGACGCCGGCAACATGCTCAAGCCCATGCTGGCCCGGGGGGAGCTGCGCCTCGTGGGGGCGACGACCCTCGACGAGTTCCGTGAGCACGTGGAGAAGGACCCAGCGCTGGAGCGCCGGTTCCAGCAGGTCTTCGTCGGCGAGCCGAGCGTCGAGGACACGATCGCCATCCTCCGCGGGCTCAAGGAGCGCTACGAGGCGCACCACAAGGTCGAGATCGAGGACACCGCACTGGTGGCCGCCGCCAGCCTGTCCGACCGGTACATCACGGGTCGCCAGCTGCCCGACAAGGCCATCGACCTCGTCGATGAGGCGGCGTCCCGGCTCCGCATGGAGATCGACTCCAGCCCGGTGGAGATCGACGTCCTGCGCCGGGCGGTCGACCGGCTCCGCATGGAGGAGCTGCACCTCGCCAAGGAGAAGGACGAGGCGTCGGTCGAGCGGCTCGAGAAGCTGCGCGCCGACCTCGCCGAGAAGACCGAGCAGCTCGCGGCCCTCACCGCGCGCTGGGAGGCCGAGAAGTCCGGGCTCAACCGGGTCGGCGACCTCAAGGCACGCCTCGACGACCTGCGCACCCAGGCCGACCGGCTCCAGCGCGAGGGGGACTACGAGGGTGCCTCCCGGCTCCTGTACGGCGAGATCCCCGGCCTCGAGACGCAGCTCGAACAGGCCCAGCAGGCCGAGTCGGCCATCGCCACCGCCGACCTCATGGTCAAGGAGCGGGTCGGCGCCGACGACATCGCCGAGGTGATCTCCGCATGGACCGGCATCCCGGCCGGTCGCCTGCTCCAGGGTGAGACGGAGAAGCTCCTCTCGATGGAGTCACTCATCGGGGCGCGCCTCATCGGCCAGACCGAGGCCGTGCGCGCGGTGTCGGATGCCGTCCGCCGGGCCCGCGCCGGCGTCGCGGACCCCGACCGACCCACCGGGTCCTTCCTCTTCCTCGGGCCGACGGGCGTCGGCAAGACCGAGCTCGCGAAGTCCCTGGCGGACTTCCTCTTCGACGACGAGCGGGCCATGGTCCGCATCGACATGAGCGAGTACTCCGAGCGGCACGCCGTGGCCCGCCTCATCGGGGCCCCACCCGGCTACGTCGGCTACGAGGAGGGCGGCCAGCTCACCGAGGCGGTCCGACGCCGGCCGTACTCCGTCGTGCTCCTCGACGAGGTGGAGAAGGCGCACCCGGAGACGTTCGACATCCTGCTCCAGGTGCTCGACGACGGCCGGCTCACCGACGGCCAGGGTCGCACGGTGGACTTCCGCAACGTCATCCTCGTCATGACGTCGAACCTCGGGTCCCAGTTCCTCATCGACCCCACCATCGAGCCCAGCGCCAAGCGGGAGTCGGTCATGGCCGCGGTGCGCGCGGCGTTCAAGCCGGAGTTCCTCAACCGGCTCGACGAGGTGGTCGTCTTCGACGCGCTGACGACCGACGAGCTGAGCCGCATCGTCGACCTCCAGGTGCGTGCTCTCTCCGCCCGACTGCACGAGCGCCGGATCGCCCTGGAGGTGACCGACGCTGCGCGGGCCTGGCTGGCCGAGCAGGGTTACGACCCGGCATACGGGGCGCGGCCGCTGCGCCGCCTCGTCCAGCGGGAGATCGGGGACCGGCTCGCCACCGCGCTGCTCTCCGGCGAGGTGCGTGACGGCGACACCGTGGTCGTGGACCTCGGTGAGGCGGGGATCCTCCTGCGCTGACGTCCGCCGCGGGAGGTGAGGACACGCGGCTGCTCCGCGACCACCGGAGGTGGCGTGGCCACCCTCGACCGGCCGCCTAGGGTGTGGCCATGCGCCGCCCCCTCGCCCTCGCCGTCGCCGCGATGCTCGCCGGTGCCGTGCTCGTGGGGTGCTCGGGCACGGACGCGGGGTCGGAGGGTGCGTCCGAGCCGTCGCCGGCGGAGCGGCTGTCCGCGGCGAAGGCCACGTTCGACGCGGCCGGGAGCGTCCAGCTCGACCTCTCCAGTCGGGACGTCCCGCCGAGGGAGAACGGCGTCACCGCCGCGAAGGGCGCCGGCGCGATCAGCGCCACCGAACCCGCCTTCTCGGGCACGATCACCGGCACGATCGAGGGCGTCGCCGGCACGATCGAGGTGATCGCCGTCGGCGAGACGGCATACCTGAAGTTCTTCACCCCCGACTACGTGGAGACCGACCTCGACACCCTGGGGGCGCCCAACCCGGCGATGTTCTTCGACCCGGCGAAGGGGATCTCCGCGTTGCTGCCGCAGACGGGCGACCCCACGGCGGCCGGCCGGGCGAGGGCCGGCGCGGAGGTCCTGGACCGCATCGACGGGACGCTGCCCGGCGCACCCATCAAGGAGCTCTTCCACCTCGGGGACGGAACCGGCACCTACCGGGTCAGCTACGGCCTGACGTCCGCAGGAGAGCTGCGCACCGCGACCCTCGTCGGCCCCTTCTTCCCGGGCGTCCAGGCCACCTACCTCCTCAGCCTCACCGACTACGGTGCGCCCGTTGAGATCACCCGCCCCTAGGGCGCTCCTCACGACGGCCGCGGTCGCCGTCTCCCTCGCCGCGGCGGACACCTACGTGGTCGTCCTGGCCCTCACCGACATGATGCGTGGCGTCGGCGTGGGCATCGATGCCCTCCAACGGGCGACACCGATCATCTCGGGCTTCCTCCTCGGCTACGTCGCGGTGCTTCCGCTCATCGGCCGGGTCGCGGACCTCGTCGACCGCCAGCGGGTGCTCCTCGGTTGTCTCGGTGTCTTCGTCGTCGGGTCGGTGATCACGGCACTGGCGGTCGAGCTGCCCGTGCTCGTCGGCGGCCGGGTGGTCCAGGGCGTCGGTGGGGGAGGACTGGTCCCGGCCACCCTCGCGATCGTGGCGCAGCTCTGGCCGCCCGACCGGCGCGGGGTCCCGCTCGGCGTCGTGGGTGCGGTGCAGGAGCTCGGATCGGTGCTGGGACCGGTGCTCGGGGCCCTCGTGCTCGTCATCGCGGACTGGAGGGCCATCTTCTGGATCAATGCGGGGCTCGGCCTGCTCCTGGTCGGGGCGGTCGTCGTCACCGGCGGCCTGACGGTGCCGCGCCCCCGGCCGGTGGTCCTCGTGCTGGCAGCGGCGGCAGTTGCCGCGGGCTTCCTGGCGCTGGCCGCGCCCGACTCCCTGACCACGAGCGTCTCCCTCGGCCTGCCCTTCGTCCCGTTCGGCACCGCGACGTCGCGGCTCGCGACGCCCATCGGGCTGGTGGCCGGCATCCTCCTCCTCGCCCTGTTCACCGTCGGTGGCCGAGGCGTCTGGGGCCTCCTCCGCCGGGCCGACCTGCTCGGCGCCGTGCTCCTCGGCGGTGCCCTCGGGTGCGTCGTCCTCACCTTCGCCGCGTCGGAGCCGGAGAGCGAGGTGGTGGGGCCGCTCGGCTTCGCACTGCTCCCGGTCGCCGCACTCCTGGCGGTCGGCTATGCCGTCCACCACCGCCGTTCGCCGTCGCCGCTCGTTCCCCGCGGCCTGGTCCGCGGGCGGCTGGTCTGGGCGCTCGTGGTCTCCCTCCTCGTCGGCGTCGCGCTGGTCGCGGTCATCGTGGACGTGCCCTTGCTGGCCCGCCTCGTCCACACCTCGAGCCAGACCGAGGCGGCGCTCGTCCTCGTGCGCTTCCTCGTCGCGGTGCCCGTGGGGGCCCTGGCCGGCGGGTGGGCACTGCGCCGGCTGGGCGACGGCGTCGTGGCGGCGCTCGGCCTCGGCGTCGCGGCGGCCGGACTCGCCGTGATGACCACGTGGGGCGAGGGCTCGCTCGACGACGCGTCCTCCACCCTCGTGCTCGCCCTCACCGGGCTGGGGATAGGTCTGACGCTCGCTCCGGTCAACGACGCCGCGCTGGCCGAGGCGTCCCGGGACACCCACGGCACGGCGTCCGCGCTCGTCGTGGTGGCCCGGATGGTCGGCATGGTCGTCGGCGTCGCGCTCCTCACGGCCGTCGGGCTCAACCAGTACTACGCCGCCGTCTCGGCCCTGCCCGATCCGACGGACACCGAGGCTCTCAAGAACGCCGCCGTCGTCCAGGTCACCTGGGTGTTCCGCGGGGCCGCCGTGGCCGCGGTGCTCGGTGCCGTGGCGTCGCTCGCCCTCGGTGGACGCCGCCAGAACGCACCGCCGGCTCCGCCCGTCGTCGGTCTGTGACCGGCGGCGCCGCACCGGGTAGCGTCGGCACCATGGCGACGACGGCCGACCTCGTTCTCGACGCGCTCGGGCGGGTCCGCGAGACGGTGCACGAGGTGCTCGACGAGACGCCCCCGGAGCGGTTGGCGGAGCCACCCGCCGAAGGGGCGAACACCGTGGCGTGGCTCGTGTGGCACCTCAGCCGCCTCCTCGACGACCACGTCGCCGCCGCGTTCGGCGTCGAGCAGGTGTGGACCTCCGCCGGGTGGTACGACCGGTTAGGGCTGCCCTTTCCGGCCACGGCGCACGGCTACGGGCACTCGGCCCGCGACGTGCTCGCCGTCCGGGCCTCGGCAGACGACCTGCGCGCGTACCACGACGCCGCCCAGGACATGGCTGCGGCGGTCCTGCGGGAGGTGACCGACCGCGACCTCGACCGGGTCGTCGACGAGCGCTGGGACCCGCCGGTGACCCTTGCCGTCCGGTTGGTGAGTGTGCTCAACGACTGTGCGCAGCACGCCGGTCAGGCGGCGTACGTGCGCGGCCTGCTCACGCGGTGACAGCGGTGGGACGGCCGCACCAGTCAGTCCTCGAGCTCCACGACCACCGGCGCGTGGTCGCTCGCACCCACGCCCTTGCGCTCCTCCCGGTCGATGACGGCGCCGGCGACGCGCGCTGCGAACGCCGGTGAGCCGAGGACGAAGTCGATGCGCATTCCCCGCTTCTTGGGGAACGCCAGCCGCTGGTAGTCCCAGTACGTGTAGACGCCGGGGCCCGGCGCGTGCGGCCGCACCACGTCGACGAAGCCGGCGTCGAGGAACGCATGGAAGGCGGCCCGCTCGCCGGGTGAGACGTGGCTCTTGTCGAGGTAGTACTCCATCGACCAGACGTCCTCGTCGAAGGGTGCGATGTTCCAGTCGCCGCACAGCGCGACCTGCCGGCCGGCTGCCCCCCAGCCGCGAGCCTGCTCCTTGAGCTCGGTGAGCCACGAGATCTTGTACGCCATGTGCGGGTCGCCGATGGCGCGTCCGTTCGGCACGTAGAGCGACCACATCCGGATGCCGGCACAGGTCGCCCCGATCGAGCGGGCCTCGGCGGCGAGCGGTTCACCCCACCCGGGGTCACCACTGAACCCGACCTCGACCTCCTCCAGCCCGACGCGCGAGAGGATCGCGACGCCGTTCCACTGGTTCATGCCGTGGTGCGCCACCTCGTACCCCAGGGCCCGGAACCGGTCGTAGGGGAACTGCTCGTCCTTGGCCTTGGTCTCCTGCATGGCGAGGACGTCGACGTCGGACCGTTGGAGCCAGGCCTCGACGCGGTCGATGCGGGAGCGGATGGAGTTGACGTTCCAGGTCGCAATGCGCACCGCATCACCCTACCCAGCGGTACGCCACGCCTCCCCCGGCCCACAGGACCGGCATACAGTGCTCGGACCATGAGCACCGCACTGGTCACCGGCGCCTCGGCCGGCATCGGCAGGGCCTTCGCCGAGCGGCTGGCCCGCGAAGGAGCGGACCTCGTCCTCGTCGCTCGCGACCGGGGTCGGCTCGAAGAGCTCGCACGCACGCTGACCGCGAGCCACGGGGTTGCCGTGGAGGTGCTCGTCGCCGACCTCGCGGACCGCGAGGCGACGGGCCTGGTGTGTGACCGGCTCGCGGACCGGGACCGACCCGTCGACCTGCTCGTCAACA